>PMNQ01000274.1:230-55485 GCA_003162555.1 Gammaproteobacteria bacterium | reverse complement strand
CGCTTGCTGAAATCATCGCGCTCGAGCATGCGCGCCACGGTGTGGCGCGCCGCGATCTCGATCAGCCCTGCGGCGTTCATCGGGCCGAACCAGCGCGAATTAAAATCGATGCGCGTGGTGGCCGGATCAAGGATCTTGTAGATCTGCTGCTGGTAGGTGCGCGCGTTGCTCTTGATCTCATCGGGCGTGAGCCGCGGGCGCGTCGCGTTGCGGCCGCTCGGGTCGCCGATCATGCCGGTGAAATCGCCGATCAGGAATATGACCTCGTGCCCGAACTGCTGGAACTGGCGCAGCTTGTTGATCAGCACTGTGTGGCCCAGGTGCAGGTCGGGCGCGGTCGGATCGAAGCCGGCCTTGATGCGCAGCGGCTCGCCTCGAAGCAGCTTCTTTTCCAGCTCCGGCAGCGTCAGCACTTCGGCTGCGCCGCGCTGCAGCTCGGCGAGCTGCTCGGGAACCGGGACGGTAATACTTGCCATAGGTCACAACTTTAACAGGATGGCGCGCCCGGCACGTTGACCCGGCGGCGCAGGCTCGGCTACGGTGCGCACATGAGCCTGTTCCGCCCAGCGATTGTGAGCTGCGTCCTGCTCGGCCTGGCGCTGGCGGTCAACGACCGCTACCCGCAGGCTGAACCCGCGCCGGCCGCGGTGCAGCCGCATCCCGCGGCGCTCACGGCGCAGGCGGCCTCGATGGCCGAGCCGTTCAGCAGCATTGAAGTCATCGTCCGGCGCAACGACACGCTGGATGCGATCTTCCGCAAGCTCGAACTCAGCCTCGCTGATCTGGCCAACCTGCGCGCCATCAGCGGTGCACGCGCATTCATCGACCGGCTGGTGCCGGGCGAAGCACTGCACCTCACGCGCCGCAATGGCGAATTGCTGACGCTCGAGCGGAATCTGTCACTGACCGAACGGCTCAAGGTCACGCGCGCGGCCGACGGCTTCCGCGCCGATGTCAGCGCGCGGCCGATCGAGGCGCGCGTGGTTGTCGCGCACGGCACGATCGATTCCTCGCTGTTCGACGCGGCGCAGTCCGCCGGAATGCAGGATCAGACCGTGCTGCAGCTGGCGCAGATTTTCGGCTGGGACATCGACTTCGCGCTCGACCTGCGACCGGGTGACGAATTCACGGTCAGCTACCAGCGCCTGTATCAGCACGGCGAGTACCTGCAGGACGGCCCGATCCTCGCCGCGAGTTTCACCAACCAGGGACGCGAAGTGCGCGCGGTGCGTTACCGTGCGCCCGACGGCGCCGAGCGCTACTACAGTCCCGACGGCCGCAGCATGCAGAAGGCCTTCCTGCGCGCGCCGCTCGAGTTCCGCCGCGTCAGCTCCGGATTCAGCCGCGCGCGCTACCACCCGATCCTCGATCTGGTGCGCGCGCACCAGGGCGTGGACTACGCGGCGCCGACCGGCACGCCGGTGCGCGCCGCCGGCGATGGACGTATCCGCTTCCGGGGAGTGCGCGGTGGTTACGGCAATCTCGTCGAAATAGATCACGGCGGCGGCATCGTCACGGTCTATGGCCATCTGTCGCGCTTCGCGCCAACGGCCCGGGTGGGAACGCGGGTGCAGCAGGGCCAGACCATCGCCTATGTCGGCATGACCGGCCTCGCCACCGGCCCGCACCTGCACTATGAGTACCGACTGAACGGGCGCTATCTCGATCCGCAGCACGTCAAATTGCCGGACGCGACCCCGCTGGATCCGTCGCTGGCGGCCGATTTCCAGCGCCAGACCGGACCGCTCCTGGCTGCGATCGAGTTGCAGCCGCCTGCCCCGCCCGCCGCCGTCGCCCGCTAGCCGCCCGCTAGCCNNCTAGCCGCCCGCTAGCCGCCCGCCAGACGCCCGGGCAGCCGCGAATTGCTGGTTTAACGACGCTGTAACACAGTTGTCATGCGCTCCCACCGTACAATGGCCTAAAAAGGACTCAACGCAACCCCGTGGACCAGATTCCGCTTCGCGCGCCGCAGAACTTCATCAACCGCGAACTCGCGGCGCTGGAGTTCAACGCGCGCGTGCTGGCCCAGGCCCAGGACGAGCGCGTGCCGCTGCTCGAGCGGCTTCGGTTCCTGTGCATCTGCTCATCCAACCTCGATGAGTTCTTCGAGATCCGCGTCTCGGGCCTGAAGCAATTGCTGGAACTCGGCTCGGCGCAGACTGCGCCGGATTCGCTCAGCATCCCCGAGCAGCTGGCCGCGATCCACAGCCGTGCGCGCGCGCTGATCGCAGAGCAGTACCGCGTGCTCAACGATTCGCTGCTGGGCGATCTGCAGGCCGAAGGCATCGAGTTGCTGCCCGGCACCAACTGGGATGAGGCGACGCACGCCTGGCTCGAACAGCATTTCGCCAACGAGGTGGAACCGGTCTTAAGCCCACTCGGACTCGATCCGGCGCGGCCGTTCCCGCGCATCCAGAACAAGAGCCTCAACTTCATCGTCAAGCTGGCCGGCAAGGACGCCTTCGGACGTGATGGCGACATGGCCATCGTGCAGGCGCCGCGCTCGCTGCCGCGCGTGGTCGCGCTGCCGGCCGCGGGCGGACGGCAACGGTTGGTGGCGCTCTCGACTATTGTCGAGGCCTTCGTGGCGCGGCTCTTCAGCGGCATGGAAGTGCTGGGCTGTTACCAGTTCCGGCTGACGCGCAACAGCGACCTGTTCATCGATGATGAAGAAGTCGACGACCTGCGCCGTGCGCTCGAGGGCGAGCTGGCGCACCGGCGCTACGGCGCGGCGGTGCGGCTCGAGACCGGCGCCAACTGCCCGCAGGAAATGGTTGACTTCCTGCTGCAGCAGTTCGCGCTCGAACCGCTCGACTGGTACTCGGTGCCCGGACCCGTGAACCTTAATCGCCTCTCGGCGATCTACGAGCTGGTGCCGCGCCCGGAGCTCAAGTATCCGGTGTTCACGCCCGGACTCCCCGAGGGCTTCAGCGGAGCGCACGACCTGTTCGACGCGATCCGCCAGCGCGACGTGCTGCTGCACCATCCGTTCCAGAGTTTTTCACCGGTCATGGATCTGCTGCGGCAGGCAGCCGCCGATCCAAACGTGCTCGCGATCAAGCAGACGTTGTACCGCACCGGCGACCATTCGCACATCGTCGATGCGCTGGTGGCCGCGGCGAACGCGGGCAAGGACGTCACGGTGGTCATCGAACTGCGCGCGCGCTTCGATGAAGAGGCCAACATCGAGTTGTCGACGCGACTGCAGGAAGCCGGGGCGCACGTCATGTACGGCGTGGTTGGTTTCAAGACCCACGCCAAGCTGATGCTGATCGTACGGCGCGAAGCCCAGGGCATCCGCCGTTACTGTCACCTCGGCACCGGCAACTACCACGCCGGCACAGCGCGCAGCTACACCGACTACGGGTTGTTCACCTGCGATGAGGCCATCGGCACCGACGTGCACGAGATTTTCCTGCAGCTCACCAGCCTCACGCAGACGCCTCGCTTACGCAAACTGCTGCAATCGCCATTCAAGCTGCACGAATCGCTGCAGGCGCTGATCGAGCGCGAGATCACGCACGCGCGCGCGGGGAAGCCCGCGCGTATCATCGCCAAGCTCAACGCGCTGGTCGATCCGGCCACGATTGAAAACCTTTACCGCGCCTCGAACGCCGGTGTGCGCATAGACCTGATCGTGCGCGGCGTGTGCGCACTGCGCCCGGGGCTGCCGGGCGTGTCGGAGAACATCCAGGTGCGCTCGATCGTCGGGCGGTTCCTCGAGCACTCGCGCGCATTCTGGTTCGAGAACGCCGGCCGCGCGCAGCTTTATCTGGCGAGCGCCGACTGGATGGAGCGCAATTTCTTCCGCCGCGTCGAAGTGGCGTTCCCGATTGCGCAGGCGAAGATCCGCGCCCGCATCCGTGAGGATCTGGAGCGTTACCTGCAGGATGACAGCAATGCCTGGCTGCTGCAGAGCGACGGCAGTTACCAGCGCGCAGTTGCCGATACGGCCGCGACCAAACCGCCGGGCGACGCGCAAGCTGAGCTGCTGGAAGCCTACGCGGCGGCGGCGCGGCTGCCGGAGTAGACGCGTAGTTTCACGTCCTGCGTGCGCAGGTACTCGATTTCCTGGTGCAGGTCTTCCACTGAAAGCGCATTGTCCTTGAGCCAGCGCGCCGGGAAGCGCATCTCCAGCGTGCGCCCGCGCGCACTGAGTTCGATCGGCGGCAGCGCTGTGGCGCTGCGGCCGCGATGCAGCAGCACGGCCAGCCGCAGCAGCAACATCAGGAACAGCGCCAGCCGGTCCCAGGGCGGAATCAGATCCTCGACGCCGGCCAGCGTGAGTTTGCGCCGGTGCGCGCCGACCAGCCGCGCCAGCAACAGCTGCTCTTCGCGCGCGAATCCCGGCATGTCCGCGTTCTCGAGCAGGTAGGCGCCGTGGCGGTGATAGCCGCTGTGCGCCACGTCCAGGCCGATCTCATGGAGCCGCGCCGCCCACTTGAGCGTCAGCTCCGCGTGCGGATCGTCGAGTTCCCAGCTCTCGGCCACCTGCCCGAGGAAATTCAGCGCGGTCGCCTCCACGCGCGCGGCCTGCGTGGCATCGACGTGATAACGCCGCTCCATCGAGCTGACAGTGCGTTCGCGCGGATCCTCGTCGGTGAGGCGGCCCACCATGTCGTGCAGCAAGCCGTCGCGCAGCGCGCCCTCGGCCATGCGCAGCTGCTCGATGCCGAGCGCCGCGAACAGTTCGGCGAGGATGACCACGCCGCCGGGAAACACCGGCCGCCGCTCCTCGGTCAGCGTCTCCAGTTCGAGTTCGCGGCAATGATTGACGCGCATCATCGACTCAACCAGTTTGTCGAGCCCTTCAGCCGTGATGGAGGACAGTTGCGGATCGCGTTCGTGCAGGCACTCGCCGATCGCGCGCACCGTGCCTGAACTGCCGACCACGCTTTCCCAGCCCTGCTGCAGGAAGCGCGTCTGCATCGGCTCGATTTCGACGCGCGCGGCGAGGCGCGCACGCTCGAAACGCTTGGGCGAAAGTTTTTCGTCGGCGAAGTAGCGTTGGCTTAAGGATACGCAGCCGAGCCTCAGGCTCTCAAGCAGCAGCGGTTCGTAGGCCTCGCCGATGACGACCTCGGTGCTGCCGCCGCCGATGTCGATGACCATGCGCCGCCCGGGCTCGGAAGGCAGCGTGTGCGCGACGCCCGCGTAGATGAGCCGCGCCTCTTCCATGCCGGAGATGATCTCGATCGGATGCCCGAGCGCATCACGCGCGCGTTCGAGAAACGCCTGCTTGCGGCGCGAGATGCGCAGCGCATTGGTGCCCACCACGCGGACGCTGCGTGCATGCATGTCGCGCAAGCGCTGGCCGAAGCGTTCCAGGCAGGCGAGTGCACGCGCCGCCACCTGCTTGTCGAGCCGGCCGTCCGGACCTACACCGCCCCCTAAGCGCACCATCTCGCGCATGCGGTCGATGACCACGAGCTGGCCATGCGTGTAGCGGGCAACAACGAGGTGGAAGCTGTTCGAACCGAGATCGACGGCCGCCAGGACGTCGGGCACGGTGCGCGCAGCGCGGCTCACGAAAGGTTCAGGCCGTGGTGAAGGACGAGCCGCAACCGCAGGTGGTCGTGGCGTTCGGGTTGCGAATCACGAACTGCGCGCCATCGAGGCCGTCGCGGAAATCGATCTCGGCGCCGCCCAGGTAGTTGACGCTCATCGGATCGATCAGCAGCTTCACGCCGTGGTTCTCGACACAGGTGTCGCCGTCCTGCAGCTGTTCATCGAACTCAAAGCCGTATTGCAGGCCGGAGCAACCGCCGCCCTGCACGAACACGCGCAGCATCAGCTGCGGATTGCCTTCGGCGCGGATCAGGTCCGCCACCTTGAGCGCCGCGGCATCGGTAAATACCAGCGCTGGCTCCTGGCTCGGGGTGTCGTTTACAGGTGCGTCCATGGTGTCGTCAGTGTAGGCGCGCTGCCGCGGGGCGTCAAAACAGCCGTGCCGGACCCTCAGTTGGCCTGCGAAGCGTCGGCTGGGTCGTTGGGATTGCCGGGTATCAGCCGGCCGGTGATCTCGGCGCCGAGCGCCATTTCAATGACGCCGTAGCTGACGTTGCCGCGCACCCTGGCTTTGGCGCCGAGCACCACGCGCTCGGCCGCAAAAATGTCGCCGTTGACCGTGCCGTTGAGCACCACCTGCGGCGCTTCCACCGAACCCTCGATGACACCGTGCTCGCTCACCGACAGCGAAGCTTTTTCGCCCGCTGCGACGCGCACGTTGCCGGTCACGCGCCCGTCGATGTGCAGGCCGCCGGAGAACTCGATGTCACCCTGCACGCTGGCGCTGCGGCCGATCAGGGTATCGATGCTGGCGGACTGCTTTTCACTGCGGTTGAACATGCGGTTTTGCTCAGGTGGCGTCCGGATTCCAGACGAAGGTTTGCCGGTAGGGCGGCGAACCCTTGCCCGCCGGCCGTATTTCTATAGTAACCCGCTCGGCACGGAAATCCGCGGGCAGGGTCACGGGTTGCTCCACATTGCTGTAGTAACGAAAACTGTAGGGCAGCTCCTTCAGTTTCGGATCGGTCAGTTGCGACAGATCGACGCTGGCCGCGGCGCCGGCGCGCTCGCCCTCGATGGTCACCGCCAGCATGCCGGACGAGGATTGTTCCGGGCGCGTCGGGCGGTTCAACGCAAATCGCAGCGCGTAGCGGTGCTTTGCAGCCTCGGTGGTCAGCACCTGGAACTGCTGCACGCGCACCACCGGCGGCTTGGCGGCGGCCAGCGGATTGGCGATGCCGCGGTAGAAATCCAGATCCTGCTGCGCGCGGCCGAGCGCGGCCTGCAGTTCGCCGATGGTCTTGGCGACTTCGCTCCGTTCGCGCACCTGTGATATGCGCGCCTCGTCAGCCGCCGCGAGCTGCACCTGCAGGTCGTGCATGCTGGTCTGCAGCGTGACGATCTGTGTTTCGAGCGCGCTGCGCTGCTGCGCCGCCTGGATGCCGTCGAACCCGGCCTTTTGCCGTCCGAACTCGAAGGCCAGGTACAGCGCCACTGTACCGAGCAGCAGTGCCGAGGCCAGCATCGTCCAGCGCCGCGCGGGCGCGTAGGTACGCACTACAAGTTTGCCGGGCATGTCCATCGGTACGCAGGCCCCTAAGAGGCCTCGACCTCGGCGTCGCTGTTGCCATCACCCTGCTCGGGCTGATGCCACCAGTCCGGATACGACGGCAGCCCGTTGGGAAAGACCTGCGCGCCAAGCTCGTGCAACGCGCGCGTGTATACCGTGCGCTTGAAGTAAATGACCTCGCGTATCGGCTGCCAGTAATCGACCCAGCGCCAGCGGTCGAACTCGGGTTCACCGGTGGTATCGAAGCGGAACTCAACTTCCGGCTGCTTCAGGCGCAGCATGAACCAGCGCTGCTTCTGGCCGATGCAACGGGGCCGTGATTCGCGCCGCTGGTAGCGCGTCGGCAGCCGGTAGCGCAGCCAGCCGCGCGTCCGGCCGGTGATTTCCACCTGCTCGGGCCTGAGGCCGATCTCCTCGCCCAGCTCGCGAAACAGCGCTTCCTCGGCCTCTTCGCCACGCTGCATGCCACCCTGCGGGAACTGCCAGCCGCGGCCGCCCGAGCGCCGGCCGATGAACAGCTGGCCGTCGCCATGCATCAGCACGATGCCGACATTGGCCCGGAATCCATCCCGATCGATCACATCGCCCATAATGCGTCCGTTTTACCCTTTACCGGGGCCCGCGCTCAAGCGACCAGGACCCGTTTGCACCCAATACCTCGACGCGGCCGTGCCCCTGGGTCTTGTGGTCGACCGGGCACGGTCTTTAGGCTCAGGGGCCTGTTTGTGCTCAGAACATCGATGCGGGCGTGCCCCGTTTTGCACAGGGCAAGGCGCAACGACCGAAGTGTGGTCATTCCACAAAAGGGAGGAGCAACGCGGCCCTGTGCAAAACGGGGCCGCCCCCGAAGGGTTGCGCTCAAAATGCCTTCATACGGCGTTGCTCAGCGCTCACGTGGAATGACCACGCATCGCGCCTCGCGCCTTGTCTGAAGGCATTTTGAGCAGCAACGCATCGATGTTCTGAGTATAAACAGGCCCCAGATATGACGAGGAACGCACAAATCTGGACGCTGGCGGTGCTCGCGGCTGCGGCCGCGGGCTGCTTGCTGGCCTCGCTCCTGGCCGGTTCGGCCGACCTGTCTGTCGGCCGGGCGCTGGCGGCGCTGGGCGGCGGGGGCGATGAACTGGCCGGCACGATCGTGCGCACGATCCGGCTGCCGCGCACGATATCGGCGTTCGCGGTCGGGAGCCTGCTGGGTCTGGCTGGCGTGCTGCTGCAGGCGCTGTTCCGCAATCCGCTCGCCGATCCCTTCGTGCTCGGCGTATCGGGGGGCGCATCAGTCGGCGCGCTCGCCGGCATGCTCGCCGGGATTTCGCTCGGCGGACTCGAGTGGACTGCCACCGGCGGCGCGCTGTGCGTCGGCGCGCTGGTGCTGTGGCTGGGGAGCGGCGGCGATCCGGGCCGGCTGCTGCTCTCGGGTGTCGTGCTCGCGAGTGCCTGCGGCGCAGTGATTTCCGTGCTGCTCGCGATCGCGGATAACGGCCAGCTGCGCGGCATGGTGTTCTGGCTGGCCGGCGACCTCGGCTGGGCGCAGCACCCCTGGTTCGATCTCGCCGCGGCCGGCGTGGCGCTGCTGCTCTCGCTGCTGGGCGGACGCGCGCTCAACGTGCTCGCGGCGGGAGAACTACGCAGCGCGGTGCTGGGCCTCGACGCGCGGCTGGCGCGACCGGTGGTATTCCTGATCGCCGCGGCGCTCACCTCGCTCGCGGTGCTGGCCGCGGGCCCGGTCGGCTTCGTCGGACTGGTGGCGCCGCACCTGGTGCGGCTCGCGTTGCGCAGCTCGGATCATCGGCTGGTGGCGCCCGGCGCGGCGCTGTGCGGCGGCGCGTTGCTGTGCCTCGCCGATATTGCCAGCCGCACCATCGCGGCGCCGCGCCAGCTGCCGGTGGGCGCGATCACCGCGCTGATCGGCGCGCCGGTGTTTCTGCTGCTGCTGCGCCGGCGCGTCGGCCGCTAGCGCCTCAGGCGCGGCGTTGCGTGAGACTCCGTCTACCCTGCGTATATTCCAGGCCGCCGACCATCAGCTCCTTGAAGCGCGCCGCGTCGCCCGCCTGCACTGCGCTGCGCACACTGTCGACCGCCTGCGCCAGCGCGTCGAGCGATTCGCTGCCGTATTCGTTCAGGTGCTGGATCTCGAAATACAGTTCCGGACTGTCGTTCGACACGCGCGCGGCGACGTCGAACTGCGCATCGAAGGTCGTGCTCGACATCTGTACCAGCCGCGGCGCGTTCTCGCCGCTCCGTGCCAGCGCGGTGACGAAGGCGATGTTGAGCGCGTGCGAGAGTCCCAGCACATAGGCGATCAGGCGGTCATGTTCATCGAGGCTCATGACTACCTGCTCCACCATGGTCGGTGCGAACAGGCCGCGGGTGAGTTCCAGCGCATCGCCAGCGCCCAGGTCGATGAAGATCACGTGACGCCCGGACAGCAGTTCGGTGTCCGGCCCGAACATCGGATGGATCGAGCTCACGCGCACACCCGCTTCGCGCAATGCGTTCAAGCCCGCGCGCAACGGCGTCTTCAGCGAACCGACATCGAACACGACGCCGCGCGGGCGGCGCGCCGCCAGTTCACGCAGTATCGTATTGGTGGCGCCGAGCGGCGTCGCCACGACGATGAAGTCGTGTTCGAGCGTGCTGCTGCGCCAGTCTGCGATTGCGCCCGCGCCGCCGGCGGTGTCGGCCACCTCGACCGCGAAGCCCTGCGAGGCGAGAAATTGCGCGAACCAGCCGCCGATCTTGCCCGCACCACCGATCACGAGCGCGCGCTGCCCGCTGCCGGCGCCGCGCGCGACAACGCTGGCCTGCTCCTGCGTGGTGAGCGAGGAGCGGATCAGCAGACGCATCACGCCCTCGGCGATGTCCGCCGGCACGCCAAGCTCGGCGGCGTTCGCACGCACGGCCAGGATCACGTCGCGCTCGCGCGCGTAGTCGCGGGTCGGATAGCCGGTGGCGCGCTTGACGCGCGCAATCTCGCGGCTGGCAGCCTGGCGTTCGCTGATCAATTCGAGCAGGCGCCGATCGAGGCCGTTGAGGCGCTGGCGGAGTTCGTCGAGATTCATGCGGTGCTTCCGGAAATGGCCCCGACCTTTGTAATGGCAAAGGGCGTGCGCCGCAAGTGCGCGGATCGGGCGCAATGCCCGATCCGCGCCGCCTCAAAACCGCTGCGAAGACGTATTAGTGCAGCGGCAGGCTGAGCGAGAATGAGAATCCGTCGTAGTCGTCGCAGCCGTAGTCGTAGTACGGATCGCAATCGTAGTAGTAGCTGCTGCGGTACACCGGCGCATAACCGTAGCGCGGGCTGTAGCCGTAATACGGGCGATCGTAGTAGTAGCGCGGATACCGGTAGCCGTAGTACGGGCGAATATCCGGCCGGCCCCAGCGATGCGGGTCGCGGCCATTCCACCCGTCCTGGCCGCGCCAATCGTTGCGACCGTTCCAACTGTTGCGACCGTTCCAGTCGTTGTGGCCCTGCCAGCCGCGCGACTGATCGCCGCGGTTATCGCGTCCGTGATCGTTCCAGTTGGGCCGGCCATTCGACCGGTTGTCGGACCGGTTGTCGTAGCGCCCGTGATTCTGGTCGCCACGCTGCCAGTTGCCCTGATCGCGGGCCTGGGCCTGGGGGGCCAGTGCAAGGGCCGCCAGCAACACGGCGGTGGCTGCAATAACTCCTTTCATGGTCTTCTCCTCAAAGTGCGCCTCTGGCGTATGAGTCCAAACTACGCGGGCTACGCTGAACACGGCCTGAACCGCTTAGGGCTCGCCTTGATTATGAAAACGCGGCGCGGCCAGGAAGGTTGACCAAGGGCCTGTTCACGCCCGGGCCGGGTGAGCGCACCGCACGCATCAAGTAACATGCACATCCATGGCCTGGCACCGCGAACACCTGCCCGAACCGCTCCCGGCGGAACCGCTGGAGCTCGCGGCCGCCTGGCTTGCCGAAGCGACGCGGCGCGAGGTGCAGCCGAACCCGAATGCGATGGTGCTGGCGACGGCCGATGCGTCCGGACGGCCGTCGGCGCGCGTCGTGCTGTGCAAGCAGATCACGCCGCAGCCTGGATTCCTGACTTTTTATACGAACTATCACTCGCGCAAGGGGCGCGAACTCGAAGCGCGAGCGCAGGCGGCCGTGGTCATGCACTGGGACGCGCTGCACCGCCAGCTGCGCGTCGAGGGTCGCATCGTGCGCGCGGAGCCGGCTGAGAACGATGCCTATTTCGCCAGCCGCAACTGGCAGAGCCGCCTGGGCGCGTGGGCCAGCCAGCAGAGCGAACCGATCGGCTCGCGCGCCGAGCTGATCGCCAACGTGGCGAAGACCGCACTGCGTCTCGCGCTGCCGGCGCCGGATGACGATGAGCAGGCGCGCGACCCGGGCCTGCGCATCGCGCGGCCACCGCACTGGGGCGGATACCACCTGTGGGCGGAAGCCGTCGAGCTGTGGGTCGAGGGCAGCGCACGCATCCACGATCGCGCGCGCTGGCAGCGGACACTGGCGCCACAGGGTGATGGCTTCGAGCCGGGCCCCTGGTCGGTCACGCGGCTGCAACCCTGAGTCGCTGAGATGGAGCGCAGCTGATGTGGCGCGCGCTGCGCATCGCGATCCTGCTGGTCGTGTTGGCAATCGTGGCCGGCGGTGCCTGGCTCGACCGCCAGCGAACCACGAGTTGGGACCACACTGTGTGGGTCGGCGCGTTCCCGGTGAATGCCGACGGCAGTGCGGTAGCGGCGGACTACATCTCGTCACTGACCGAAGCGCAGTTGCAGCCGGTCAGCGATTTCATCGCGCATGAAGCGCGGCGTTATGGCATCGCGCTCGACACGCCGGTTGAAATCAAACTGTATGCGCCATTGGCGGCACGGCCGCCGGAACTGGACCCGGATGCCGGCGTGCTCGGGCGGGTGTGGTGGGTCCTGCGGCTGCGCCACTACCGTGCGCAGGCCATCGCGGGGATCGAGCGCTCGCGGCCGCAGATCGCGCTGTTTCTGCTGTACCACGATCCTATGCGCAGTCCTTCGCTACCACATTCACTCGGCCTGCAGCGTGGCCTGATGGGCGTGGTGCATTTGTTCGCGACCAGTACGCAGACAGCGCAGAATGCAATCGTGACCGCGCATGAACTGCTGCACACCTTCGGCGCCAGCGACAAGTACGCGCCCGACAGCGACGCGCCGCTGTATCCGCAGGGCTTTGCGGAACCGGAACTCAACCCGCGCTACCCGCAGCGCTACGCGGAAATCATGGCTGGCAGGGTTCCGCTCTCGCCCGGTCGCCAGGTCATGCCCGACGATCTGTCGCAGGAGCAGGTTGGGCCAGCGACGGCGCGCGAAATCGGATGGCTCAAGTGATGAGCGCCACGCCGCCATCCGGCGCGGGCCTGCTCGGCGCGCAAGGCTTGAGCGTGGAGGCCGGCGAGCGCACGCTGCTCAGCGATCTCAGCTTCGCGCTGCAACCGGGAGAATTCATCGCGGTGCTCGGCCGCAACGGCAGCGGCAAGAGCCTCACGCTGCACACGCTCGCCGGACTCCGTGCGCCGGCGGCCGGCGCGGTGCTGCTCGGCGGTGCGGCGCTGGGCGAACTCGCGCGCAGCGAGATTGCGCGCCGCCTCGCCTTCCTGCCACAGGACCGCGAGGACGCGCTGCCGCTGTCGGTGTTCGAGGCCACGCTCCTGGGCCGCCATCCGCACATCGGCTGGCTGAACGGCGAATCGGCGCGCGACCACGCGATCACGCAGGCTGCGCTGGAGCGCATGGGCGTGGCCAATTGCGCCACGCGCCTGCTGGCGACGCTGTCCGGCGGCGAGCAGCGCCGGGCGGCGATGGCAGGACTCCTGGCGCAGGAGCCGCAGGTGTACCTGCTCGATGAGCCGACCAACCACCTCGACCCACACCATCAGGTCGATGTGCTGCTGGCATTTCGCGAGCGCTGCGCGGCGGGCGCGGCCGTCATCGCCACGCTGCACGATCCGGCACTCGCCGAGCGCTGCGCCGATCGCGTGCT
Source organism: Gammaproteobacteria bacterium (assembly GCA_003162555.1). GTDB lineage: Bacteria > Pseudomonadota > Gammaproteobacteria > Steroidobacterales > Steroidobacteraceae > FEN-1191. The sequence goes on along the minus strand of PMNQ01000274.1, from coordinate 42,406 downwards.
GCTGCTGTACGGCGACGGACGCTGGCGGCTGGGCAGTACCAGCGAAGTATTGAACGCGGCGGAACTCTCGCTGCTCTATGCGACGCCGATGCAGGAACTGTCGGGCGCGGGTCGCCGCGCCTTCATTCCCGCATAGCCGCCAGCACCGGCGCGTGCAACGTCGCGTTCGCCGCCAGCACCGTGGTCGTGTCGAGATCGATCTCTCCACCGTCCAGCGCAGTAAATATGCCGCCGGATTCGGTCACGATCACGCTGAGTGCCGCGATGTCGAGGATGTTCACATCTGATTCGAGCACCACATCGAGCGCGCCGCGCGCCAGCAGGTGGTAATGCACGAAATCACCGTAGCCGCGCAGCCGGTTGACGCGCCCGACCAGCGTGCCGAAGCGCCGCCAGCCCACGATTGAAGCGGCCAGCGTCTTCAGGTTTCCCGTCGACAGGATCGCTTCCGATAGCGCGCCCACTTGACTGACGCGAATCGGCTCGCCATTCAGGAATGCGCCGCCGCCCTGCTCCGCCCAGGCCAGCTCGCCGTACGCCGGGGCACTCGACACGCCCAGCACCAGCTTGCCCGCGCGCCGCAGCGCGATCTGCGTGGAAAAGAACGGACAATCGCGCACGAAGGACTTGGTTCCGTCGATCGGATCGACGAGCCACACGTACTCCGCATTCATGGCACGCTGCCCGGTCTCCTCGCCGTAGAAGCCGTAGTCAGGGAACTGCGCTTCCAGCACCGCGCGGATCGCGCGCTCGCACTGCACGTCGGCCTCGGTCACTGGCGTGCGGTCTTCCTTGATGCGCACCGCGATATTGCTGCGGTACAGGCGCGAGGCGATCTCGGCGGCGGCGCGCGCCGCCTCGAGTGCGCACTCAAGTTCCGGGGATGGCATGTCCCAATACTAGCGCGTTCAATGGAAACTGAAGCGCGTGGCCACGAACAGGGCCCTCCCTGAGGTGTTGTAGCCACTGGCGAGCTCGTAGTGGTGATCGAGCGCGTTGTCGAGCCGCGCGGTCAGTGACCACGCCGGTGTGAGCGCGAACTTGGCGCGCAGCGCCAGCAGCGTGTAGCCGCCGTCGCGGACCGGCGCGCCGCTGGCGACATCGCTGTCGGCCCGCGCTCCGGCCTGCAGCAGATCCAGGCCGACTTCACCGCGTGCAAAGCGGCGTGCGCCGCTTAAGCTGAAACTCTGCCGGGCGCGCCGCAGCAACTGGCTGTCGTCGACGAGATTGCGCGGGTCCTGCCAATCGGCCTCGGCGTGCAGCGACCAGGCGTCGAGCTGCAGGTCCCAGCTGGCCTCGAGTCCACGAATCCGGGCGCGATCGATGTTGATGTTCAGCGGACTGTAGGTGGGCGGCGCGTAGACGGTCGTGATCAGATCGTCGATCCTGTTCTGGAAGGCGGCCAGGCCCAGTTGCTGCGCCTTGTCGATGCGCCATTTTACGCCCATCTCGAAGTTGCGCGATTGCTCGGGCTGCAGGTCCGGATTCGCGCCGTACCCGAAGCGATCAGTCGCCGAAGGCGCGCGAAATGCTGTGCCGCCGGAAATCGTCAGCAGCAGGTTGTGAGTGGCCGAGTAGCCGTATTCGGCATTCCAGGTGGCGTGATTGCCGAAGGCCGGATGCCGGTAGTCGCCGCCGGCCAGCAGCAGACGGCTCGATCCAATTTTCAACTGGTCCTGCAGGTAATAGGTCTGCGCGTTGGTGCTGACCGCGTATTGCGTGCCGAAGGACAGCGAGTCGGTATGTTCCTGCGTCAGGATGGCGCCGAAAGTAAACACCTGGCCGGACTGCGCGTCACCGATCGTGACATCGTTCTGCAGATCGACGGTATTGCGTGAGGTGTAGTCATAATCCTTGCGCAGGCCGACGTCGAAAGAGTCGACCTGGTTCTGGCGCAGATCATCGACGTTGCGGCTCAGGGTCACGCGTCCGTGCCAGGCGTCGGTCAGGTTTCCGCCCGCGCGCACGGCAAATACGCTGTCGGCGAACTGCTCGTCAGCGGCGGAAAATCCGATCACCGGATACGGAAAGTCATTGCCATAAACCTGGTTGGAATAGTCAGAGGTACCCGCAGCGCGCCAGTAGAAGGCGCCCAGGTCGAGCGCGGCGATGCGCGTCTCCGCGGTGACCGTTCCCGAGAGGTTCTTGTAGCCGCGGTCCACGGTATCAGCCGTGAATGTGGGGAAACCGTCTGATCGTTCCCCGGTCAGCGCGGCCTGCAGCATGGAATCGCCGCCGTCATAGTGCCCGGCCAGCGAGAACTCGCCCGTGCCGTAGCGCCCGTAGCCGAGCATGGCCTGCGCGCCCGTCGGTCCGCTGCGGCGCGTGATCAGGTTGACCACGCCGCCAATCGCATCAGTCCCGTAGATCGCTGAGCGCGGGCCCTTGACGACTTCCATGCGCTCGAACAGTTCGGGCGCGAGATTCTGCAGCGGCGCGCCGCCGTAGGTGCCCGGATTGATGCGCACGCCGTCGATCATCACAATCGACTGGTCGCTCTTGGAGCCGCGGATAAACAGCGACAGGGGCTGGCCCGGACCGCCCGAGCGGCCCAGATCCAGTCCGGCGTGAAAGCGCAGCACATCGCCCACGTCGCTCGCGAGTGAATTCTCCAGCGCGGCGCGGTCGATCAACACCACTGGCTCCAGCGCCTGGTCCGCCGGCTGCGCCACGCGCGTCGCGGTGATGACAATCTCGCCGAGCGGATTGTCGTTCTTTGCAGCGGCCTGCTGCTGCGCCTGCGCAGCCGCGATTGGCAGCAGCGCACACAGGGCCAGTACGCCCGTACGAATGGAAATGAACATCGGCAACTCTCCTGGCCATGCTCGCCCGCATGGCGCACGTCTGGATCAAGTGGCCGCGTTGCTGAAGATTTGGGGGTCGCCGCATGCACAAGAGTTGGCACGGGCGCCGCCCGATGCCCTCCGCACCACGGTTCCTATGCCAGGCCGGTCTCCGGACTCGTGAGTGGGGAATCCCGCTCAGATCGCCTTCCCATGCAATTGCACAGTGGCCGCGTGACCTGAGCTTTACTCACTTACCGTTGCGGGGGCAGTACCGGGATCGCTTTCGAGGGCTGCACCGGTTTCCCGTTTCACTCGCTGGCGCTTTTCGCCGCACGAGCACCTGGACAACAATAGTGTGACGAGCAAGTGCCCGCCCGGTCAAGCTCATGCGATCCTCTGCGCCGCGACTCGCCATGTACGATCACTTGAGGTAGCGTGACTCCATGGGCAACCGGCTCTCGAAGATCGTGACGCGCACCGGTGACGACGGCAGCACCGGCCTGGCCGACGGCAGCCGCGTGTCCAAGGAAAGCGCGCGCATCGAGGCCTGCGGCACCGTTGACGAACTCAACAGTTCGATCGGCGTACTGCTGGCGCAGTCCGGGCTGCCAGAGCCTATGGCGGCGCAGCTGCTCGATATCCAGCACGATCTGTTTGACCTCGGCGGCGAACTGGCCATCCCCGGGAGCACCGTTATTCTTAGTCCAAAGGTCGAGGCGCTTGAAGCGCTGGTCGAGGAATGGAATGCCGAACTGCCCTCACTCCGTGAATTCGTGCTGCCCGGCGGCGGCGCGGCGGCCGCGCATTGCCACATGGCGCGCTCGATCTGCCGGCGCGCCGAACGGCGCTGCTGGGCGCTGTCGCGCAGCGAGCCGGTCGGGCCGCAGGCTTTGCGTTACCTGAATCGCCTCTCGGATCTGCTGTTCGTGCTCTCGCGGGTGCTGGCGCGGCGCGCCAATGGCAGTGAAGTCATGTGGCGGCGTGATCGCAGCCGCTGAGCGCGCAGGCTAGTCCAGCAACTCGCGCAGCAACGGCCAGGCGAATGCAGGCCCAGGATCGCTCTTGCGATCAGGCGCGATGTCGCTGTGCCCGACAACCCGCTCGCGCGCCAGCGTCGGATAGGCCTGGCACAGCGCCGTGATCAACCCGGCGAGCGTCTGATACTGCGCCGCTTCGTAGGCGCCGTCGTCGGTGCCTTCCATCTCGATGCCGATGGAAAAATCATTGCAGGCCGGCCGTCCCTGCCAGCTCGAAGCGCCCGCGTGCCAGGCGCGCAGGCCGAAGGGCACGAACTGCACCACCTCGCCGTTGCGCCGCACCAGCAGGTGCGAAGAAACGCGCAAGGGCGCGATCGCGGCAAAATAGGGATGTGCGTAAGGGTCGAGGCCCCCCGAGAACAGCTGCTCGATCCACGGACCACCGAATTCCCCGGGCGGCAGGCTGATGCCATGCACGACGATGAGTTCCGGCACGCAGCCCTGCGGCCGCTCGTCGAAATGGGGCGATAGGACCTGGCGCGCCTCGCGCAGCAGCCCAGTGGCTCCGTCGATTGAAAATGCGGACTGCATGGTGTCGTGCATGATGCCAAAATGCCCGCCGGATGCGTACCACCCGCATTTATGTCGAACTGGAGCTTGCGGCCGGCGCCGACGTGCTGCTGCCAGCTGCGGCCTCGACGCACCTGCTGCGCGTGCTGCGGCTGCGGCCCGGCGCTGCGCTCACCCTGTTCAACGGCCTTGGCGGCGAGTATGCCGCCGAACTGACCGGTGGGGGCCGGTCGGGTGCGCGGGCGCTCATCGGCGCGCTCACCGAGGTGGAACGCGAATCACCGCTCCAGATCACGCTGCTGCAGGGCGTGGCGCGCGGCGAACGCATGGATTTCATCGTGCAGAAGGCCACTGAACTGGGCGTGCAGCGCATCGTGCCGCTGTCGTGCGAGTTCAGCGTGGTGCGCCTCGATGCGGCCGCGCTGCGCCGCCGCGTCGAACACTGGCGCGGCGTGGCCATCGCGGCCTGCGAGCAGAGCGGCCGCAACCGCCTGCCACAGGTCGATTCCGTGACGCCGCTGGAGGCCGCCTGCGCCGACGGCAAACATGAACTGAAACTGGTGCTCGTACCGCAGGCGCCCGCCACGCTCAGCATGCTGTCGAAGGGCCCGCAGCGCGTTGTGCTGCTGGTGGGACCCGAAGGTGGCCTGAGCGGCCGTGAACAACTGCTGGCGCAGCGCCACGGTTTCCAGGCCTGCAGGCTTGGGCCCCGCATCCTGCGCACCGAGACGGCGCCGCTGGCCGCGCTCGCTGCGCTGCAGGCCCTGGCCGGCGACCTGGCGACCTGACATGCGGCGCCTGTTGGTGTTTGCGATGCCGGTCCTGTTGCTGATGCTGCCGCACGCAGGGCGCGCGGCCGATCCTTTCGAGGTGCTGACCACGGTAGATGCCGCCGAGATCGCGGGCCGGCCGGTAGCACTCGACGCCGCGGGAAAATTGCTGCCCTGGCCGCAGGCCGACAACCCCGGTTATTCCTATGCGGCGCACGTGTTGTCGCAGTGGAGCATCCTGCAGGATCAGTTTCAGCGCCAGCGGCTGCCGTATTTCTACTGCTGCGTGGATTTCGATCGCAGCAGCTTCGAGCTGGTGCCGGACCGGAACTGGGCCAACTCGACCGCTTACCTGCGCGCCATGCTCGAAGGCTTCGTCGAGCGCCTTTATCCCTATACCGGCGATCGGCGCACGCTGACCTATCTGCAGGAATTCGTCGACTACGAAATGGAGCACGGCCTGACGCCGCAGGGCTACGCCTGGTCAGGAGTCCCTTACCCCTCAGCCGATCCAGGCATGGCGGACTACCGCGGCTGGAGTCCGCACGGCCAGGATTACGTCGAACCGCACCTGATCGGCGAAGACGGCTATGCCTACGTGCGCCTGTATGAAATGAGCGGCTCGGAAAAGTACTTGCGCGCCGCGATCCATTTCGCCGACGAGCTGGTGCGCAACTACCGCGCGGGCGACGCGCAGCACTCACCCTGGCCGGTGCGCTGTTTCGCGCGCGACGGCCGCGTCGAGGGCCCCGGCATGGGCCCCTACTCGGCCAACGTGCTCGGGCCCATCTCGCTGTTCGACGAACTGCTGCGCATCCGCAAGGGAAAACTGGCCGACTATCGCAAGGTGCGCCAGGCGGCGTGGCATTGGCTCGAACAGTACCCGCTGCAGAACAATGTGTGGGTTGGCTACTTCGAAGACGTCGCGCCCAGCATGGGCAACATGAACAGCGTGATTCCGCTCGAGCTGGCGCGCTATGTGCTGCTGCATCCGGACAAGGATCCGCACTGGCGCGAGCACGCGGCTGCGCTGATCGATTGGGTGAAGACCACGCCCCGCTGGCCGAAGTACCTGGTGCACGGCGCGACCGTGACCACTGAGCAGGGTGACGGCAAAGCCTTCTGCTGCAACAAGCCGAATGAGTGCTGCGAGAGCCACACCGCGCGACTCGCGGCGGTCGAGGCGCTCTTCTACTCGCGTACCCGCGATCCGCGCTATCGCGAAGCGGCGTTCCGCTCCTTCAACTGGGTGACTTACTTTCAGGGATTGCCTGGCCGTGCGCACGCGCCCTTCAGCGACCAGTGGTGGTTCACCGATGAGTTCACCGACGGTCCGCGCCGTGTCATGGACGCATTCTGGGCGGTGCCCGAGTGGGCGCCCGAGGACGAATCGCACCTGCTCGGTTCGAGTTCGCCAGTCACGAAGATCGCGTACGCGCGCGGCAATGTGAGTTACTCCACTTTCGATGCCGACTCGGAAGACGTGCTGCGCCTGGATTTCGAGCCCGACACCATCACCGCGGGCGACCATCCTCTCGCCCCGCGCATCGAACCCATCGTTGGCGATGGTTACAGCTTCAATCGCGCCACGCGCGTGCTGCGCATCCACCATCGCCGCTCCGGCGACATTGTGATCACAGGGAACGGCGGCCAGACACCGCCGCGCTACGTCACTTTCGACGATCCGCACGCCGCGGCTGGAACCGTGCTCGCCGGGGAATATCCCGTCGGACTCATCAAGTGGAGCGATGAAGCCTGGCAGATCGGCGTTCCTTCCGGGCGCTTCGGCACCTTCAATCTCGTGCGGCATGGCGCAACGACGAACACGTCGCTGGCGTTTGCGACCCCGCACGTATTCGCCGGCATCGACGTCTACAACCCGGGGCCGCAGGCGGCGACTTTCGTGATGCGCTGCACGGATGCCCAACGCGTTGCAGTGAGTGTCGGGCCCGATCAATTGCTGCGCGTCCGCACCGGCTGGCACGATGCATGCCCGAACGTCGCGTTCGAATTCTCGAGCGACGCACCGCTGCGCTTCGACAATCTGGCCTATCTGCCCTAGGAAGAGAGTCATGAACAACATCCACCGCGCGCGCGGCCTTCAATGGGCTCTCACCACCGCGGTGGGCGCGCTGCTGTGCATGCGGATCGCGCTGGCGGCTGAACCGCAGGGCGGTCCGCAGGGCGAGCAACCGTCAGCGCGCGTGCAGCAACTGCTGGCGTCGATGTCGCGCGAAGAGAAGATGGCCATCATCCGCGGCGGGCGCGAACCGGCCGAGACCGGGCAGAGCGAGGCCGGCTGGACGGCCGGCGTACCGCGCCTGCACATACCCGACTTGCGCTTCGCCGATGGCCCGCAGGGCGTGCTGGTGCGTCACCTTTCGACCGGCATGGAATCGACGCTGGCGCTCGCCTCGACCTTCAGCATCACCGATGCCGAAGCGAACGGCGCACTCATCGGCCGCGACGCGCGCGCGCTCGGCATCGATGTCATCCTGCAGCCGTATATCAACATCTACCGCGATCCCGGTTTCGAACGCGCCTACAACACGCTGGGCGAAGACCCGGTGCTGACCGGCACGCTGGCCGCGCATTTTGTGCGCGGAGCGCAGGCCAGCGGCGTGATGGCGCAGGCCAAGCACTTCGTCGCCTATGACGGCGGCGAAAACGCGCTGGTCGATGACCAGGCGCTGCGCGAAATCTACGCCGCTCCCTTCCGCGATGTGTCGGACGCCGGCGTTGCCTCGATCATGTGTTCCTACAACCAGATCAACGGCGTGTATTCCTGCGGCAATGGTGAAACGCTCAACGGCATCCTGCGCGGCGAGATCGGCTTCAAGGGGTTCGTCACCTCCGACTGGGGCGCGGCGCATGGCGCGGAGTTCATCACGCAGGGCATGGATATGGAGCAGCCGGGCACGGGGCCGGGCGCCTATTTCGCGCTCGGCAAGGAGCCCGACGAACCGCCCGCGACCCAGGAAGCCGAGGACGACCTGCAGGCCGCGCTGACCACGGGCACGCCCGAAGAGCAGCGCTATCCGCTGCCAAAGTATGCCGGTCCGCCGATACCGCCGGTCCCCAGCGTTTCAAAAAATCTTGGCGAGGCGCTCGCGCGCGGCACTGTGACGGACGCCGACATCGATCGCGCGGCTGGCCACGTGCTCGCGCAACTCGAACGCTTTGGCTGGCTCGATCATGCGCCGAACCATCAGCCCGGGGCGCAGGATATCGCCGGCAACGCGCGCATCGTGCAGCGCCTGTCGGAGCGCGGCTCGGTGCTGCTGAAGAACGATGGCATCCTGCCGCTCACGCGCGCCGACCTGAACTCGCTCGCGTTGATCGGTCCCGGTGCACAACAGACTTTCGCCATCGTAACGGGCGAGGAACAGTCCTACGGCCGCGCCGCGCGGGAAATTGGCGCCTGGCAGGCACTGCGCACGATGACCCAAAGCAAAGGACTGCGACTCGCGGTGGCCGACGACATGACGGGAGTGCCGGTCCCGCCGGAGGCCTTTGCGCAGCTCACGCGCGTGCTCACACTGCGGGGCGGCAGTGCTTCCGCCGGCGCGGCGACCAATATTGACCAGACGATCCGGGCCCACGCGATGCTGCCGGGCGGCGCGAGCGCGAAGTGGAGCGGCACGCTGCTCATCAGCGCCGATGGCGACTACGAGATCAACCTGCAGGTGCTCGGCGCCACGGGCCGGATCTGGATCGACGGACGCAGTGTCGGCAACATGGCGTGGTGGGGTGGTCACGGCGACATCGTGTTCCCCAACCGCGCCAACGTCATACCGACGACGGATGGCCTCGCCAACGTGCGCCGACTGGTCACACTCAAAGCCGGACCGCACGCGCTACGTGTAGAAGCCAATGCGGACAGCAGCGGCGAACCGGTGCAGGTACGGCTCGCCTGGGTCACGCCGCCGATGAAGGAGCGCACATTTGACGAAGCCATCGAGGCGGCAAAGTCCGCGAAGACCGCGGTGGTGTTTGCGTGGAGCCGCAATCGCCCCTGGTTCGGCCTGCCGGGTGAACAGGATCGGCTGATCGAGGCTGTCGCTGCCGCGAATCCGAACACCGTGGTGGTGCTCAACACCGGCGAGGCCGTCGCCATGCCCTGGCTGAGCAAGGTCCGCGCGGTGCTGGAGATGTGGTACACCGGCGACGAAGGCGGCTGGGCCGCGGCAAATTTGCTCACCGGCAAGGCGAATCCCGCCGGACGCTTGCCGATCACCTGGCCACTGCGCCTCGAGGACGGCCTCGCCACCGATCCCGCGCACCCGGAACGGGCCTCCAGCAATACCGAGGGCAAGGCGCATTACAGCGAAGGCATCAACGTCGGTTATCGCTGGTTCGATCACCAGCAGATCGATCCGCTGTTTCCATTCGGCTTCGGACTGTCCTATACGACGTTCAGCTATTCACGGCTTGCCGTGCATGCCGCGGCGGACGGAGGACTGGACGTCAGTTGCCGCGTGCGCAACACGGGCAAGCGCAGCGGCGATGAGGTCGTGCAGGTGTACGTCGGCCCGCCGGATCCGGCGCCTGAAGGCGTGCAGTTCGCGCTGCGTGCACTGACCGCTTTTGATCGCGTGACAATTCCGGTAGGTGGCGCACGCGTGGTAACGCTGCACGTGTCACCGCAGCGCCTGCGCTACTGGTCGCTGGCCGACAATGCCTGGCATGACGCGCGCGCTGGTCGCACGGTGTACGTCGGAGGCTCCTCGCGCGACCTGCCGCTCTCCACGCGCTTCACGCAGTAGGCACGCTGCGCGCAGACGCCACGCTGCGCGCAGTAGCCGCGGCGCCGTATCAGTAAACCGCCACGATGGTCAGTTCGCCGCCCGTTGCCGGCGGCAGGACGATCACTTCGCTAGTCGCATCGAACTGCTTCCAGCTGTGTCCGTTCAGCGTCACTGATTTCATGCGCGCGCCCTCGCGCGCGCGCAGGCGGAGCTTCGTCTGCGCCGCGATGCCACGCGCGGGCAAGCTGACACGCGCGTCGATCCGTCCCGCCTTGAGCGCCGACTGAATCGCGAAGCCGACACGGCCCCAACGGGTCGGCGCGCTGGCGACCGACACGAGCTGGCCATCGCTGAGCCACTGGCGCGGCGTGCCGCGGCCCAGCCACAGCACTTCGGCGTCCGGCTCCTCGAACACCAGCAACCAGCGCAACATCAGCGGCACCACCAGCTGCGCCGGACTGCAGTATGGCGCCGCTTCGTCGGTGGAAAGCGGCTTGCGCGTCTCCGGCGCGAGCCAGGTGCCGCGCGTGTACTGGTGTGCCATCACGCTGTAGGTCAACAGCAGCGCTGCGCGAATCCGGTCGCACTGGATCAGGCCGTAACCGTTGCCGTAAGCGAGGAACCCGGCCATTTCCTTGGTGTTGTAGGCGTAAGCCGTGGGTACGCCAAGCAGCACGTCGTAGTGATGCGAACGATAGTCAGTGATCTGTTCGATCTGCGCGTTCGTCAGCAATCCCGAATGGAGCATCTCCATGTAGGCACGGTAGCCGCGGTACTGCGGATCCCAGTTGTCTCGCAGCACTGCAATGTGCTCGGGTTCCGCCACGCCTGCGATCGAAGGCAGGATGGATTCGCCGTCGCGTACGATCGTCGAGCGCTTCATGGCCGTGGCCAGATCGGCGCGCAGTGTCCCTGCCTCGCGCTGCAAGCGCTGTCCCCACTCGATCAGGCTCGCATCAACACGGGTCCGCCCGATGGATTCCCAGGCGCGGCCCAGATCGCGGAAGCCGCGCGCCGCCTCGGCGCTGTTGGCGAAGTACGGTTGCACGTAGCGTTGCGGATCTTTCTCCAGGCAGGAATCGGCTTCGCTCCAGCCCGACAGCATCCCGTAGGCCGCATCTGCGGGCGGCAGTGCGAGCGCGGTGGCACGCAGGCGCAGCAGGTAGTGCGTCACCGCGTCGATACGGCCGCGGTGCTTGATCAGCAGCGAGACATCGCCGCCAGAAGTGAAGTACTGCGCCGTCACGGTCAGCATGCGACCGAACTGGCCGGTCTCCGGACCGCGATACAGGATCGAGCCGTCGTCGCGCACGAAGGCGCCGAAGTAGTTGTCGATGTACTGGCCGGCGCGATCGATCAGCCCCCATTCGAGCATCGTCTCGGTTTCCACCGTGAAGGTGTCCTGGAAACCGTCGTGCTCGGTGCCGCCGTAGTTTTTGTCGATTGCGCCATACTTGGGCGAGCCCGCCTGGCGCGTCATCATCGCGCGGACCAGGCTGAAGCGCGCCATGTTCATCAGGCGTTCGTCCGGCAGCACCGTGGTCATCGCGGACTGCAACAGATGGTCCCAGCCCTCTTTCAACGCGCCGAGGTCGGCGTAGTAAATGCGCGGGTCATCGACAGCGCGCGAAGCCGAGGGCAGGAAGGAGTCGAAGTGGCGGCTCCACGCCAGGCGACCCTGCTCGATGCGGCTGATGCGATACCAGACCGGCTGGAAATGCAGGTTGCCATCGACGATGCGGAATGGAGCGAAGGCCAGATACTCGCTCCAGTCGCCGTTGTCTTCCGGATACACGAATCGCAACACCGGCAGGTAGCCGCCGACCAGTCCGTTCCAGATTTTTCCCGCATCGCAGATCGGGCCGATCGAAGGATGAAACAGCGCCGGTTCGAAGTTCGCCGTGCGTCCGCCGTAGGTGAAGCCGATCTTGTCGAGCGTATCGGGCGTGCCGATGAAACTATAGGTGTCGCCGGCGACCTTGCGGATCGGCGCGAAGATGTCGGCAATCNNCGTGCCCGAGCCACAGCGCGCCGGACCCTGCAAATGTAGGCTCGAGCGACTTGCCGAAGTCGTAACCCACGCCATCGGTATCGACAAACACGATGTGCCCGTCGCGACGCTGGAAATCCTCGAGCACGACGAAAGGTTCGGCGCCGGTCACGATCTCCATCACGGTCCAGTGCTCGAACAGATCGCCGCGCTGCACCAGCTTGCTGGCGCCGCTCGCGATCAGCTCGACGTGGTTCTCGTCCGCATAGCGCAGCACACGCAAAGACGTCGCGACATCGGGCTTCACTGTCGCCTGAGGCGACGCGCCGCTGTCGCTGACCGCCCTTGCCCCACGCGGCAACAGGCTGGTCATGACCGTTGCAGCAGCGGAGGCAAGTAGCGCTCGGCGGTCAATCATGTGCTGCGGATCAGGGTCGTGCCGGCGTCACGATGATGTTGCGATACCGAACCTGGCCATCTTCGCTCCCCTGCAGGTAGAACGGCCCCGGCAACTCCTCGTGACTGTCGAGCGCGCCGCCGGTGATGCCCGGAATTTCCTGGTGATCGATGATGGTCTTGCCATCCAGCCGCACCGTGAGCGTGCGGCCGACCAGCGTCGCGTCATAACGATGCCAGACGCCGCTGTCGCGCGGCACCTCAGGGTTGGGTGCGATAAAGCCATACACACCGCCGGTGCGCATGGTTGAGTTCTCAGGTATTGGGTCGTTCTCCACCTGCAGCTCATAGCGGCCACGCAGGTACACGCCGCTGTTCGCGCCCTTGCCGCAATTGAATTCGATGTGCAGCTTGAAGTCGTCGAATTTCGCGTCGCTGATCAGTTCGGGCCCGTGACCGGGACTCAGCATGACGCCGCCCACCACCGTCCACGCGATTTTTGTAACCGCATCGCTGGGGTGCCATCCGGACAGATCCTTGCCGTTGAATAACCGCTGCGGTTTTCCCCAGCGCGGCGCCGTTGAGCGCGCGAGCGAGGGCGCGCGCAGGCCCGACCAGGTCCAGGGCGTGCCGTCCTGACCGCTGGTCACGCCTTCGAGCGTGTCGCCGACCATCTGGCCATCGAACACCATGTCGTCCTTGCGCTCTTCTTCATCCTTTGGTGAAACGAAGCGCAGGTGCCCGTCCAGGAGCGATGCTTGCGGCAACTCGCGCGCATGACCCCAGCGGCTCACGAGCCGCGCATGCAGCGTGCCGTGCGTGTCGGTGAGCTCGAGCCACGAGGGATAGTTTCGATCGGGCGCGTGCAGCGTCAGATCCCAGCGGCCGAGGTACGCGGCCTCGCCGGCGGGCGCCGCGGCGAGAGCAAGCACTGGAGCCAGCAGCGCCAGCAGCAATGCTGCACAAGCGCGATGGATGCTCATGCTACGACTTGATGCTCTGCGAGACCGGATCCCAGTACACCGCTGTCCTGCGGTAGTACGACTCGTTGGCCATGTGGCAGCCGAGCGCGGCGTTGTGGCCGAACAGCGCGTCCTGCAGTACCGGCTTGCGCGTGCGGACCGACTCGAAGAAATTCCACAGATGCGGGCGCAGATCGTCATAGTCGTTCCCCTTGAAACTCAAGGTCTCGGGTATCGGTTCGCGACCTGGTTTCGGGTCGTGCTCCGCGTGCCATTGACTGTAGTACGGGCCGCGCAGGCGGCCCGGAAACGAGCCCGCATAGTAGGAAGGCGCGTTGTCGACGCCCATTTGCGGCGTGTAGCTGAGACTGAATTCGCCCAGCTCGATGATGCCCTTCGAGCCCATGAAGCGCGTGACCTCGGCGGTCTCGGTCCCCAGGCTCAGGCGCATGTACACCGGCACGCCGGCGTACTCGAACAGCACCGGATGCACATCCGGCGTGTTGCGGCCATCGTTCCAGCGGTAGATGCCGCCGAACGCGCAAGCGCGCTTCGGGATCTCGTTGATGCCGAGCACGCATTGCATGCCGCTGAGCAGGTGCACGAGCAGGTCGCCGGCCACGCCGGTGCCGTATTCCTTCCAGCAACGCCAGCGCGCGAAGGTCATCGGATCAAACGGCTTCTTCGGCGCGGTGCCAAGCCAGGTATCCCAGTCCAGGTTCTGCGGCGACAGGTCCGGAGGCGGCGGATATTCCCAGGCGCCGGTCGGATCATTGCGGCCAAGCGTGCCTTCCACGAGGCTGAGCTTGCCGATCGCCCCGCTGTCGATGAGCTCCTTCGCTTTGGCACACAGCACCGAGCTGGTGCGTTGCGAGCCGACCTGCACGATGCGATCGCTCTTTGCGGACGCCGCCACCATCGCGAGCCCATCAGCCGGATTGTGGGAAAAGGGCTTTTCGCAATACACATCCTTGCCGGCCAAGATCGCATCCACCACGATCTGCTTGTGCCAGTGGTCCGGCACCGCGACGATGATCGCGTCGATGTTCCTGTCGTCGAGCAGTTCCTGGTAACGCCGCGTCACTGGAATGGGCTTGCCGACTATCTCGCGCGCCAGCTCATGGCGGCCGTCGTAGAGATCGCACGCCGCTGCGCACTCGACGCCCGGGAGCGTGAGTGCCTTGGTGAGCAGATCGGAGCCTTCCATTCCGACACCAACGATCCCGAATCGCACGCGATCACTGGCTGCGCCGAGGCTTGGCGTTGCCAGTAACGGTGTGGATTCGAGCAGCACCGACGCAGCAGCCAGGCTGACACCGGCCGCGCCGGCCGTGGATTGCAGGAACTGGCGGCGGGAGAAGAATCGGTTTCTTTTCATGTGACGGTCTCCCTGGGAGAATATCATCCGGACGTGGCGCGGGCCTCGAACGGGAGTTGCCCATTTTCAATCCTGAGCGGCGAGCATTCCTGGCGGGCGGCGTGATGCTGGCCGGCGCCCTGCGCGCTCGCGCCGACGACTGGGGCGATCCGCCGACCAGCGCAATCGGCGATCCCGCCGCGCCGCCGTGGCCACCACCTAAGCGCATTGCGCTGTGGCCCGGTGATCCGCCCGGGATGCCCGCCACACCGCCCATCTATGCGCCCACGCTGAATGGCCCCAAGGATGGGCGGCAACTGTGGATCCGCGGCATCGCGCGACCTGAGATCAACGTATTCCGCGCGGCGCACCCGGATGGTTCCTCGCTGCTGGTGATTCCAGGCGGCGGTTACAACTTCGTCTCGGTGCAGAACGAAGGCATCGATGTCGCGCGACGCTTCACACCCACGGGCACGTCGATCTTCGTGCTGACCTATCGGCTGCCCGACGAAGGCTGGGCCCGCCGCGAGCGCGTGCCGCTGCAGGATGCGCAGCGCGCGATGCGCCTGCTGCGCTTCAACGCAGCGCGGCTCGCTGTGGATCCAAAACGCATCGGCGTGCTGGGATTTTCGGCAGGCGGGCATCTCGCCGCCGATCTCGCGACGGCCTTCGATGAAGCCTGCTACGCCGCCGTCGACGCCGCGGACACACTGTCGGCGCGCCCGCACTACGCGGGACTGATCTATCCGGTCGCGAGCTTCCAGCCTGGACTCGGTCACGACGCCTCGCGTGACAATCTGCTGGGAGCGGGTGCCAGTGCAGCGGACATTGCGCGGCACTCGCCGGCCGAACATGTGCGCGCCGACACGCCGCCCTGCTGCTTCGTGCACGCACTGGATGATGGCGCCGTGCCCGCCGGCGCGAGTCTCGCGATGCTCGATGCCTGCCGGCGCGCGCGCGTTCCGGTCGAAGCGCATCTGTTCGAGACCGGTGGCCACGGCTTTGGCGTGCCCCAGCAAGCCGATGCGCCCGCCTACAGCTGGCCCGAGCTGTTCATGGCGTGGTCGCGGCGCCACCAGCAGCCTGCGGCGTAGGGGCCAGGAAATCGCGGTACCACTGGCCGCTGCGCTTGAGCTGGCGCCGCTGGCTGGCGAAATCCACATGCGCCAGTCCGAAGCGGCGCGTGTAGCCTTCTGCCCACTCGAAATTGTCCATGAGCGTCCAGGCGAAATATCCCTTCACAGGCACGCCGGCCCGGATCGATTCGCGCACCGCGTGCAGATGCCGGATCAGGTAGCCGCGCCGCTCCGCGTCATCGATGCTGCCGTCGGGCCCGACCACATCGTCGTAACTTGAACCATTCTCGGTGATGTAGATCTCGGCCGGCCGGTAATCATGCCGCACACGCGTCAGCAGGCTCACCAGTCCGTCCGGCGAAACCTCCCAGCCCAGCGCGGTGCGTTCCGCGCCCGGCTTGTCGACGACGCGCACCGACAGCGGGCCGTTATCGCCCTCGTGCGCGATCGTTTCCGGAAAGTAGTAGTTCACGCCAAGGAAATCCGTCGGCGTGGCGATCACCGCCATGTCGCCCGCGCCCACGACCGGCGCATCGGCGCCGCACAATTGCAGGATATCGGCCGGGTAGCCGCGCCCGTACAGCGGATCGAGGAACCAGCGGTTGCGCAGTCCATCGTACCGGCGCGTCGCGGCGCGGTCCGCTTCGCTGTCCGAAGCGCTGACGTGCGGATGCAGGCTGAGTGAAATGCCGACGCGCGCACCCGCTGCGTTGGCACGCAATGCCGGGATCGCAGCGCCGTGCGAGAGCAGCACGTTGTGGCAGACCTGCAGTGCCGTGCGCCAGTCGCGGATGCCGGGCGCATGCGTGCCATCGTAATGCCCAAGGAATGCCGTGCACCACGGTTCGTTGTGCGTGATCCAGTGCTTGACGCGATCGCCGAGCCGGCGGCTCACGGCGTCGGCGAACTCGGTGAAGCGCGCAATCGTGGCGGGATCATTCCAGCCGCCGCGCTCCTGCAGCGCCTGCGGGAGATCCCAGTGATACAGCGTGGCCCAGGGTTCGAGGCCGCGCTCGAGCATGCCGTCGACGAGCCGCGAGTAGAAATCGATTCCCGCCGCATTCGCCGCGCCAGCGCCGGTTGGAAAGATGCGCGGCCAGGCGATTGAAAACCGATAGGCGCCGACGCCGAGTGCGGCCGTCAGATCCAGGTCTTCGCGCCAGCGATGGAAATGATCGCAGGCGACGGCGCCGCTGGAACCATCGCGCACATTGCCGGGAATGGTGCAGAAACGGTCCCAGATCGACTCGCCCCGCCCGTCGGCGCTGCCCGCGCCTTCGATCTGGTAGGCCGAGGTCGCGCAGCCCCAGCGGAACTCGGGCGCAAAATCGCGGCGCCGCAGCGGGAGCGAGTCGGGATTGACCTGGTTCAGCATGGCGGGGCTTAACTTACCCGATTGGTGGAAAGCTTTCCATACCGGGCCCATGGCACCCTGGCCGGCAAGGCCGCAGGGCGGCGAACGAGCGCCTGGGGCTGATTACTCGGCTGATTTACGCGCCGGACGCCGGCTGGGCCGCGTGGCAACCGAGGCCCGCCAGGTCACATTGACCGGGAATTCGCGCGCCACGGGCAACAGGGAGTCATAGCAGCGGTTCAGGAGGCAGTTCAGGCCGCTGACTGTCACCTCGCGCAGCGGGATGTGCACCGAGGTCAGGCGCGGCGCCGAGTACTCCGCGCTCCAGGTGTCGTCATAGCCCAGCACCGACACTTCCTGCGGCACGCCCAAACCGACCTGCTGGAAATAGGACAAGGCGCCNNGCGATGACGGCGATCTCGCGGTGCTGGTGCTGCAGCAGCGCCTGCGCCGCGACCACGCCGCCCTGGGTATGGTCGGCCGAGAAGCACTGCTCGCGCATGCTCTCGAAGATGCTGTTGAGCACGACGATATTCGGCTGCTCGCGCCCGAGCGTGACCACGTCCTTCTCCTGCAGCGCGTTGCTCATGACGATCAGCCCGTCGCAATCGCGGTTGATCAGGAATTGCACGCCCTCGATGGCCTGGCGCCGCTCATCGGCGGAGCCGTGGCCGAAGGCCACGACCATGTGACGTCCGCCGGCGCGCAACTCCGCGTCGATGGTCTGGAGAATTGGCGTGTAGTACGTGCCCTTCAGGATCGGAATGTACACGCCGATCATCTGCGTCGAACCCGACAGCAGCGCGCGCGCCGAATGCGAGGGACGAAAATTGAGTTGCTCGATCGCGCGCCGCACACGCTTGGCGGTCGCGGGCGCCACCGAACCCCTGCCGCTGACGACGCGCGAAGCGGTGCCCAGGCCCACACCAGCCAGCCGCGCGACATCCTTGATCGTCGCCATGAGTTACCTGCGCGTGCTGCGCGCTCTTGACATTGACCGCAAAATTTAGCCGATGCTATATTGCCGACGGAGTTTTGGGAACCTTTCCATTCCTTCTGGCTGCAACTCGCTTGCCTGCCCTGCCGCGCGGCGCGCCGCTGCGGGCTGCGGCTGCTCACTATAATCAGGCCGCGATCCAAACAACGTTAACAGGCCCAAAGATGCCGGTTGCCTTGAAGCGAATGATTGTGGCAACGCTCCTGCTCGCTGCCGGCAGCGCGGCCGGGGCGGCCGGCCCGCGCGCGGAAGTGATGCACTGGTGGACTTCGGGTGGCGAATCCGCGGCAGTACGTACGCTCGCCGACGCCTATCGGGCCGCCGGTGGCACCTGGCTCGACAGCGCGATCGCCGGCAGCGAGCAGGCACGCGCCGTCGCGCTCAGCCGTATTGCCGGTGGCGATCCGCCCACCGCTGCACTGTTCAACGCCTCGCGGCAATTCCGCGACCTGATCGATCAGGGCCTGCTGAACAATGTCGATGCCGTGGCCGAACGCGATCACTGGGCGCAATTCCTGCCGGCATCGATACTCGACGCGGTTCGGGTCAACGGCCACTACTACGCCGCGCCGGTCAGCATTCACATGCCGACTTGGATCTGGTATTCGAAGGCCGCGTTTCGCAAAGCCGGCATCGCCGCCGAGCCGCGCGATTTCAACGAACTGTTCGCGGCGCTCGACAGACTCAAGGCCGCCGGGCTGATACCGCTGGCGCACGGCGGCCAGGCCTGGCAGGACAACATCGTGTTCCGCGCCGTGCTCGCCAATCAGGGCGGCGCTGCGCTGTATCTGCAGATCTTTCGCGACCGGGATGCGCGCGCCATCGCGTCGAGCGAATTTCGCGCCGTGCTGACCACCTTCAAGCGCCTGCACTCGTACGTCGATGCCGGTTCGCCGGGCCGCAACTGGAACGATGCGACCGCGCTGCTGATCACCGGCCGCGCCGGCGTGCAGATCATGGGCGACTGGGTCAAGGCCGAATTTGCCGGCGCGCATCAGGACGCCGGCCGCGACTACGGCTGCATCCCGGGCTTTGGCCCGCGCTCGCCGTACATCATCCAGGGCGACGCGTTCATCTTTCCGAAATCCTCTGATCCGCAGGCGCTGCGGGCACAGCTGCTGCTCGCCGGCACCGTCACCTCAGGCGCCGCGCAGCTCGCCTTCAGCAGCCGCAAGGGCTCGATCCCGATCCGCGCCGACATCGACGTGCACACGCTCGACCCCTGCGCGCAGCTCGGCGTCTCGATCATGAAAGACCGCACGCGCCAGCTCGGCAACGATGAGAGCTACCTGACGCCCGACCAGAACGGCGCCATGGCCGATGTGCTGACCGACTACTGGAACCGCGACCGCGACGTCGCCGCCGTGCAGAGGAACATCGCGGCGGCGCTGCGTGAATAAGCCGGCCGCGTCGCCAGCCGCAGCGCGCCGCGCGCCGAACCCGGCGCACCTGGCGCTGTTGCCGATGGCGCTCACCGCACTGGTGGTGTACCTGGGCTCGATGCTCTGGTCGCTGCGCATTTCGATGAGCAGCTCGCGCAGCCTCCCGATGCAGGACTTCGTCGGCCTGGCGCAGTACCAGCGCTTGTTCGCCAACGAGCGCTGGCTGCACTCGCTGCACAACCTGGCGCTGTACACGCCGCTGTTCATCGCCGCCAGTCTGGTGGTCGGATTCCTGCTGGCCGTGCTCGTCGACCGGCAGGCGCGTGCCGGTGGCCTGTTGCGCGCCGTATTCCTGTATCCGTACGCGCTGTCGTTCATCGCCACCGGCCTGATCTGGCAATGGCTCCTCAATCCGGAGCTCGGCATCCAGCAGGCGGTGCACGGCTGGGGCTTCGCGGGTTTCCGCTTCGACTGGCTGGTCGACCAGGACCGCGTGATCTACACGCTCGTCATCGCCACGGTGTGGCAGGGCGCCGGGCTGGTCATGGCGATTTTGCTTGCCGGTCTGCGAGCGATCGATGCGGACATCCTGCGCGCCGCGCGGCTCGACGGCGTGCCCGCCTGGCGCATCCATGTGTCGATCGTCATACCGATGCTTGGGTTTTCGTTCGCCACCGCCGCGCTGCTGCTGCTGACCGCGGCTGTGAAACTCTACGATGCAGTCATTGCGATGACGCA
The DNA here is from genome assembly GCA_003162555.1 of Gammaproteobacteria bacterium. Classification (GTDB taxonomy): domain Bacteria; phylum Pseudomonadota; class Gammaproteobacteria; order Steroidobacterales; family Steroidobacteraceae; genus FEN-1191. Next base: position 22,303 of record PMNQ01000274.1, on the reverse strand, counting down.
GGGCGGACCCGGCACGGCCAGCGAAGTGCCGGCCAAGTTCATCATGGATCATCTGTTCGGACGCGCCAATATCGCGCTCGCCTCCGCCGGCGCAACCATCATGGTGCTGACAGCGGTGGCGCTGCTGGCGCCGCTCCTGTACGCGCGCCGCCGCGCGTTGCGGGCGAGCCGATGAAGGCCGCGCGCCCGCCGCGCTGGTACGCCGACCCCGCGCGCCTTGGGTTGGCGGCGCTGGCCGTTTCGGCCGCGGCCTTCTTTCTGCTGCCGCTGTACGTCATGGCCATCACCTCGTTGAAACCGATGGAAGAGATACGGCTCGGGCACCTCTTCAGCTGGCCTACTCAGCTGACGCTGGACGCTTGGCACGCAGCATGGATAAGCGCATGTACCGGTGTCGCTTGCGATGGAGTCCGCGGCGGCTTCTGGAATTCCGTCAGCATCGTGCTGCCCAGCACGCTGATCGCCATCACGCTCGGTGCGCTCAACGGCTACGCGCTCGCGTACTGGCGCGCACGCGGCGCGGCGCTGCTGTTCGGCCTGCTGATGATCGGCGCCTTCATCCCGGTGCAGGTGCTGATGTTTCCGCTGGTGCGGATGCTGGGTCCGCTGCATCTGGTCGGCTCGCTCGCAGGGATCGTACTGGTGCACGTGATCTTCAGCATGCCCATCATGACGCTGATCTTCCGCAATCACTTCGCCGCGCTCCCGCGCGAGCTGTTCCTGGCGGCGCGGCTCGACGGCGCCGGGTTCCTGCGCATCTTCGTGCTGCTGATGCTGCCGCTGTCGGTGCCAATGCTGGTGGTCGCGGCGATCATGCAGGCCACCGGCGTCTGGAACGACTACATACTCGGCCTGGTGTTCGCCGGCCGCGAGCACCTGCCCATGACCGTGCAGCTCAACAACCTGGTCAACACCACCACCGGCACGAAGCTGTACAACGTCGACATGGCGGCGACATTGCTGACGTCGCTCGTGCCGCTCGCGATCTACGTGATCTCGGGCCGCTGGTTCGTGCGCGGCATTGCAGCCGGCGCGGTCAGGGGCTGAACGATGGCGGCCGTGAGTGTGCGCAACCTGCGCGTGGCGCTCGGCGGACAGCCGGTCATCGAAGCGCTGGACCTGGAAGTGGCCGACGGCGAATTCCTCGTGCTGCTAGGCCCTTCCGGCTGCGGAAAATCCACGTTGCTGAATGCGATGGCGGGCCTGCTCGAGGTCAGCGGCGGCAGCATCGAGATCGACGGCGTCGATCAGACCTGGGCGAGTCCCCGCGATCGAAACATCGGCATGGTGTTCCAGTCCTATGCGCTGTACCCGAATATGAGCGTCGCGAACAATCTTTCGTTCGGGCTGCGCGCGCGCGGCATGCCGCGCGCGCAGGTCGAGGAGCGCGTGCAACGCGCGGCCGCACTGCTGCAACTCGAGCCGCTGCTGGCGCGCAAACCCGCGCAACTCTCGGGCGGCCAGCGCCAGCGCGTCGCCATTGGCCGCGCGCTGGTGCGCGACGCACGCGTGTTCCTGCTGGATGAGCCGCTGTCGAACCTGGACGCCAACCTGCGCGCATCGCTGCGGCGCGAACTGAAACTCCTGCACCAACGGCTGGGTGCGACCATGATCTACGTGACGCATGACCAGGTCGAGGCGCTGACGCTGGCCTCGCGCATCGCGGTGCTGCATAAGGGGCGGATCCAGCAGCTCGGCACGCCGGCAGAGGTGTACGCGCGGCCGGCGAATCGCTTCGTCGCCGGCTTCATGGGTTCGCCGCCGATGAATTTTCTCGAGGGCACGCTGACCATGAATGGCGGCGTGCCGCACTTTACCGCGCCGGGCTGCGAGTTCGAACTGCGCGACTGTGATTTCGGCGCCGCTGCGCCGATGGCGGGCGAAGCGGTGGTGCTGGGAGTGCGCCCCGAACAGCTGCGCATCGCCGCGCCCGCCGCGTGGAGCGGTGTGGTCACGCTGGTCGAGCCGATGGGCAACCACCAGGTCGTTTGGCTCGAGTGCGGCGGCGCGAGCTGGTCAGTGCTTGCGGGGAGCGACGCCAGGCATCAACGCGGTGAGCGCCTGCCGCTGGCACTCGCGACCGGATCCATTTGCCTGTTCCGTGCCGACGACGGCACGCTGCGCGGAGTAACGGCGTAGATCAGCCGCGTCGCATCGTCATTGAACCGGCCCGGCGGCGCAGTACTTTGCGATGAAGGCCTCGTGCGCCGGCATCACCTCGACGCAGCCACTGACGACGCGCCTGACACCAGTCAGAAATTCGGCGACTTCGGCATCGCTCAGCAGATCGACCAGCGGATGATAGGCCTGCGGCGTGACGCGCTGCCCGATCATCACCTGCACCCAGCTGATCTGCGCAAACAGCTCTTCATTTTCGCGGAAGTAACGGCCGGCATGACGGAACAGATCCATGTACTCGCGCAGCCCCTGCGGGACATCCATGTTGCGGCAATAATCCCAGAACGGCGTGTCGTTCCGCTCCGTGGCGTGGTAGTGCAGGATCAGGAAGTCGCGGATCCGCTCGCATTCGAACACGGCTTTCTGGTTGAAACGCTCGATCAGCACCGGATCGAACCCGGTGTCGGGAAAGAAACTCAGCAGGCGCGTGATGGTCGACTGGATCAGGTGAATGCTGGTCGACTCGAGCGGTTCCATGAAACCACTGGAGAGTCCGATCGCGACGCAGTTTCGGTCCCAGATCTTGCGGCGACGGCCGGTGACGAATTTCAGCACGCGCGGTTCGGCCAGCGGCGTGCCATCGAGATGCCCAAGCAGCTCGGCCGTGGCCTCATCGTCGGAAATGTGATGGCTCGAATAAACATAGCCGTTGCCGATGCGGTGCTGCAGCGGAATGCGCCATTGCCAGCCCGCCTGGCGCGCCGTAGAACGCGTGAAGGGTTTGAACTCGCCGCCGCGGTCGCAGGGCACGGCCACAGCGCGATCGCAGGGGAGCCATTGTGTCCAGTCCACGTAGCCGGTTTTCAGCGCCTGCTCGATCAGCAACCCGCGAAACCCGGAGCAGTCGAGGTACAGATCAGCCGCGAGTTCCGATTCATCATCGAGCCGGAGCGACTCGATGAAGCCGTCCTCGCCGCGGAGCCGCACGTCGAGAACCTTGCGCTGGATGCGCCGCACGCCGCACGCCTGCGCATATTCCGCCAGGTACTGCGCGTACAGACTGGCGTCGAACTGGAATGCGTACGACAGGCTGGAGAGAATCAGGCGCGGATCCGTAGCCGGACGCGTGACACGCCCCAGCTCGCCGGCCATTGCCGACAACGAGTAGTCCCGCAACCTTGACCGGTCGCCCTGGGCGCGCAGCCGCAGCCAGTGCTGATGGAACGCGATTTGCTCGTAGGTCTGGCCGTATTTGCCGAACGGATGGCAGTAGCGATCGCCGATCCGGGTCCAATCGTGGAACTCGATGCCGAGCTTGTAGGTAGCGCCGGTGCGGCGCAGGAAATCATCTTCGTCGATGCCGAGCATCGCATTGAAGGTGCGGATCGGCGGAATCGTCGCCTCACCGACACCCACCGTGCCGATTTCGGGTGACTCGATCAGCGTCAGCTGCATGGCGCGGTCCTTGAACACGCGCGCAAGGAGCGCTGCCGCCATCCAGCCGGCGGTGCCGCCGCCAACGATTGCAATGCTGCCAATCGGCCCGGCGTCCATCCGGCTCTCCTCTGTCTTTTGCCGTTGCCCGGCGGCCACAAGCGCGCGCGACAGTCCTTGACTTATATAATCCGATTTATCCTATAATAAAGAAAGGGGCGGCTGTCAGGTCTGTTCAAGGCCGCGAATCAGTCCATCACAAGGGGGTCTTACGTGAAACGAAACTATCGCCGCCGGCTCTGCGGCTCAGGCGCGTTGGCGCTCATCGGCTCGATGTACAACCCGGCGGCTCATGCCGCAGATCAGGGCGCGGCCGCCAGCAGCAGCCTCGAAGAGGTGGTGGTCACCGCGGTGCGCAAGGCGCTCGCCGACGCGATCGACACCAAGCGCAACACCCTGCTGGTCAGCGACAACATCACCACCAAGGACATCGGCGCTCTACCGGATGTGACGATTGCCGAAGAGCTGAACCGCCTGCCCGGCGTGAACACGACGCGCGATCGCGGCAACGCCAGCCAGGCGTCCGTGCGCGGCCTCGGCCCACGGCTGGTGCTGGGCCTGGTCAACGGCCGCGAAGTGGCCTCTTCCGAGCCTTCGCAGGATCTGCGCTGGGAGATCTACCCTTCCGAAGTGCTCTCAGGCGCCAATGTCTACAAATCGCAGGACGCCTCGCTGGTGCCTGGCGGCATCGCCGCGACCATCGACATCCGCACCATGTCGCCGCTCGATTACAAGGGCCCGACCTTTACCGTGCGTGGCGGTCCGACCTACAACGCCGGCGGCAAGGATCTGCCGCATTACGATCCGAAGGGTTTCCGCGGCAGTGCGGGCTACTTTGCGCACATCAATGACGATCTGGCCGTGTCGCTGGCCGTCAGTGCGCAGAAGGAAAAGAACGGCTTTCCCGATTTCCGTTCCTGGGGCTGGAATACGCCCGTGGGCTCCGGCGGACACACCGGTGATCTCAACGGCGATGGCGTGCCCGACCAGACCACCTGGGGCCTCAACACCGAGGTCAAGGAAGTCACGCAGGATCGCTTTGCCGTGGCCGGCAGCGTCGGTTGGCACCAGAGCGACAAGCTGACCATCAAGGCCGACGCGCTCTGGTCGCAGTATCAGATTTCCGAAAACCAGTTTCAGGCCTGGTTCGGCAACAACATCACGGGCAACTGGGCAGACGCGGGCTCGGGCCCTGGCGGCTACGATTTCGCGCACTACAACTGCGCCGGCTGCGACTACACCATCAACGACGGCTCGGTCACCGCCGCCAACATGGTCAACGTCTACCCCAACTACCAGAGCGAGATCGCGCGCTACAAGGAACGCCACACGCTGCTGGTCACAGGGGTCAATGCGGCCTGGACCGGCGACAAGTGGGACGGCCAGGCGGACCTCAGTTACTCGGATGCCTGGCGCAAGAATCGCTGGGAGGCGATCTACCTGGGCACCATCTACGCGCCCACTCTGTCATTTGACATCGGCGCCGGGCACGCGCCCTGGGCAACGACGCCTGGTTTCAATCCAGCCGATCCGTCGCTGCAATTCGTCGACGCCGGACGGAGCGGTGTGAGCGATGGTCCTGAGGAAACGCACGACAAGCTCGGTGCATTGACGCTGGATATGTCACGTGACTTCGGCGGCTCGTCGATCAAGTTCGGCGGACGCATCTCGAGCCGCGAGAAATCGCACTCGCATATCCAGTTCAATCTCACGGCGACCCCGATGTCACTGGCCAACGCCGGGCTTGAGTCATTCGACGTGCCCGGCCTCACAGTGCCGCCGATGGTGTGGGGCAACTTCGACACGCTCTGGCCGCTGGTGTACGCGAACCAGGCAACGCCGGACGGTTCCGAGCTGATGCTGCAGCACACGAAGGTGACGGAGACCTCCTACGAGGGCTACGGCAAGGTTGAATTCAAGTCGGACATCGCCAATCACCCGCTGAAGGGAAGTCTGGGCGTGCGTATTGCGCACCTGGATACCAAGAGCGACGGCTACGCCCTGGTTGGCACCGCGCTGGGACCGGTGTCCATCAAGAACAGCTACACGGACGTGCTGCCGAGCCTCAACCTGGTGCTCAACCTGAGCGAAGACAGCCTGCTCCGCTACGGCATGTCAGTCGGCATTTCGCGTCCGCCGCTGGACGCGTTGACCACGGGATTCTCCATCAGCGCCACGGGCAATCCACGCACTGGCGGCGGCGGCAATCCGCTGCTGAAGCCCTACAAGGCCAACCAGGTGGATCTCTCGTACGAATGGTACTTCCATCCGGAGTCGATGCTGGCGGTCGCGGTCTATTACAAGGACATCAGCACGATGATTGGCGCCAGCCAATCGGCTGAGATCATCGATGGTCAGCCGGCCGTCATCACCTCCGAAAACAACACGCCTGGGGGGCACATCGAGGGCCTTGAGTTCACCTACCAGACGCGCCTGTTCTTCCTGCCCGGAATACTCAAGGACTTTGGCGTATATGTGAATCACGCCTTCGTGCAGTCGAACATTCACGAGGTGGCGCCTACCAACAACCCGTACCCGATGATCGGCCTGGCGCGCGGCACCTCCGAATTCGACGTGTACTACAGCAAGGGCGGATTTGAATCGCGCATCGCGGCGAAACACCACACGCCCTTCACCGTCGCACCGACCTGGACCGGCACGACGCTGAAGCAACTGGCCGACGAGACCACGCTCGATGCCAGCGTGTCCTACGAGTGGAACAAGCGCTGGAGTTTCCGCCTGCAGGGACACAACCTGACCAACGAGCGCGGACTGTTCACGGTGGACAACGATCCGAACCACCTGTCGAACGACAGCGGCTATGATCTGTTCGGCCGTTCCTACCTGTTCGACGTGGGCCTGAAGCTCTGATCGCAATCCAGGGTTGATGGACAGTGGGGGCGCGGTCTTTGCTGCGCCCCCATTGTTTTGGAGTACCACCATGCGTCTTGCCCGCTTAGCTGTCCTGACGCTGCCGCTGCTGGCTGCGATCCACTCGCCGGACTGCCTGGCTGAGACTTTGCTGCGCGTAGACGCGACCGGCGCCGTCGCCGCGCCGACCAGTGGCTATCTGCACCTGGGCACGACCAGCTCACCTGACGGTCACTCCATCGGCATCAACAACCGCTACCTGCTGCGCGACGGGCAACCGTGGCTGCCGGTCATGGGAGAATTTCACTACACGCGCGTACCCGCGCAGTACTGGGACGAAGAGCTGGCGAAGATGCAGGCCGCCGGCGTTGACATCGTCTCGGCCTACGTGATCTGGCAGCACCACGAAGAGCGCGACGGACAATTCGACTGGAGCGGCGACCGGGACGTGCGCCACTTCGTCGAGCTGTGCGCGAAGCACAAGCTGTACGTGTTCCTGCGCCTGGGCCCCTGGGTGCACGCCGAGGTACGGTACGGTGGCATTCCGGACTGGGTAGTGGCTGCGATGCCGACACGCAGCAGCGATCCCACATACCTGTCGTACGTGGGGCGCTTCTACGAACACATCGGCGAACAGGTAAAGGGGCGGTTGTGGAAAGATGGCGGGCCCGTCATCGGCATCCAGATCGAGAACGAGTACAACCGCACCGGAGCCCATGAGGGCCGCGCGCACATCACGGATCTGAAGCAGCTCGCGCTGAAGGCCGGATTCGATGTGCCGCTGTACACCGTGACCGCCTGGGACAACACGGTGTATCCGGCCCATGAAGTGACGCCCGTGTTCGGCAGCTATCCGGATGCGCCCTGGGCCGTCTCGCCCGGCAAGTCACCGCCCAACGAGGCCTACGCCTTCCGCTTCCAGAGCCGCGTGACCGGCGATGTGAGCGCCAAATCGCTGGCTGCGACGGCCGCGGGCGATGCCGACGCGGACCGCGACAACACGCCGTTCCTCAGCGCCGAATATGCCGGCGGCTTGCCGAGCATGTACCGTCGACGCACGGTCGTGACGGCCGATGACATCGCCAGCCTGCTGACGATCCAGATTGGTTCCGGCGTCAATCTCTACGGCTACTACATGTTTCATGGCGGGCGCAATCCCGCCGGGCTCCCCACGCGCGAGGAAAACACCGGCATCGGCGGTTACAACGACCTGCCGGCCATGGGCTACGACTTCCAGGCGCCGATCGGCGAGTACGGCCAGATGCATCCACTGCTCGGCCACCTGCGGCCGATGCACTACTTCCTTTCGTCTTTCGGTGCGGAGCTCGCGCCGATGGTCGCGCGCCAGCCAGAGCTCCTGCCCAAGGGCGTCGATGATTTCACGACACCGCGTTTTGCGGTGCGGAGTCTCGATGAGCGCGGCTTCCTGTTCGTCAGCAACCACGTGCGCCTGTATCCGATGGCGGCGCAGAGTGCCGTGCGCTTCGCCGTGCGATTGCCAAATGAAACCATCACGCTGCCGAGCAAGCCGGTCGATATTCCGACCGACAGTTATTTCGTCTGGCCGCTCAACATGGATCTCGCTGGCGTACGGCTGGTGTACGCCACCGCACAGCCAATCACGCACATCGCCACCGACCAGGGCGCGCTGTACGTGTTCCGGGCCGTTGCGGGCATGCCGACCGAACTGGCGCTCGATGGCAAGACGGTGTCCTCCGTGCAGCTCGGTGCCGGCGCCAGCCAGCACAGCGCGGCCGACGGCCGCATCGTGATCACCGGCATCCGGCCGGGCACACAGCCCGCCGTCACCGTGCGCACGCACAACGGCTCCAGTGTGCGCATGCTGGTGTTGAGCGAAGCGCAGGCCGAGCGGCTGTGGGTATTGCCGGTACGCGGACAGACGCGGTTGATCCTTTCCGACGCGCAGCTTTTCCTGGATGGCGATTCGCTGCAACTGCGATCCCACGGCGATCCGCATATGCAGCTGGCCGTGTATCCGGCTCTGGGCTCGGGCGTCCATTCGAGCCTGCCGCTGCGCTCGCACGCTGCCGATGGCCTGTTCGAGGTGCTCGATGTGACGGCGCCGGCAGCGCCCATGACCACTGTGGGCGTGACGCGGCTGCGCGAGGCACAGACCATGCCGCCCATCGCGATCGGCGGACCGGCGCAGGCAGCGCTCCAACCTTACCCCGAGACCTTCGGCAAGTCCGCGGCCTGGACGCTGACCGTACCGCGTTCGTCGCTGCAGGGTGTCAACGACGCCTACCTGCAGATTCACTACGCGGGGGATGTCGCGCGATTGTTCTCCGGCACGGAACTCATCGACGACGCTTACTACAATGGCCTCAGCTGGGAGATCGGACTGAAGCGCTACGCCGCGCTGCTGGACAAACCCTTCACGCTCACGCTCCTGCCGTTGCGCCAGGACGCGCCCATCTACCTTGAGCCGGATGCGGTGCCAAAGATGTCGGTCGGTTCGCAGATCGCCGAGCTGGGCAGCGTCGAGGTGATTCCGGAGTACGCCCTGCAGTTGCGCTAGCGCGGCGGCGCGCTGTCGCCGCTGAAGCTCAGCCAGATGGATTCGACGTCCACGCCGCCGTGGTTTCTTTCGATGTCCAATTCCAGCCGCTCCACATCGGCGATGTGCACGCGATCGCCAGCGCCGCCACGATTCGCAGGACTGGGGCGCCAGTAATTCCACAGGCCAGGATATGGGCTCGGAATCAGGATGCTCCGTCCGGCATGCAGATCGGCGAGCGCCACGATCTGCTCACTCCATTGTTCCCTCGCCGGCACGTCCACGTTCCAGCTCGAGCCATCCTTCTCGATCAGCTTCAATGTGACGGAGCCGTGCTCGCTCCCCGCCGCACGCAGCCGGATGTGCACACTGTCGGCCGCGGCCACGACGCCCGCCCTGGCTGCCATGCGCTGGCCGATGTACAGCGCCGCCGCGTAGCGTTCCGGCGTGTCCGCGCCGAGATTCGGCAATTCCAGGCGCAGCGCAGCCTGATCGCTGAATTCAACGGGCAGGATCCGGAAGAATGCCGACCGGTATTGCTCGCCCGGCCGCACGAATGACAACTGCGCAGCATCGCCGCCCGGATCGAACAGTCGCAGCGCCGCATAAGCAGGCGCGACACGAAACGTCCAGTACGAATCGGTGCGGAACGGCCAGCTGCCGGGCTGGCCTGGCACTGCGCCGGGGAAAGTGTGCCGGCGATCGCCCGTCGAGGTCGTGACCGCATATTCGAACACGCCGGCGGCCACGCGGTCGGGATCGACGGTCGCCGCGTAATCATTGCCGGCCGTGCGAGTCATGGTCACGGGCGCGCCAAAATCCCGTGTACCGAGCGGCCGCAGCCACAGTGAGACGGTATCCGGCAAGGTGTCGTTCGCGACCCGCACGCTCACACGCACCGCCTCGCCGATCATGAACTCGGGCGGCGTCAGCGGCTGCACGTCGTCGGCATAGCTGCGCGGTTCATTGACATGGTATTCGGCGAACCCCACGCGATTGATGGACGCCGGCAGCGTTGCGGGATCGACGTGCCCAGCCGCACTCAGCAGCCAGACGCCCGGCGTAGCAGTGAAGCGGCCGGAGTCCGCGCGTTGCGGCGCCTCATCATGCTTCTGCCAGAGCCGAATCGGCTGCGCACTGAATGAAGAGCCCAGGTCCGGCAACCGCACGCTCATCGGCCACGACCGATCCAGCAGCCGCGAGACGATTTTTCCGGGCTGCGGCTGCTCGAAGGGATCGCGCACCAGCACTTCATCCGGATAGATTTCCAGCCGCCACACGCCGTCGCGCACCTTGTCCAGAAAGTAAGCGCCGCTTCCTTCGTAACCGACCAGCGGCGATGAACCGAGGCCGACGATGCGCCTGAGCTGCGCCGCGGCGCGCGGCTCGGTGCGCGTCGGGCCGGCATTCATGTAGGCGTCCGGCGCATTCAGCTCGCTCAGGTCTTCTTCATAGCTGACGCGGAAATCGCCGAACTTCTGGCTTTCTGGATAATGACCGTAAGCCTGCCGCGACGGCAGGCGGCGCATGGCCTCCGCCGCAATCACCGCGCTGATGGCCTTGCGCGGCGTGTGCACGAGATTGAGGTAGTGCGTCTGCCAGCCGAGGTTATAGGGCGCGGTCTGCAATGAGTCGTAGGCGAACATGGTCGCGAACTGCGCGCCCACCGAGCGATAGGTGCGCGCCATGGCCGGGTACAGATAGCCCGTCAGCAGATCGGCCTGATCAAATTCGTAGACGATGCGCGGCAGTCGCGCCAAGTCGATGCGCAGCATGTCCGGATATGCATCTACAGCAGGCAGGAAATTGCCCTGCAAGGTGTGCCCCGCGACCAGGCTCGACGGATACCAGCCGAAGCTGATGCCATCGGCCTTCGAGCGGCGTATGGCTTCCGAGATGCCGAAATCCTGCGACACGTTATAGAAGGTCAGCTGCTTGCTGCCGGTGCCGCGCACTGCTCCGACCAGGGTATTGATGTACGCCACCGAGCCGGCGAGATCCTCGGTGTGGTGCACAGGTTCGTTGATGACCTCCACGAACAGGATGGCCGGCTCGTCCTTCAGCGCCACACCGGTATATGGATTGACGTGCCTCAGCAGCTGGCCGATGTAGTTGGCCTGTGCCTTGATCGACGCGGGATTCACGCCCATCTGTTCGCGGCTGTAGTACTTCGAGAATCCGATCTCGCTCGAAGGCCGGCCCAGTTGATCGGCGAAGCGCGGATCGTAGGTGTGAATCGGCGTGAGCAGCATGTAGATGCCGCGCTTGCGCGCCGCCGCGACCAGGTAGTCGAGCAGATCGACGTGCTCGTTGACGACCAGATTGCCCTGCTGGTCCGAATTCTCCCAGTCGCCCCAGGAACACAGGCGCAGCGCCGTCCAGCCCATGCGCGCGAACTGCGCCATGTCCTCATCGATCATCTGCTTGCGATCGCCGCCGATCAGCCCGGCCATGCGGTAGTCCGAGCCCGACATGAGGCAGTAATTGGCGCCGAACAGCGCCAGCTCCTGCCCGTTGTCGCGCCAGCGTATGGTGCCAGCCGCATCGACGCTGATCGGCCGGATGGCCTCCTCGCCCGCGACATTTGCGGCGGGTGCGCCCGGTGCGGCTGCAGCGGCAGCCAGCGCCGAAAATAACCACGCTGCAATCGTCAGCCTGCGCATGCGCTGATATTATCCTACAAATGAAAATCCGGTTTACGGCAATGCTGTGGGCGCTGGCGCAGTCCGCGTCCGCGGGCCTCGACACCGGGCCCCAGGCGCCCATCCCGATCTGGAATGGTGACCCACCGGGCACGCCTGCCGCGGCGCCAGCCGAGCTGATGCGCATGAACGAGTACGGCGAGCATATCGTCAACAGCGTGCATCACCCGTCGCTGACCCCCTATCTGCCGGATCCGGCACAGGCGAGCGGTGCGGCCGTGATCGTGATCCCAGGCGGCGGACACCGCGAGCTGTGGATGGATCACGAAGGCTTCCGGGTAGCGCAATGGTTGGCTTTGCACGGCATCGCCGCGTTTGTGCTGAAGTACCGGCTCCCCCCCGAGCCGGGTTCGACCTATTCGGTAGAGCGCGACGAGCTGGCCGACGTGCAGCGTGCGATCCGATTGGTGCGTCACCGCGCCAGCGCTTTGCATATCGACGCCGCGCGCGTCGGCGTGCTCGGCTTTTCCGCGGGCGGCGAACTGGCCTTGCTGGCCGCGATCCGGCCGGCTTCCCCTGCGGGAAATGCCGCCGATGCCGTGGATCGGGAGTCCGCGCGGCCGGCCTTCGCTGGCCTCATGTACCCGGGCCTGCCTGAAAACCTGCAGCTCCCCTCGGGCCTGCCGCCGATGTTCCTGCTGTGCGGCGAGCAGGATTCGGCTGCGATCGCTGGGCGATTGCCGGAGCTGCAACTGGCCATCGAGAAGGCCGGTGGCTCGGCGGAACTGCACGTACTTGCGCACGCCAATCATGGCTTCGGCATGCGCGAGAGCAATCCGCCCGCGATTGCAGTCTGGCCGACGCTGTTTTACAACTGGCTCGGCGCCAGCGGCTTCCTGAAAGGCAATGCGGTAGCCGCACCCGCGGCGCCGTTGAGCGAGCAGATGCGCGCAGGATTCCCGGGAGCGGCGCCGGTAGCGGACTACAGCCCAGCGCAGATCGCGCAGTTGCTGCAGAAGCTCCTGGCGCTCGAAGCTCTGCCCTCCGTGGGCGAGCCGAAAGCGGTGTCGCCCAACGCCCCCTATGCAGCCGGCGGCATGCACCTGTCGTTCTGGAAACCTGCTTTTCTGCTGGGCACGACCGGCAGTGGCGAAGCCGGCGTCAATTTCTGGGATCTCTACAACGAGGGACACGTCAACATCGGTTTTACGCGCCAGACCGACGTTGCCATGCTGCTTGATTGTCGCCTTTACTCATCCGGCAATATCGCCTTCAAGATCTACGCTGGCGATGAAGGCGCACTCAGCGCCCAGGGTGAACTGAAAGTGACGAACGGCCACGTGCTGCTGTTGCTTCCGGCGCGCGCCCGCACTGAGCCCGCATCGGTTGAACTGTGGCCGAACCCCGCGCATGCGCTGCTGGGATTTTTCGGCTGCGAGCTGTGGCCCTACTCGGCGCCACGGCACTAGCGCCGGGCGCCGCCAGACAATCAGGGCATCGCCTGGCCGCCGTTCACGTGAATGATCTGGCCGGTGATGTAGCCGCTGAGTTCGTTCGACGCCAGGAATAAGAACGCGCCGATGCAGTCGGCGGGCACGCCCAGCCGCCCCATCGGTATCGCCGCACGCATCGCCTGCATTCGTTCCGGGGGCGTTGTCGCATGAAACGGCGTCTCGATGGCGCCGGGCGAGACCGCGTTGACGCGGATGTTGACCGCCGCCAGGTCGCGCGCGAGATGCCGCGTCAGCGTGTGCACGAACGCCTTCGTCGCCGCATACAGGCCGGCCCCGCGCCCGCCGCCATCGAGCGCCGCGATCGAGCCGACATTGATGATGGCGCCGCCGCCACGCGCCACCATGTGCGGGACAGCCGCCTGGCAGGTCGCCAGCACCGCCCTGCCGTTCAGGTCGAAGACGCGGTCGAGCAGGGCCTCGTCCGCGGTGGCGATGGGCTCGCGGGCAATGATCGCGCCGGCGTTGTTAATCAGGACGTCGAGGCCGCCCAAGCCCTGGGCCGCCTCATCGACCAGTTGCCGGCCCGTGCCCGCCGCGCCCGCCGCGCCGAGGTCTGCGGTCAGGGCAAGTGCGTGGCCCCCGGCCTGCTGGATGCGCCGGACGGCCGCCGTCAGGCCTTCCGCGTGCCGGTGGCCGTGCAGTGCAACGTGGGCGCCCTGCAGCGCAAAGGCCTCGGCCAGCGCCGCGCCGATGCCGCTACTGGCGCCCGTGACCAGTATGCGTTTATCTTGCAGGTCTCCGATGCGGTACATACGGCCCCATACAATCAGCCAAACAAGTCGGGACGGCAGGCCCCGGGCGCCGGGCGCTACACTATAATATCATTAATATGATAATATGCCTTTCCCCCGACCGGGCAAAGTATATTGATATTATGAAAATGCAGCCGGGCAATATGCTGGCGCGAATGGACCAGCGAGGAACCAGGCCTTGAGCTCCAAACCAAAAGACCGGCCAGTGCTGCGCAGCGCCAGGAGTTACGGCGGCCAGGGGCGCGATGGATTCATCCACCGCAGCTGGATGAAAAGCCAGGGTCTGCCCGATGATGCCTTCGACGGCCGGCCGGTCATCGGCATCTGCAATACCTGGTCGGAGCTCACGCCCTGCAACGCCGGCTTGCGCGACGTTGCCGAACATGTGAAGCGCGGCGTCTGGGAAGCCGGCGGACTGCCGCTCGAGTTCCCGGCCATGTCGCTCGGCGAAACGCAGATGCGTCCAACCGCGATGCTGTTCCGCAACCTGCTGGCGATGGAAGTCGAGGAATCGATTCGCGGCAATCCGATCGACGGTGTCGTGTTGCTCGGCGGCTGCGATAAGACCACGCCAGGCCAGCTGCTAGGCGCGGCCAGTGTCGATCTGCCGACGATGGTCATTTCCAGCGGCCCGATGCTCAATGGCAAATATCGCGGCCGCGACATCGGCTCGGGCACCGACGTGTGGCGCTTCAGCGAAGCGGTGCGCGCCGGCACCATGTCCACCGCCGAATTCATGGCAGCTGAATCGGGCATGTCGCGCTCGCCGGGCACCTGCATGACGATGGGCAGCGCCTCGACAATCGCCAGCCTGGCCGAAGCCATGGGCATCGCCCTGCCCTACAACGCCACGGCGCCCGCCGTTGATGCGCGCCGCCGCCTGATCGCGCACGAAGGCGGCCGGCTCATCGTGCGCATGGTGCACGATGACCTGCGGCTGTCGAAACTGCTGACGCGCGCCGCATTCGAGAACGCCGTGCGCACGCTCGCGGCGATTGGCGGCTCCACCAACGCCGTGCTGCACCTGCTGGCGTTGGCGGGACGCGTCGGTGTGCCCCTGGTGTTGGCGGACTTCGATCGCCTGTCGGCTGGTGTGCCGCTGCTGGTCGATCTGCAGCCGTCCGGAAAATACCTGATGGAAGACCTGCATTACGCGGGCGGCCTGCCTGCCGTCATGAAGGAACTCGGCTCACTGCTGCACACGGCGGCACCGACGCTCACCGGCAAGACGCTTGGCGAGAGCTGCGCCGGGGCCGAATGCTTCAACCGCGAAGTCATCCGCACGCTCGCGGCTCCGGTCAAGCCGGCCTCCGGCATCTGGGTGTTGAGCGGCAACCTGTGTCCGGGCGGCGCCGTCATGAAGCCGAGCGCCGCCGACAGCGCGCTGTTCACGCATCGCGGCCGCGCGGTGGTATTCGAATCGATCGAGGATTTTCACGCGCGCATCGACGATCCGGCGCTTGAAGTCGATGCCGACAGCGTGCTGGTGCTCAAGGGCTGTGGACCCAAGGGGTATCCGGGCATGCCCGAGGTCGGCAACATGCCGCTGCCGCGCAAACTGCTCGAGAAGGGCATCAAGGACATGCTGCGTATCTCGGATGCGCGCATGAGCGGCACCGCGTTTGGCACGGTCGTGCTGCACATCGCTCCCGAAGCTGCGGCCGGCGGGCCGCTCGCGATCGTGCGCAGTGGCGATGAGATCCTGCTCGATGGGCCAAACCGCCGCCTCGAGCTGCTGGTTTCAGAGCGCGAAATCGCCACGCGCCTGGAAGTCTGGCGGAAGAACCAGGGCCCGCCCAAATACACGCGCGGCTACTATCGACTTTATACCGAGCACGTTACGCAGGCCGATCGCGGCTGCGATTTCGATTTCCTCGCGGGCGCCAGCGGCAGCACGGTCGAGCGGGAATCACATTAGTGAGCCGGCCCGCCGCCATCGCCGGCGACTGGGGCACGAGCAATCTGCGCCTGTTCCTGTGCAGCGATGAGGGCAAGCCGCTCGCGCACAAGGCCGGACCCGGTGCGGCGGCGGTTGACGCGCCGTTTCCGCGGGTACTGTCGGCGCTCGTGTCTGACTGGCAGCGCGAACATGGCGAGCTGCCGATCGTGTTATGCGGCATGGTAGGTTCGAGCATCGGCTGGACTCAGGTGCCCTACGTCCCCTGCCCCGCCAGTGCCAGCCAGATTGCCGCGCGCTGCGTTGCATTAGAGGGCGGCCGCGTGCGCATCGTGCCCGGCCTCTCGTGCACCAACCGACTCGCTGCGCCGGATGTCATGCGCGGCGAAGAGACGCAAATTCTCGGCGCTTTGCAGCTCGATGCGGCACTGCGCCGGGGCCAGCATCTGTTGTGCCTGCCGGGAACGCATACCAAATGGGTGGCGATCAATGACGGCGTCGTCAGGGATTTCCTGACCGCGCCCGCTGGCGAACTCTATTCACTGCTGGCTCAGCATTCCGTGCTGGTCACGGATACTCCCGGCAGCCAGCGGCCCGCCGCAGTCAGCGATGGCGCCGGATTTGTGCGCGGTCTCGAGCAGGTGCGGCTGTTCCCGGAGGCCGACCTGGTGCAGCGGGTATTCCAGTGCCGCAGCCGCCGCCTCACCGGCGATCTGGCGCCGCAGGACGCGCCTGCGTTTCTGTCCGGGTTGCTGATCGGGAGCGACGCGCAAAGCGCACTGCGACTCATGACCCAGGGCACCGCCGCGAACGTGCACGTGATCGGCACGCCGCAGTTGACGCGCCTGTACGCGCAGGCGCTGGCGGCCTTCGGCGCTGTGCCCCGTGAAATCAACGGCGAGGCCGCCGCGCTTGCGGGCCTGATGCAGATTCATCGTGCGACGCTGCACAGCCAGGTGGCCCATGAAGCCTGAAACCGCGGTGCGGACCCGCACGCTGGTTGCCATTCTTCGCGCCGTCACGCCCGGCGCCGTCACGCAGGTCGCCCACACGCTGCACGCGGCCGGCATCCGCTGCATCGAGGTGCCACTCAATTCGCCGGACCCGTTCGCCAGCATTGCAGCGCTCGCGGCGCTCAATTTGCGCGATTGCGTCGTCGGCGCTGGCACCGTGCTCAATGTGGGCGACGTGGAACGCACTCATGCGGCTGGCGGCCGCCTGATCGTCGCGCCCAACTGCAACCCGGACGTGATCCGGCGTGCGCTGCAGCTGGGCATGTCAATGATGCCCGGAGTTGCCACGGCGACCGAAGCCTTCCAGGCCATCGACGCCGGCGCGCAGGAGTTGAAGCTGTTTCCGGCGGTCAGTTACGGTCCCGCGCATCTGGGCGCACTGAAATCCGTGCTGCCCAGACAAGTGCGCGTATACCCGGTCGGCGGAGTGGGCGCGGCCGACATCGCGGCCTGGGTTGCCGCGGGAGCGGACGGCTTCGGCTTCGGTTCCGAGATCTTCAAGCCCGACTACACGCTGGCCGACATCGACACGCGTGCGCGCAAGCTGGTGCAGACACTCGCCAGCGTCAGCGCCACTGCTGGTGCCTGAGCCATGGCGCGCACAGCACAGGACATCAAGCTGATCGACATCATTCCGGCCGGCGATACGGTCGGCGAGGGCATCCTGTGGGACTGGCGGCATCAGGCGCTGTGGTGGACCGACATCCAGCGCAGCCGCCTGTACCGCTATGAGTGGGCCACGCGGCAGCGCCAGCTATTGCCCGCACCGGAACGCATCGGCTCGTTCGGACTGGTCGCCGGTTCCACGCGGCTGATCACGGCGTTCGCGAGCGGCATCGCGATGTACGAACCTATTACGAAAGACGTGACATGGCTCGCGCGGCCGGAAGTGGATCAACTCAATATTCGCTTCAACGACGGGCGCGTCGATCGCCACGGACGATTCTGGTCGGGCACGATGCAGGACCACGCACCGCGGCTTCCGATCGGCAGGCTTTTTTCCTTCGACGCCACGCACGGACTGCGCTGTCACCGCACGGAAGTGCTGATTTCCAACGGGCTGTGCATGAGCCCGGACGGATCACACCTGTACTTTGCCGATTCACCGACGCGCACGATCAACGTCTACGATGTCAGCGAGCCCACGGGTGTGCTGGGCGCGCCGCGCGTGTTTGCGCGCACCGAGCAGCCGGCCGTTCCGGACGGTGGTACAGTCGATGCCGAGGGTTTCGTGTGGAGTGCGCAGTGGGGCGGATCCCGCGTCGTGCGTTACGCTCCGGATGGCCGGGAGGATCTGCGCGTTGCACTACCGGCCAGTCAGGCTACATGCGTGTGTTTCGGCGGACCCGATCTCGATCTGATGTTCGTGAGCTCGGCGCGCGAACATCTCGATGCCGCCGCATTGCTACGCGAACCGCACGCGGGCGATGTGTTCGTCTACCAGACGCCGTTCAAAGGATTGCCAGAGGAAGAGTACCGATCATGATTTCGCGCGGCTTGGGCCAGAACCTCACCAGCAGCATCGTCCAGGACCTGGGCGTGGCCATCGTCACCGGCACGTACTCAGAGCGCAATCCGTTCCCGGTCGAGGCGCAACTTTGCCGCCAGTACGGCGCCAGCCGCACGGCGCTGCGCGAAGCGGTCAAGATGCTGACCGCCAAGGGCCTGCTGGGCGCGCGCCCGCGCCAGGGCACCTGGGTGCAACCCGAATCGAGATGGAATCTGCTTGATCCGGATATTCTCGGCTGGTTGCTGGAACGCAAGTTCTCACCCGCACTGCTCACCGAATTCACGGAAGTGCGCCTCGCCATCGAGCCGCTGGCCGCGGCGCTGGCCGCCACTGCGGCGGGCCCGGCGGAAAAGCAGGCGGTGCGCGATGCGATCGAGCGCATGCGCGCCGCGGAGCGCGGCGAGGACGATCCGCTCGCTTCCGATATTGCCTTCCACGTCGCGGTGCTGCACGCGAGCCGGAACCGCTTCTACGCGCAGCTCACCGAACTGACCTCGACGGCCTTGCGCTTCAGCATCCGCACCACCAACCGCTACAAGGGCGTAAAGCTAGCCAGCGTCGCCGATCACAAGCGCGTGGCGGATGCTATCGTGGCCGGCCGGCCGGCGGTCGCCGCCGAAGCGATGCGCAAGATGATCCAGGAGGCGCTCGACCTGATCGTCGGGCACGAACAGCCCGCGCAGCCGCGGCGCAGGCGTGCTGCCGTCAGCCGCGCCCGACCAGCGGCATCTGCGTAGCCATGACCGTCATCGACAGCACGTTGGCTGTCGGCGGCAGGCTCGCCATGTACACCACCGCCCTGACCACGTCGCCGACATCCATCGTCGGTTCCGGCGCGATCGAGCCATCCGCCTGCAGCGTGCCGGTGACCAGGTCCGCACCGATAGACGTGGCGACGTTGCCAATATCGATTTGCCCGCACGCAATGTCGTACGCCCGCCCCTCGAGTGATGTGGCCTTGGTCAGGCCGGTCAAGCCATGCTTGCTGGCCGCGTAGGCCACCGAATGGGGGCGCGGTGTCTGTGCCGAGACCGAGCCGTTGTTGATGATCCGGCCGCCGCGCGGCGCCTGATGTTTCATCATTGAAAAGGCCTGCTGCGTGCACAGGAATGCGCCCGTGAGATTGATGTCCAGCACGGTCTGCCACTCGGCGCGCGACAGTTCTTCGAGCGGCGCGGCGCGGTTGCTGGCGCCGGCGTTGTTGAACAACACATCCAGGCGCGCGCACTGCGCCTGGACGCGCGCGAACAGCGCGCGCACGGAGTTCTCATCCGCAACATCCACCGTCATCGGCCAGGCTTTGCCGCCCGCCCGGGTGATTTCAGCGGCCACTGCAGCGAGTGGCTCCGCGCGCCTGCCGGCCAGCACGACGGCGAATCCCGCCGCCGCGAGACCGCGGCTTACCGCAGCGCCGATGCCGCTGCCGGCTCCGGTCACCAGGGCCACCTTCGATGAACTCCCGCTCATTCCTGCATCTCCCGGCGATGGTCAGCCGTTTATACTATTAATCAGAGGCGCGCGATGACGAACCCGATTTCAATTGCAATTGTAGGCCTGGGCAAGATCGCGCGCGACCAGCACGTGCCCTCGCTCGCGGCCAGCAAGGAGTTCACGCTGGTCGCGACCGCCAGCCCGCACAACACGCTCGAGCAAGTGCCCAGCTACACCGACATCTCGGCGCTGCTCGATGCCCGGCCGGACGTCGATGCGGTGGCGCTGTGCACGACGCCACAGGTGCGTTTCGCCATTGCCCGCCAGGCGCTCGAACATGGCTGTCACGTGCTGCTCGAGAAGCCGCCCGGCGCCACGCTGGGCGAGGTGCGCGAGCTCGTGGATCTGGCGGCAAGCAACGGCGTAACGCTGCTCGCGTCCTGGCACTCGCGTCATGCGAACGGTGTCGAGCCGGCGCGCGAGTGGCTGTCGACGCGACGCATTACGCGCGTGTCAGTCAGCTGGAAGGAGGATGTACGCAAGTGGCACCCGGGCCAGACCTGGATCTGGAAAGCCGGCGGCCTCGGCGTGTTCGATCCCGGCATCAATGCACTGTCGATCCTGACGCGCATCCTGCCGGGCAATCTGCTGCTGCAGAGCGCGAGCCTGTCGTTTCCGTCGAACTGCGAATGCCCGATCGCGGCGACGCTCGATCTCGCCGACACGCGCGGCGCGCCGATCCACATGGATCTGGACTTCCGCCACACCGGCGCCGAGAGCTGGGACATCGACGTCGAGACCGACAACGGACAGTTGCGGCTCGCGCAAGGGGCCAGCGTGCTGCAGATCAACGGGCAAGCCGTCATCGTGCCGCAGGCGACCGAATACTCGCGGCTATACGCGCATTTCGCAGCACTGATCCGCGCGCGGCGCTCCGACACCGACGTTGCGCCACTGATGCTGGTTGCCGACGCGTTCCTCGCCGGCCGGCGCATTGAAGTCGAGGCATTCCACGAGTGAACAACCGATCCGCAGGAGCAGCAGCGTGAACAAGTACCGCCGATGTGAGCGCGTGGCGCGAGCCGCGCTGATTCTGTGGCTGGGATTATCGGGCGCCGCTGCGGCCGCTCCGTTGGGAACCGATGGCGTGCGCCGCGTCAGTTTCAATGAGGGCTGGCGTTTCCATCTCGGCGACGCACCGGAAGCGCAGCAGCCGACATTCCGCGATGCGACGTGGACACCATTGCGCCTGCCGCACGACTGGGCGATCGGGCTGCCTTTCGATCCCAAGCTCAACCCACATACCGGCGCACTGCCGGTCTCCGGCATCGGCTGGTATCGCAAGACCTTTACTCTGCCCGCGAGTGCCAAGCACCGTTACGTCACGGTCGAGTTCGACGGCGCGATGGCGAACGCGCGCGTCTGGCTCAACGGCAAGGAGCTGGGCGGCCGTCCGTATGGCTACATAGGCTTCAACGTCGACCTGAGCGCGGACCTGCGCTGGGACGGAAAGGCGAATGTGCTGGCCGTGCAAGTCGCGCCCGAAGCCAATGCCTCGCGCTGGTATCCGGGCGCGGGCATCTACCGCAACGTGTGGCTCGAAGTCACCGGCCCGGTGCATGTGGCGCGCTGGGGCACCTATGTCACCACGCCGGAAGTCACCGCCGCGCGCGCCACGGTCGCCGTGCAAACGCAAGTGCGAAACCGGCGCAATGCGCCGGCGGCCGCGTCGATCCGCACATCGGTCGTCGATGCGAGCGGTCGACAAGTGGCGCAATCTTCAACTCGCGCCGACATTGCGGCAGCGGGCACGCAGACGGTTACCGCCAGCTTAAGCGTTGACCATCCCGAGCTCTGGGATATCGACCGGCCCTACCTTTATTCGTTGATCACCGAGGCGCTCGAGGACGGCGCGGTCGTGGATCGCTACGTGACGCCATTCGGCATCCGCAGCATCGCCTTCGATCGGCAACTGGGATTCCTGCTGAACGGACAATCAGTCCGCTTGCATGGCGTCTGCCTGCACCACGACCTGGGCGCGTTGGGCGCCGCCGTCAGCCGCCGCGCCACCGAGCGCCAGCTTGAGATCATGAAGTCCGCGGGCGTGAACGCCATCCGCACCAGTCATAACCCGCCCTCGCCCGAGCTGCTCGAATACGCCGATCGGCTGGGATTGCTGGTGATGGATGAAGCCTTCGACATGTGGCGGATTCCAAAGGTCGTCAACGGCTACAGCAAACACTTCGACGAATGGTCGGAGCGCGATGTCCGCGACATGGTGCGGCGCGACCGCAATCATCCGAGCGTCATCAT
>PMNQ01000274.1:0-152 GCA_003162555.1 Gammaproteobacteria bacterium | reverse complement strand
CGCTCGAGAAATACGAGAAGCATCCTTCGCTGCAGATCAGCAGCTACGACATCATCGCGCCGCCCTGGGCCTATTGCCCGGATGTGGAATTCGATGCGCAGCAGCGGATTCCGCGCCTGCTGGGAGAATTTGTCTGGACCGGCTTCGACTAC
>PMNQ01000093.1:2786-2933 GCA_003162555.1 Gammaproteobacteria bacterium | reverse complement strand
TGTCCCGTTGTAATCCACCTCGATAGTCCCATTCGCAATCGAGAAGTCGCGAATGGCGAACACGAACCCAGCGCCGATGTCGCCACGATTGGCCGACTTGGAGAAATGCAAAGTACTGCCCTGCAAATCAACGTGTATGCCGTCTCC
>PMNQ01000093.1:0-2780 GCA_003162555.1 Gammaproteobacteria bacterium | reverse complement strand
CGGTGAGGACCAAACAAGTTATGGCCAGTGGTAACTTTGGTTGCGAAATGTTCGTTCTGGTTTCCATGTGCGTATTCGGTCTCATTATGCACTCACCTTTGACTGGGTTTTTCCGTTGGCCGACTTAGCAGCGCCACTACCATAGCCAGCGGCCCCAATCCCACCGCCGCGAACATCGCTCCAGAATCCGGCGCCCTCACCGTCGCCACCGCCCACGGCAGGCACCAAAGCAGATTGACCGCGACGGCACATAACGTCACTGCCCGATGCGAGCGCCAGCGGCGCGATAGCCTTTGATACAGGTGGTCCCGGTGTGCTTCGTACACCCGTTGGCCACGCACCAGGCGTACGACAAGCGTTACTGTGGAGTCGNNTGGCGCCGCCGCCGGCGCCGCTGCCCTGAAGCCAAACGGCAGAGGCGATCACGAATATGGCCTGCGCGGCGGCCAACCCGTCGATGCCGTCCATGAAATTGAACAGATTGATTGACCACACTATGGCGAGCGCGCCAACAATCCAGCCGAGTGCACCCAGTTCGACCGCACCGCCAGGCCAGGGCAGGGCAGGCAACCCACCACTGGCTAGCAGCAGCATCGCTGCGGCACCGAAGTGGAAGCCAAGGCGTTTGATCGCGGAGAGGCCACGCAGGTCGTCGAGAAAACCAGCGAGGGCAACCAGGCTGCCACCGACCAGCCAGGCAAAAGAATCAAGCAGAGTGTCGCGTGCGAAAATCGCCGCTGCCGCCGCAACCACCAGTGTCACGGACACAATCGNNACCAGGAATGCACCGACAACAATGGCGCAGCTCATGCGGCCCCGCCCTGCAGTCGCTCCTGGTACCACGCCACCGTCTGCGCGAGTCCTTCCTGCCGGCTGAGGGGCGGGCGCCAGGCCAATTTCGTATTCGTCTGGCTCATGTCGACCTGCAACGAGCCACACAGGCGTTCATATTCGCGTCGACGCCCTGCGAGCGTGAACGCGGCTCGCAGCATGAACGGAGGTAGCGCAAACAGCCGGGCGGGACGCGACAGCAGCGCTGCCACCTCGCGCATCAATTCGGAGATCGAGCAGTCCTGTCCGTCGCTGACATGCCAGGTGCCCGCGCAACTTTCCCGTCGCTCGGCGAGGCGACGCAGCAATTCGTTCAAGTTGAAGACACTGACCAGGCTGCGCCGATTGTGCACGCCGGCCAGCGGCAACGGCAGGCCGCGGTCCACCCAGTTCATCAGGCGCAGAAAATTGGCCCGCACCCCAGGGCCGTAAACGAGCGGAGGGCGGACGATGACCATGTCGATCGCCGCGCTCTGACTGAGCGCGCGTAGCGCATTTTCGGCCTGCAACTTGGACCGGCCGTAGTCGTCTTCGGGCGTGGGAGTGCGCCATGGACGCAGCGGCTCCGTGAATGGGCCATCACCAAAGACCTTGATGGTGCTCATGAACACGAACCGGCGCACTCCACTATCGACAGCGGCCCTGGCGATCGCAATCGTGGCGTCGACGTTGTCGTGCTGGTAGCGCTTCGCGGAGTCGGCAGCGGCATCGGCCATCACGTGTGCGCGGCCGGCAAGGTGGATGACCGTGTCGATGCCATCCAGCATGGGCCGCCATTGCAGCTCTGCAGCGATGTCGGCGCATGTGTGTACGTCGATGCCTGCGGCGTCAAACTGCGCAAGCGGTCGGCGAGTCAATGCGCGAACCCGAAGACCGGCACGTGCCAGCGTGAGGCACAAGGGCAGGCCGACGAATCCGCNNACTTGGCTTTCAAGATTACCAGCGGCGTTAATCGGCAGACGGTAGCGTAGCCGGCCACCCGGGTTCATGCGTCTGGAGCACAGCCGATGTTAAGGCAGATTTTGAACCGATAGCGTGGTACTTTGCATTCAAGGCGCACACCCGATGCCGAACACTGTCCTGTGGCACGCATTGTCAGTACAGATCCCTGATTCCATCAAACACGTGAGCGCCAAGATCTTGCCGCCCGCAGTCTGACCGCGCCTCGAATGATTCAGGCCAATTTTACCAAAATGGTGCAAATCACGGGTATGGGGCGCTATAATTTCGCTTGGTCATGACCGCCGAGACGGTCTCGCCTAGTCATCTNNATAGTGACAGGCGTAGGGGACTTTCAGGATGCCGAATCGAAAACGTTCACTCAGTGCCCGCGTTGAGCGGTGGCCGCGCGGTGTCAAGCGGCTGATAGTAATTGGCGCTGATGCTGTCGCCATACCGCTGGCGTTCTGGGTGGCGGTGGTCCTCAAGGCTGACAAGTTCATTGTCCCCGATGACCGGTTGCTCTCGCTGTTCGCTATAGCGACGGTCGTTGCCCTGACGACATTTCAGCTGACGGGTCTGTACCGTCAGGTGGTTCGANNGTTCCGCGCTCCAGCCTGGCCATTCTTTGGGGCGTGCTGGTTTCGTTAACCGCCGTAGCGATTGCGAATGCAAGTTTGCCGGGCCTGCCACATGTGGGCTCTGTGTTGGTGCTCTATGCAGCACTTTCGATAACTCTTGTTGCGGGCAGCCGCTGGGTCGCCGTGCTGATTCTCAGCAGTCCGGCATCGAAGCGGGAATTCGACCGGGTAATCGTTTACGGTGCTGGCAAGGCCGGAAGAAATCTGGCCGACGCCCTGGCGTCCAGCCGCGAGTTCAGACTGGCCGCCTTCGCCGACGATAAACCCGCCCTGCACAACATGGTGATTCAGGGTGTCCGCGTGCATGCGCCGGATGAGATCCCCGAATTGGTGCGCAGACTGGAGATCAAGCGCGTCCTGCTGGCGCTG
>PMNQ01000088.1 GCA_003162555.1 Gammaproteobacteria bacterium | reverse complement strand
CACCGCAACGGAACCCGGATCATCAAGTTCTACCTTCATCTATCGAAGGAAGAGCAGCGGCAGCGCTTCCTGCAACGCATCGATGACCCTCACAAGAACTGGAAATTCAGCCTGGCGGACGTCGAGGAGCGGCGGTTCTGGAAGGACTACATGCACGCCTATCAGGAATGCCTGGGTGCAACGAGTACTGACAAGGCGCCCTGGCACATCATCCCGGCCGATGACAAGGATGGCGCCAGCCTGATGGTCTCCCAGATCATCCTCGAGACGCTCGAGGGCCTTGGTCTGGCCTATCCCAAATCAAACGGCGCGCGCCGGCGTGAGCTGCGGCTCATCCGCAAACGGCTCGTCGCAGTTGCGCCTTGAGCCTCTCGATCTCGTCAACCAGATCGATCACCAGCGCTGCCCCTGGGGCGCTCAATTCCAGGTCCCGCAGCAGCCGGGTTGCGGTGCGTGCCCGTGGCATGATGGCGCCCGCGAAGCTCCACTCCGTTGGGCCGTCACCGCGCGGCGTCAACACGCCTTCCTCGACCAATGATTCAAGCAACGCTGTCTCGACGCCGCAGACACGGCTGAGCTCAACCAGTGAAAACTGGAGTTCTGTTTCGACGATCACGGCATGATCAAACGGACCTTCGACGGAGTTCATCGGCTCACCCCTTCATTGCGGCGCGTGGGTTGAAGTCGCCAAAACTGCTGGCCAGCGCGCGATAGGCTGCCTGTGCAGCATCATTGCCAGCGGGTGGCAGCACAACCGACAACACCGCGTAGAGGTCTCCAGGCGGCGTAGTGGGCAAACCTTTGCCCCGGAGGCGCAGCCTGCGGCCGGATGGCGAGCCGGCCGGGACAGACACCTGGACGTTGCCATCGGGCGTGGGCATAGTGACCGATGCACCCAGCGCAGCTTCCCAGGGCGCAACCGGCAGATCGACATAAACGTCGCACCCATCTGCGCGAAACAGCCGGTGCGGCGCGAACTGGACCTCGAGATACAGATCGCCGGCAGGTTCCGTGCCATGGCCTGCGCCACCCTGTCCCTTCAGGCGCAGATGCTGCCCGGAGCGAACACCCTTCGGGATATTCACCTCCAGTTGACGGATCTTGAAGTTCAGATGTCCCTGCTCGTCACGCACAGGCAGCTGCAGCGAAATCGTTCGCCGGCCACCGCGATAAGATTCCGCCAGATCAATCTGCACTTTGGCGTGATGGTCGTCGCCGGACGACTGAGCGGGGGCGCCGCGACCGCGTGAGTCTGCGGTCGCACGACGAAAGAGGGTTTCGAAGAAGTCGCTGCGTTCCCGATTGGACTGTGCGCCCGCACCTTCCGTGAATTCAAAGCCGTTGTCCCAGTCCGGTGGAGGCCGGAAGTCCTTGCCGCCAGAGTGCTGGCTGCCGACGGTGTCGTAGGCCGCGCGCAGCTCCGGATTCTTGAGCGCTTCGTACGCTTCCGCGACAGCCTTGAATTGGGCTTCGGCGTCGGGCTCCTTGCTGACATCCGGATGGTANNGTAGTAGTCCTTGAACTCCATCAAGCCTCGATCAGCACTTTGAGGGCGCGCGACTGGGCTGCGTTGCCGAAGGTCTCGTAAGCCTCGATGATCTGATCGAACTTGAAGCGGTGCGTGATCAGCAGTTTGGGGTCGATCCTGTGGGCGTTCACCGTGCTGAGCAGCATGGGTGTGCTGACCGTGTCGACCAGCCGCGTCGTGATCGATATGTTGCGATCCCAAAGGCTCTCGAGATGCAGGTCGACCTTCTTGCCATGGACGCCAATGTTGGCGACCGTGCCGCCCGGCGCTACCAGTTGCGTACACAGTTCGAAGGTGGCGGGAATGCCGACTGCTTCGATGGCGGCATCGACGCCGCGCTGGGCGGTCAGCGCCATGACCGCTGCTACGGCTTTGCCATCGCTGCTGTTGACGATCGAGGTGGCCCCGAAGCGCTGCGCCACGGCCAGGCGATTGTCATCCAGGTCGATCATGATGATCTGGGATGGTGAATAGAACTGCGCCGTGAGCAAGGCAGCGAGCCCGATGGGCCCCGACCCGACGATGGCGACGGTGCTGCCAGGCTGCACCTTGCCGTTGAGTACGCCGCACTCGAAACCGGTGGGCAGGATATCGCTCAGCATGACCAGCGCCTCTTCATCGGCGCCCGCGGGAATGGGGTAGAGGCTATTGTCGGCATGCGGAATGCGCACCAACTCGGCCTGCGTGCCGTCGATGGTATTGCCCAGAATCCAGCCCCCGCTGGTGCAGTGCGAGTACATGAGCCGGCGGCAGTACAGGCATTTTCCGCATGCGCTGATGCAGGAAATCAGTACGCGGTCGCCGGCCTTGAAAGTGCTTACAGCCGTGCCGACCTCGCTGATCACGCCGACTCCCTCGTGACCCAGAATGCGCCCGGCCTGGCAGCTCGGCACATCACCCTTGAGGATGTGCAGATCCGTGCCGCAGATTGTGGTTCTGGTCACGCGAACAATGGCATCCGTCGGAGCATTGATCGTCGGGTTGGCGTGCTCCTGGTAGGCCTTCCTGCCAGGGCCTTGGTAGACCAGTGCTTTCATTTCGAGAGGATGATCCCCAGCATCCCAACCGTCCGTTCGGTGTCGTACAGAGTGCACGGTGGAGTTCGACTACGGTTGGCTTCGAGCCGGCTGCTTTGCCTATGCCCGGCAAGCTGGAGCACGCCCATTCTCGTCAGGTTCTTCGAGTGGTTCGGGGACTTTGGCCGCTTCTGCGGCCGCCTGGCCCGCACGGGCTTTGCTCCCCCGTACGAGCGCGAAGAATTCGTCCACCAACTCAGTGAAGTGGGCGCGCGCTCGCTGCTGCTGGTGGGCCTCGCCGGTGCGGCCACGGGTGTGGTGTTCTCACTTGAGGCCCGCGACAGCCTGCTGCGCTTCGGGGCCAAGCCGCTGCTGCCGACGATCATCGTGCTCTCCATCCTCAAGGAAAGCGGCCCGATCATCACCGGGCTGATCGTCAGCGGCCGTGTGGGCGCCAGCATCGGCGCCGAGCTGGCCGCGATGAAAGTCACTGAGCAGCTCGATGCCATCGAAGCCTCGGCCGTCGATCTTTACAAATACCTGGTGGCAACGCGCGTGCTGGCCTGCGTGCTGATGCTGCCGTTGCTCACCGTCGCTGCAGATTTCTGCGGCGTGGTGATGGGTTGGGTCGCCACCACGCTGACCGATCCGATCCCGTTACGGCTGTTCGTGAATTCGGGCTTTGCCCGTGTGGGCTTCAACGACCTGCTGCCAGCTACTCTCAAGACGGCAGTCTTCGGCCTGATCATCGGTCTGGTGGCGTGCTTCGAAGGTATGCGGGCACGGGGCGGCACGGCAGGAGTGGAGCGCGCTGCCGCCAGCTCCGTGGTCTACGCCTCGATTTTCATCATCCTGGCGGACGTTGTGCTGGTGCGCATCATCCTGGTGTTCTTCCCGTGAGAGGCACATGAACGCTGCGACTCCGCAGGCCGCCGTGCAGGTGCAGTCCGTGCACAAGTCGTTTGGTGCGCAGCACGTCCTGGATGGCGTCGATCTGCAGGTCGCGCAGGGTGAGACCCTGGCGATTCTCGGGCAGAGCGGCACGGGCAAGAGCGTGTTGCTGAAGCTGATCATCGGCCTGCAGCAGCCCGATACCGGTTCCATTCGCATTCACGGCCAGGAAGTTGCCGGTAGCGACATGCGGAAGATGAACGAGCTGCGGCAGAAAATCGGATTCGTATTTCAATCCGCGGCGCTGTATGACTCGATGACGGTCGAAGAGAACGTCGCCTTTCCGCTCAAACGGCATGCGCAACTGTCAGACGCCGATCGCCGCACGCGCGTGCAAGAGCTGCTGGCGAGTGTCGGCATGGAGGAGGCGCTGGGCAAGATGCCTGACGAGATCTCGGGGGGCATGAAGAAGCGCGTCGGGCTGGCGCGTGCCCTGGCCCTCGCGCCCGACATCCTGCTCTTTGATGAGCCCACAACCGGGTTGGATCCGATCACCTCCGCGGAGATCGGCGAGCTCATCCTGAAGCTGCAGCGGGAGCGCAAGGTGGCATCCATCATCGTGACGCACGACGTGCAGGTCGCGCGGATGGTTGCCGATCGGCTGGCGTTGCTGCGCGATGGCCGGATCCTGATCACCGGCACTTTCGAAGACCTGAAGAACAGTCACGACGCTTTCGCTTCAAAATTTCTCAGCTCAGCCTGGCAGGGGTAGATCATGTCCAGAACATTTTGGCTCGGAGTATTCATCGTTGGCACGCTGCTGGTTCTTGCCGGTGGCGTGTTCCTGATCGGTGACAAGGAATTCCTGTTCAGCCCGACCTTTCCCCTGAAGGCCGCTTTTGAGAATGTCGGTGGACTGAGCGTTGGCACCGACGTACGGGTGGGTGGCATTCGCGAGGGCACGGTGCAGGCGCTCGAGTTGCCGGGCGGGCCGGACGACAAAGTGATCGTGGTCATGAAGCTGCACAAGTCGGCGCGCAATCTGATACGCAAGGATTCGGTTGCCTCCATCAAGACGGCGGGGCTGTTGGGCGACGAGTACATCGAAGTCTCGTTCGGCTCGCGGCAGGCGCCGCAACTGGACAATGGCGACACGATCCGCAGCATCAAACCGGTGGATGTGACCGAATTGACCAGTTCGGTTGCCACCCAGACCAAGGCGACGCTTGCTGCGGTCCAGGATGACATGGAAGCGCTGAAGCAGAACTTCCTGCTGCGCGGTTTCTTCAACAAGCGCGGCTATGAGGATGCCCACGAACTCACCCGGCACGCCATTTCTAAGCTGCCCGCCGGGAAACCCGTGCAGGAGTATTCCTACAGCACCCACGACCTCTTCGACAAGGCGGACAACGCCAAGCTGGGCAACGAGCGACTCCTCAAGGATGCGGGAGCCTTTCTGGAGCAGCACAAGTTTTCACTCGCCGTGGTGGCCGTCTCCGAGGTGTTGGGCGACTCGGAGAAACAGCAGGTGCTCACGCAGGCCAAGGCACTGGTGATTCGCGATTACCTGGTCGAGAACTTCAGGCTGGACGACACCCGGCTCAAGACCAAAGGGTTCGGGAAGACCCTGGCGTTTGGCGACAGCAGCAAGGTGAGAATCCTGATCTATTAGAAGAGCTGCAGGCATTCAAGCCGGCAGCCAACAGCGCTGTCAATGTACGCTGGCGTACAGAGTGTAAAGTGCGCCTCGCATAGGCTCCGATGCACCCGCATCCAAGGAGTGACCAAATGTCCAGCCAGCTGTTTCGCGCACGCCGCATTATTGGTGCGACCCTCGCGCTTGCCTTGTCATTAGCGGCTGCACCCTCGGTTAGCGCTGCCGATAATGAGCTCGCCCGCTTCAAGACGGCGGAAACCATTGCCAATGCGCATCTTGCCAGCTTCGACACTCTGGACTTCGATGTCTTCACTAACCAGAAGTGGGATCGCCTCAAAGAAAGCCATTCCGCGGACATTGCGGTGCACTGGCCGGATGGGCACGTCACGCACGGCATCGAAAGACACATCGCCGATCTGAAGGCAATGTTCGTATACGCACCCGACACGCGCATCCAGGAGCACCCGGTCAAGATCGCCAACGGTGAATGGACCAGCGTCATTGGAATCATGGAGGGCACCTTCACGCAACCCATGCCGCTGGGCGACGGCAAGTCCATCCCGCCCACCGGCAAGGCCTTCAAGCTCATCATGTGCACGGTTGGTCACTGGAAGGACGGAACGATGGATGCGGAGTATCTGTTCTGGGACAACCAGTCATACATGGCGCAGATTGGCCTCGGCAAATAGCCGGCGATTGCACGGCCGTGTGCGCTGTCAGGCTACGCGAGCGCGGGCGAGGCGCTGCCGTTGCCGGGATCGGAATGCCGGCGCGGCGCAGGCGGTCGCATGACAGTCATGGTGCCATTGGTGGTCCTGCTGGACGTAGGCAACACCCTGTTCGACAACGATGGTTTTGCAGCCGATCTGTCCACACACCTGGATCGGGAATTTGGGTCCGCGGCACGCGATCGCTACTCGGCGCTCTACGCGCAGCGGCGCGAAAGCTTGGGTTAGGCTGACTATCTGGGCGCACTCCAGGACTTTCGCGCACCAGGATATCGGGACTGCCCTGCTGCAGATGTCGGCATTCCTGCTGGACTACCCATTTGCGCGACATCGTGTTCCAGCCACGCAATGTGCAGCGTTCAGGAATCTGCGATGCCGTGGCCGGGCGAATGCTGATCTACCCGCACAAACAGCACGCGCTCGAGGACGTGCGGCGCCTCCTTGCCGCTGAGCATATCGTCATGATCGACGACAAACCGCATGTGCTCGCGGCAATGACACAGGTCATGGGTCTGCGCCTGACGACCGTATTCGTGCGCCAGAACAGCGAGCAGCTGGCGGAACTGAAGATCCGCGTAGTCAACGTCGTGGACCTGATGAGACTACAGCCGCGCAGCGAGCACCCGCACGGCCTGACCACGCCTTTTGACATGACGGTCCTTAACGACATGGACCGCTTTCACCTGGTCATGGACGTCAGGCAACAAGGATTGCGCCTGGCGCGTAGGGCATGACGCTCACGGCGCGCGTCCCGTCAGGCGCGGGCGCGGGTGCGGCTGATCAGGGCCTGCGCGGTGACCGCGAGCACACCGTTGATCGCCAAAGCGGATCTGATCCCCAGCAGATGAACTGCGAATCCGGTCAGCAGGCTGCCGAGAGCCAATCCGCCGCGCATCGCCAGCATGTATACGCCGACGGTCTGGCCACGTTGCTGTGGCAATGCCGCAGTCTGCACCAGTGTGTTGGTCGCCGTATTGGTAACGCTCATCGACGCACCTGCCAGAATCAGCAAGCCAACCAGCATCCAGAACCAGGGCGCCATTGCCACCGCCACCAATAGCAGGCCAGAGAGCGCCGCGGAAAGGGCGCTCAATCTGGAGCGGTCACGCTGTGCGCTGATGGCGAGCAGCCCGACGGCGCCGAGCAGCCCGCCACAGCCAAAAGCGCTCACGGCAAGACTGAAGTGCCCGGAATTGCCGTGATACGCCTGCTGTATGAGCACGGGACAGAAAGTTACGAGGGGGCCGCATAACAATCCCGTGAAGAACGTAGTCAGCAAGGCGCCGCGCACCAGCGGTACGCGCGCCACGGTGCCGAGGGCCGCCAGCGGGTGACCTGACTCGAGGCGCGCCGCCGCGCCAGTCGCGGCATCGCCCCGGGGCAGGATCCACACGGCAACACCAATGAAGGGCAGGTAGGAGATCGCACTGGCCACGAAACAGCCAATTGCGCCGACGCTGGCCATGAGCACCCCGGCCAGCGCGGGGCCGGCGATGCGGGAAATATTGAATTGCGTGGAATTCAGTGCAAGACCAGCGCCAATCTGCCGCCGGTCAACTATGGAGGGCACTATCGATGCAAAAGACGGCATTGATAGCGCGTCGGTGATGCCGACTATCAATGACAGCACGATGATCATCCAGGGCTGCACCGCGCCCGTTAGCAGCAGCGCTACGATCGCAATCGGACACAGCATCTGTAGCGACTGGAAACCGGCAATTACCTGCCGTCGATCGGCGCGGTCTGCGAGTACGCCGCCTGCCAGCGTCAGCAACCACACGGGCGCGCTCATGGCAAAGGCGTCA
Organism: Gammaproteobacteria bacterium; assembly: GCA_003162555.1. GTDB lineage: Bacteria > Pseudomonadota > Gammaproteobacteria > Steroidobacterales > Steroidobacteraceae > FEN-1191. Next base: position 11,284 of record PMNQ01000088.1, on the reverse strand, counting down.
AGCCCAATCAGCACCGAAGAGGCGCCCAGGCTTAGCAGCAACCAGGGTTGTGCGACCTGCTGGGCCCAGGTGCCGATGCTCGACAGCAGGCTGGCGAACCAAAAAGTGCCGAAGCGACGCGTGCGCAGCAGGCCCAGCGCTTCCCGCAAGGCGTTGTCAGGCGGATGAGCCATATCCTCTGACACTCTACTCGTGTCGAAGCGCTCCGATAGACTCCATGCGCGCCGCGCGTTACCTCCAGAGTCGCATTGCCTTGTTGATGATGCTGGCCAGCGACGGGGGCCCGGCGAGCGGCGGCGCGACTGCGAGTCGTAGGGTTTCCTGGTCCATCGGCTGCGGTGCCGCTTCCAGCTTATGACCTGGCCCCATCACGGGCCGTGCGTTGAATGTGCGTGCTGTGTACATGTCGGGCTCCGGGATGTGCAAGGTGGCCTTAGGTGAGGTTGAACGATGCGCCCCGATTGCCGCCACGTCGGTACGATGGCACACCATCGTTGCCTCGTCTGCGCGCTGGCCATTGAGTTGGCTAGCGAACAGACCACACGCGCCCGTCGCGCGGCACATTCGCCGGCTGGCACACCTGCTGGTGAATGTCGATCAGCGCCACGCCGAATTGCCGGCATCTCACTCGTGTCGAAGCGCCTCGATCGGGTCCATGTGCGCCGCGCGTCGCGCCGGAAAATAGCCGAATATGACGCCGATTGCGGCCGAGAACAGCAGCGAGAGCAAATTGATCGTGGAGTCGAATACGTAGGGTACACCCATGACGTGGGCCAGTGCGTATGATGCCACTGTCGCGATTGCTATACCGATCACCCCGCCCAGCGCCGAGAGGGCGACGGCCTCGATCAGGAACTGCAGCAGCACTTCACTGCCGAGCGCGCCAATAGCCAGGCGCAGGCCGATCTCGCGCGTCCGCTCCGTGACGCTTACCAGCATGATGTTCATGATGCCGATCCCGCCCACCAGCAGGCTGACGGCCGCCACCGCGCCGAGCAGCGTCGTCAGCACCTTGGTGGTACCCGAAAGCGCGTCGGCGATCTGCTGGGTGTCAAGCACGTTGAAATTGTCATCGTCGCTGTCGGTGAGCTTGCGCCGCTCGCGCAGCAATTGACGCAGGCTGGCCTTGATGCGTGTGCGTTCGCTGCCCGGCTCCATCGACACCAGAATGGTATTGACGGTGCGCGTACCGGTGACTCGCCGCTGCAGCGTATGAAACGGCACGACCACTATATCGTCCTGGTCGTTCCCCATGCCGCCCTGGCCCTTGGAGACCAGCACCCCCACTACATTGCAGGAGAACTGCCGGATGCGCAGTTGCGCACCCGGGATCAGGGTTCCTACGGCGCCGCCGTAGATTTCGCGACGCACGGTCTCACCAATGATGCACACTGCACTCCCGGCAAGCTGCTCATCGGGCTCAAACATCCGCCCTGAGGCGAGCTTCCAGTTGCCAATGGTGAACCAGTCATTGGTGCTGCCGGTCACGTTGGTGGCCCAGTTGCGCCCATTCCCTACGACCGTCACAGCCGCGCGGGCTTCCGGGGCAGCGGCCGCTATTCCGCCTATCTCGGACTGGATGGCAGTCACGTCGGATTCCTTGAACGGCTGTATGCCCCCACCGCCGCCGCCACCACCGCCAGGACCCTGGCGTTGACCGAGCCGAATCATCAACAGGTTCGTGCCCAGGCTCGAAATCTGCTGCTGCACGGATAACGTGGCGCCGTTGCCAAGTGTGACCATTGTGATCACTGCGCCGACGCCGATGACAATGCCGAGGATGGTAAGGATTGAGCGCAGCAGATTGCGCCGAATCGAGCGCAGCGCCAGCAGTAACGCGTTCAGCCACATCAGACGGTCTCGGTCGGCGCTGCGGGGGCAGTGGCCGGATGTGCGTTCGCCTCGTCACGAGCGATGCGGCCATCGACAAAGTGCACCTGGCGGCGCGCGTACGCTGCCATGTCCGGTTCGTGCGTGACCATCAATACGGTTATGCCGTGATCCCTGTTCAGGGCGACCAGCAGCGCCATGATCTCGTGACTGCGCTGCGTGTCGAGGTTGCCGGTGGGCTCATCAGCAAGCACCACCGCGGGCGCCGTGACAATGGCGCGGGCGATCGCCACGCGCTGCTGCTGTCCGCCGGAGAGCTCGCCGGGCGTGTGCTGTTCCCAGCCAGCCAGCCCAACAGACTGCAACGCCCGTGCCGCCCCGGCGCGCCGGACGGTGGCGCTATCGCCCCGATACAGCAGCGGCAACTCGACGTTTTCCTGCGCCGAGGTTCGCGGCAGGAGATTGAACCCCTGGAAGACGAACCCGAGGAAGCGGCGTCGCAGCCGGGCGCGCTGGTCGCGTGACAGTGATTCGACGTGTGCACCCTTGAACAGGTACTGCCCTGAGCCTGGTGTGTCGAGGCACCCCAGGATGTTCATGGCGGTGGACTTTCCGGATCCGCTTGGCCCCATGATGGCCAGGAACTCGCCAGCGGCCACTTCCAGATCGATGCCCTGCAGCGCCATCAGCCTGGCCTGTCCGGAGCCGTAACTCTTCGTGACCGCCGACAACCGGATGAGCACTGCGCTCACTTGGCTGCCGTGACCTTTTGATCGGTGATGACCTCCATGCCAGCCTGCAGATCGCCTCCCGTGATCTCCGTCATGTGACCGTCGCTGATGCCCGTCACCACCGCGACGGCCACGGCGGCGCGATCGCGCAGCACCCAGAGTTGTCGGGCTGTTGCGGTACTGGCGCCGGCCGCAGCCGACTTGCGGGTGTTGCCGCCGATGCGTCCGGGCGCAAGATTGCTCAGCAGACCCTTGCTGGCCGGGGTGGCGGCGGGCGCTGAGGCGGGCGTGAAGCGGAGGGCGGTGTTAGGCACCAGCAGCACATTCCTGCGCTGCGTGGCGGTAATGATTGCGGTTGCGGTCATGCCTGGTCGCAGGCTCAGATCGCCATTGTCGACATCAAGGTAGGTAAGATAGGTGACGACGTTGTCGGTAATGGTCGAACCAAAACCGACGCGCGTGATGACAGCCGGGAATCTGCGCGTCGGGTAAGCGCTGACCGTAAACGTAGCCTGCTGTCCGACTTGCACGGCGCCCACATCCGCCTCATCGACGTACACCCAGAGACGCAGCCTCGCGAGGTCCTCCGCCACGGTAAATAGAGTCACCGCCTGCAGCGAGGCCGCGACGGCGTTGCCGGGGTCCACCGATCGTGTCAATACGACGCCGTCGGCGGGGGCGCTGATGGACGCCTTCGAAAGGTTTATCTGGTCGGTCGACAACGCTGCCCGGGCATCCTGGACACCGGCGCCCGCACTGGCATCATCGGCCAGCGCGCGTGCCAGCGTGGCGCGGGCGGCATCGAGCTCGGTTTGCGAGGGCACTTTTCCGCCGGACAAGCGCGCGACTTGATCGAGCCGCGTCATGGTCGAGCGCGACTCGACAATGGTTGCCGCCGTCTGATTCACCTTGGCCAGTGCGGCAGCGAGAGTCGCCTGGGAACGACGCACCTGGTCACGGAGCTTGGCCGGGTCGAGTTCGACCAGCACTTGTCCTTTGACGATGTGATCGTTGACATCGACATTAACCTTCAGGACCGTGCCCGAGAGTTCGCTGCCAATGTTGATGGAGCGTGTCGGTTGGATAGTTCCGTTGGCCGCGACAGTCAGGGTCAGGTCGCCGCGTGTCGCCGGCTGCGTGGTGTAAACGGGCGCCGCGTTGGCGGCGAGGCGCGCGAGCCACCACCAGATCCCGGCGGCGCAGAGCAGCAGCAGTGCTGCGGCAACCAGCGCTGAGCGGCGCCGGTACCAGATGGGTTTGACGGGTTCGGCGAGCAGGGCGGCCAAGTCGGTATCTGGCTCGGCGGCCGGCGCAGTGTCGTTGCCCAATGGGGCTGGAGGTGCTGCGCTCACGGCTGCAATTGCCCGGCGTTGTCATCACGCCAGCCGCCGCCGAGTGCCTTGAACAGCCTCACCTGGTCGCCGCCAACATCGGCGCTGGCACTGACGAGACTGTCCTGTGTGGCCAGGCGCGTGCGCTGCGTGTCGAGCACCACCTGGAAATCCACGAGCCCGCTGCCATAGCGCTGGCGGGCGAGCGCTGCGGCGCTGGCAGCCGCGCTTGCGGCATTGTCCAGGCTCTGCATTCGTACGCGATCGCCGCGCAGTGCGGCGATGTCATCCTCGACGTCCCGCAGTGCAGTGAGCACCGTGAGTTCATAGGCGGCGCGGGCCTGCTCGAGCGCAGCCTGATGTGCGCGCACCTGGGCGCGGCGGGCGCCGCCGTCAAACAGTGGCAGGCTAATGCTCGCCAGCAGGGAGCTGAGCAGCGATGCGCGGTCTGTGAGCGAGCCGGTGTTCGTGTCATCCAGGCTCAGCGAGCCGCTGAGCGCAAAGCCGGGCCAGCGTGCCGCGCGGGCCTGCGAGAGCTGGGCCATGGCGACGGCGACCTGGCGCTCGGCTACGCGCACATCTGGTCGCTGGCGCAGCGTGTCGAGCGGAATGCCGAGGCCCGCGACGTCGGGCGATTGCGGAACCGGGCTGGCAATCGAGAGCAGCTCATCGAGCGCGGCCGGTGGCTTGCCCGTCAGTACCGCCAGCGCGTGACGCGTCTGCTCGATGCTGATCTGCGCGCCCGCCAGCAGTGCCCGGGTTTGTTCGACAGCGGCATACGCCTGTGCTGTCTCGAGCTCTGTGACGAGGCCGGCTTGTTGCCGCCACTGCGTAATCTGCAGCGTCTCCTGTTGGCTGGCCAGATTTTCCGTGGCGATCAGTGCGCGCGCCTGCGCGCTGCGCAGCAGGATGTAGCTCGCGCCCACTTCGGCGGCCACTGCGATCCTGGTGTAATCGAGACTGGCCGCGCTCGCCTGGAGAGTTGCACGACTGGCTCGCAAGGCGCTGCGATTGGCGCCGAACACGTCCGGCACCCATGCGCCATCGACGCCAAGCTGGACGCTGCTGCCCGTATCGTTACCACCGGCAGTGCCGTGTTGCGCGACCGCCGCGCCATCCAGCGTCGGCCAGAGGGCGGCAGCAGCCGCAGCTCGCAGTGCCGTAGCCTGCGCGAGCGCGGCCTCGGCCGATTTGACTTCGGTGCTGTCGTGCAGTGCCTGAGCCACCAGCGCGCTCAGGATGGGGTCGTTGAATCGCAGCCACCACGATGCCAGTGGCGGCTCCACGGTGGCCGCTGTGGTGGTTGGCCCCGACCAGGTAGCAGGCACCACCACTCCCGCGACGGTGCCGGAGTCGCGCATGGGCGCACCGGCAAGGCAACCGCACAGGAGCAGCGTGGTGCCAGCCAGCAGGGCATTTACGCAGTTGTGAGTCGTGTTGAAAATGCCTGCTTCCTCGCGCCCGGGCGTCGCCGGTAATTGTCTGCCGTGGTCGCGCGTCACTCGGTACGTCAGCGCACAGAGCTGCAGGCGCCCTTGGCCGCTGAGTGCGGTGGCGAACAGAAAAAAGTGGCCGCCGCGTGCATGCTTCGCATAAAAGGTGGCACTGCGCCTATGGTCTTCGCGGTCCTGCAACCCAGGCGTAAACAGGGCAGTCACCCAACGCCGATGGTTCGAACCCTGCTGCTGTTCGCAGTGTGCGCCGTGGCAGCGCAAGCGGACGAGCCCGAGCGGGTGCGCCCGTCGAGCGGCACGTTCGCCGGCCTGCACCGTGCCTCGACGGTGGTGGCGCATACCGTTGGCGAACGAGCGGACAAGGGACACGACTGGCTCTACCGCCGGCTGGAACACCTGCTGGTGAATGTCGATCAGCGCTACGCCGATCCGCAGCGTGACGCACTCGTCGTGCCGCTGTCGCCGCTGCGCATCGATTTCGACACGGAGTTTCTCAATCGCCAGCACGGGCTCAGCCTCGCGCCGCGGCCGGAGTTCGATGCCACGCTGCAGCTGCCCAACATCGAGCGCCGGTTGCGCGTATTCATCAGCAGCAGCAACCTCGCGGAGACGCCGGAAAACCCGGCCCTCGAGCGCAATCCGGTGCGGGCAGGCCTGCGCTTCGAGCAGCATGCGCATATCGATTTCGATCTCGGCGTGCGCGTCGGGTTCAAGCCGACGGTGTTTGCCGCTCTGCGCTGGGCGCCTCAGTACAGCTTCGGCAACAGCCGGCTCTATCCATTGCTCAAGCCCTACCTGGAGAGCGGCGCGGGGCTCGGGGTCAGCGGCGGTCTCACGGTCGAGCGCTGGAGCGGACGCTGGGTGCTGCGTTCCTCTGGTTACGTCAACTGGCTGCGCAATATGTCGGCGACCAGCTGGGTGCAGACGCTGTTGCTCGGCCACGCGCAGGCGGTCATCCAGGAGCGCGAGTACGGCAGGTTCACTGCGGGTCGCGATCTGGCCTGCGGCACAGTCGCGCGCCTGGTGGTCTCGGGCGACCGGCTTTCCAGCGCTTCGCTGTACGAGTTCAGCGTGATGTTCAAGCGTCCGCTGCATGGCGGCTGGTTGTACGGCTATTTCGAGCCACTGATGCGCTGGGAGCGTGCCTCGGACTGGCACCCCGATACTGGGTTTCGCATTGGGCTCGACGCGCTGTTCTGGGGCCTGTCATCCGACCCGGGACCAGCGGCGAAAGTCTGCCGGTAACCCCGCGGCCGTGCCCTTCAGGGCGCAGGCAGTAAGGGCACAGGCGGCTGCTGCGCAGGTTCGTGGCGCAGCAGATGCGAGAGCCAGGAAAGCGCCGGAATGCGATCGGCGATCACCTTCATGGTCATGACCATGGGCGCTCCGAGCAACAGGCCCGGCAGACCCCACAGCCAGGCCCAGAACAGCAGTCCGACGAACATAGATGCTGCGTTCATGCGCACGGCCCGGCCCGTCAACCAGGTGGTCAGGGCAATGCCGATCAGCGTTGAGAGCCCGAGCGACACGGCCGCAATGAGCAGGCCCTGGCCCAGCGATTCAAACTGCACCGTTGCGGCAATTGCCGAGGCAGCAGCGATGGTCGCCGGTCCTACGTAAGGTATGAAGTGCAATACGCCGGCCACGAGTCCCCACAGAGCCGCGTGACTGAGCCCCAGCAGGCTGAAGGCCAGCCAGGTGGCAACGCCCAGCAGCGTGTTGCCAATGACCAGCACGCCAATGAAGCGCTGCACCTGGCTGCCGATTTCCTGCAGGATCTCCCGGGTCACAAGCCGCGAGCGAGTAGGGAGTGGCAGTTTTGCTATGAGCAGGAAGTAGACCAGGAACAGCACCACAACCAACTGGCCTGCAAAGGTCACGGCACCCAGCGAACCACGGAGCAGGGTTGCGTCCAGGCCCAGGTGGCTGGCTGAAGCCGAGAGCGCCGTCGCCTCATCGGCCGCATCGCTCGCCCCAGCGCCCGCACTGCGCGCGATCACGTGCAGCTGTTGCCACCAGCCGGTGCGTTCACTGGCCGCACTCGCCAGCAGGTGGCGCAAGTGGCGTGCCGAGGCGGGCAACTGCGCCAGCAGATCCTGGGCGCCGTTCTGCAGTGAAAACAACGCGGTTGCGGCCAGGGCCACAAACAGGCCCAGCACCAGCGCTGCACCCACTGGACGTGGTATGCCGGCACGACGTAACCAGCTCACCACGGCGTTCAGCGCCATGGCGAGCAGAAACGAGAACGCCAGCGGAATGAAAAACGCCCTGGCCCACGCCAGCATCGCCACAGCCGCAAATGCCGCCAGCAGCCAGATCCCGCGGTTGATATGCGGCAGCATATCAACGCGGGTCTGAGCGACCGGTTCCAGGGCACCCGGCTGTTCAGCCGGGTGCTGCTCCGGAACCATGTGCCGTTCAGGTAGTGGTGCGCACGTGCTCGGCCTCGGCATTGGCCCGGTCGAGTTTGAGTGCGGCGTCAGCCTGGTCTTTGCAGGCCTTCTGGGAGTCGCCATTCAGGGCTTCGCACTTTTCCATCGCGACCTTGCTGTTACCCTCGGCTTTGGCGATCGCCACATCATAGGCGCTGTCGCTGGCAGCCTTGCGGGCATCCTTGGTTTCGCCGGCAACATCCTTGGCGGCGCTCTGCTGTGCGTCCGCGACATTCTTCTGGACTTCTGCGGGCGACTTGGCGTCGTTGCAGCCGCCCAGCAGGGCGAGGCAAACCAGGGCAGTGAGAGTGTGGGGGATGATGCGCATAAATATTCCTTCCGAGTGTGAATTGCACATGGAAGATGCGCCCTTGTGGACGTGGCATCGGTGCGGTAGCGCGCAGAGCGACGGCGCAGCAGTCTATGTGCGCTTTCGTACCGACCCTGACCGGTGCACTGAGCAGAGTGGGTCACCAGACGAATCCGCAGCGGAGCATGCCATGGCAAAGAATGCGTTTACTGATGAGGCGACCCTGCGCAAGCGGGAGCGCCGACCTTTCGAAGGCCATGCGGTCACTGCGGGGTATGGCGCCGAGCGCGCGCGGGTGCTCAAGTTGCTCAACGAAGCCCTGGCAACGGAAATCGTCTGCGCGCTCCGGTACCGCCGCCATCATTTCATCGCACGCGGAATAGATGCCAGGAGCACGGCCGATGAGTTCCTGGTGCATTCCAACGAGAAACTGGGCCACGCCGATCGCCTCGCCGAGCGCATCGTGCAGCTGGGCGGAGAGCCGGATTTCGCGCCCGACACGCCGACCCGCCGCAGCTATGCTGAATACGTTGCCGGCAGCACGCTGGTGGACATGATTGAGGAAAATCTGGTGGCCGAGCGTATCGCCATTGACTGCTATCGCGAAGCCATCGGTTTGCTTGGCGGTCGCGATTCGACCAGCCGCCTGATTCTCAAGCAGATACTGGCAGTCGAAGAGCAACACGCGGATGAGCTGGACGAGTTGCTGCAGTGCCTGCCGGTCGCCGCCTGAGCGCAACCTGCTTCGAATCAAGTCCTCGCCATTGGCGGGGCAGGGTCGATGCCAGTGGGCAGCAATGTTCGGGTGGAGTGGCGCGCCCAGCGCGCTCGCAGCCGGTCGATGTAGAGATACACCACCGGGGTTGTGTACAACGTCAGCACCTGGCTGACAAGCAGCCCGCCGACCATCGAGATGCCGAGCGGCCGGCGCATTTCGGTGCCATCGCCGGAGGCGAGCGCCAGCGGTAGTGCGCCGCAGATGGCCGCGCAGGTGGTCATCATGATCGGACGGAACCGCAACGCGCAGGCCTGCGCAATTGCCGCCCGCGGCGCCAGGCCCTGGTTGCGCTGCGCGTCGATGGCGAAATCCACCATCATGATCGCGTTCTTTTTCACGATGCCGATCAATAGCAGGATGCCAAGGAACGCAATCAGGCTGAATTCGTTGCCGGTCGCCAGTAGCGCCAGCAGCGCGCCCACGCCCGCGGACGGGAGCGTTGACAGGATCGTCAGCGGGTGACTGTAGCTCTCGTAGAGGATGCCGAGCACCACGTAGATGGCTGCGAATGCGGCCAGCAGCAGGAGCGGCTCGTTGCTGGTGTTCTGCTGGAATAGCCGCGCCGTGCCGTACGATCCGCCGCGAATCGTAACCGGCACATGAATCTGGTTCATGGTGCGATCGATGGCCGCCAGCGCGGTGCTGAGCGATTCGTTCTCCGGCAGGTTGAAGGCGATTGAAATCGACGCCGAGGTGCCGGTGTGGTTCACGCTGACCGGGGTGGTGCCGGTGGCGAAATGACTGAAGGCGGAGAAGGGCACTACTGATTCGCGCGCCACGCTGACCGCCGAGCCGGTCGAGGTGTTGCCGCGTCCGGCGTTAGCGAGCGAGTTGGAGGCCGCGTTGCGGGCGACATCCTGGGCGACAGCGCTCGCCGTGGTGCTGGCGGCACTCGATTTGAGTTTGGTCGTACCGGCGACGGCTTGCGTGGCCTGTGTACCGCTGACCGACCCGCCTGAGGTGCTGACGTAGAGCTTGTCGAGCACGTCGGGGTGCTGCCAGAACTCGGGCGCTACCTCCATGACGACGTGGTATTGCTGCGGGCTGTAGGGGTTGTAGATCGTCGACACCTGCGCCTGCGCGAAAGCATCGCCGAGCGTGTTGTCGATCTGCGCCGCGGTCAGGCCGAGGCGCGAGGCCGCATCGCGATCTACGATCAGGTCGGTCTCGAGGCCGCCGGGCTGCATGTCCGTGTCGACATCGGTCACTTCGGGCACATCCTGCAACGCCTTGCGCAGTTTCGCGGACCAGTCGCGCAGTTCCGTCAGGTCATCACCCAGCAAGGTGTACTGGTACTCGGCATTGGCGGAGCGACCGCCGCCGGCGCCGCCGATGTCCTGCACGGCCTGCAGGAAGGCCTGCACGCCAGTGACCTGCGCCATCTTCGGGCGCAAGCGCGCGATCACCTGGTCCGCAGAATCCTTGCGGATGGACAGCGGCTTTAGCGCGATGCTCACATTGGCGCTGGCGCCACCACCACCACCGCCGCCTCCGCCTCCACCGCCTCCACCGCCACCACCGCCGCCGCCAACCGAGCCCACAACGGTCGCAACGGCCGGATCCGCGCGGATGATATCGACGACCTGGGTGAGCTTGCCCTTCATCAGCTGGAAGGATGAGAACGCGTCGCCACGTATGCCGCCGCGCAACTGTCCTGTGTCCTGCTGCGGCAGGAAGCCCTTGGGCACCACGATGTACAAGTAGACATTGAGTGCGACGGTGGCCAGCAGGATCCACATCATCAATCGGCCATGGTCAAGGGCCCAGGAGAGCGATTGCTGGTACTTGCGCTGCGTCGCGACGAAGCCGCGCTCGAAGGCATCGCCCCAGCGCTGCGGCTTGCGCTGCGGATTCCGGCCCACCAGGCGCGCGCACATCATCGGTGTGGTGGTCAGCGAGATCACCAGCGAGATCAAAATGGCAATCGACAGTGTGACGGTGAACTCCTTGAACAGCTTGCCGACGATGCCGCCGATGAGCTGGAACGGAATGAACACCGCCACGAGCGACAGGCTCATCGACACGACCGTAAAGCCCACCTCGCGGGCGCCGAGCAGCGCGGCCTCGAGCCGTGGCATGCCAGCCTCGACGTGGCGCGTGGTATTTTCCATCACCACGATGGCATCGTCGACCACGAAGCCAGTGGCAATGGTGAGTGCCATCAACGAGAAGTTGTCGAGGCTGTAGCCGAGCAGATACATGGCGCCGAAGGTGCCGATNNGAACACATAGACCACCAGGATCACCATGAACACGGCCAGCACCAGCGTCCGCTCCACCTGCCGGAGCGAGGCACGGATAGTCACCGAGCGGTCGTTGGTCACCGCGAGGTCGATCTTCGGGTCGATCTCCTGCTTCAGTTGCGGCAGCGCTGCCTTCACCGCATCCACCACGCTGATGATGTTGGCGCCGGGCTGCT
>PMNQ01000085.1:13973-14113 GCA_003162555.1 Gammaproteobacteria bacterium | reverse complement strand
GGATTGTTGGGATTGATCACCACCAGCGCGCGGGTGCGGCGCGTGATGAGCGATTCGAGTTCATCCGCATCGGGCAGGAAGCCCGCTTCGGGACGGCACGGGTAGTGAACCGCGCGGCCGCCATTGAGGTTCACCGCCGC
>PMNQ01000085.1:0-13967 GCA_003162555.1 Gammaproteobacteria bacterium | reverse complement strand
AGGTTCTCGATCATCGCCAGGCGCATCGTCTCGGGTGTGCGGAAACCGAACAGTCCCGGATTGCCGATGTTCAGCGAGATGATTTCGTAGCCCTGGCGCTGCAGTTCGTGCGCTCGCCGCGCCAGCCGGCCGCGGATCTCATAGCGCACATTTTTCAGGGACTCGCTCGGAGCGATAACAGGATCGGTCAAAGCTGGCCCAGCAGGTAATCGGCGGCCGAGACCTTGAACTCGCCCGCCGCCTCGACGAGCACTTTGGTTGCCACGCCGTTGTCGACCAGCAGCGCAAAGCGCTGGCCACGCATGCCGAGACCGGCGCCCATCAGGTCGAGTTCGAGCCCCAGTGCGCGCGCGTAAACGCCGCTCCCGTCTGCCAGCATCAGCACGGCATCACCGGCGCCGGCGCTCTTGCCCCAGGCGCCCATGACGTAGACGTCGTTGACCGACATGCAGGCGATGGTATCGACGCCCTTGGCGCGCAGCTCGGCCGCGTGCTCAATGTAACCTGGCAGATGTTTGGCGCTGCAGGTCGGCGTGAATGCGCCTGGCACCGAGAACAGCGCGACGCGCTTGCCGTCGAACAGCTGCGCCGTCGTCAGCTCGTACGGGCCGCTCTCGCCCATGACCTTGAACGTGCCCGCTGGCATGCGCTCGCCGGTCTTGATGGACATGGCAGCAGCCTTCAGGAGCGCGCTTCGAGCGCCCAGAGCTTGGCAATGCGCGCGTACTTCGGGTCGTTGGTCGCGCGATTGAAGGCCTTGATGGCCTCGGCAGTGTTCTTGTTGCGCTCGTAGGCGATGCCCAGCAGCATGTAAGATTCGTCGGCAAATTTCAGATTGCCCTTGGCGATGCCGGCACTGATGGCGGCGAGCGCTTTGTCGGGCTGGCCAAAGCCCAGATAAGCCGCGCCGACCTGCACCAGGCCGTCGCCAGTCTTGGCATTACCCGCTTCGCGCTCCGCCTTGGGCAGGCTGGCCTTGTCGTCCGCAGCGGTGCGCCGCACTTTGTCGAGCAGCCGCTGGCTGCGCTCCTTGTCGTGCGGATCGGTGTACAGGTTCTTGGCGAAGGCCTGCTCGAGTACGGTCTGTGCCTCGCCGGGGTTCCCCTGGTCGAGCGCGATCTGCGCCATTTCGGTAAAGGCGTCGCCGCGCTTGAGGATGCCCACTTGCGCCATCAGCCGGTAGGTCATCAGCAGCAGGCGATCATCGGTGGCTTTGTTGGCCAGCACTCCCGCCATCGCGTTCTGCCAATAGTCGGGCTTCGGATAGTGCAGGATCAGCTTCTCGACCGCGCGCGAGGCCGCGGTGTCATCCTTCAACTTGATGGCGCAGCTCCAGATCAGGTTCAGGCTCTTTTCCGTCGGCTTGCGGCCCGCCTGCTCATCGTGCGCCACGATCGCCTCGAGGCCGGCGAGCGCTTCCTTGTACTTGTTGTCGAGGAAATAGGCCTGGGCGATGACCAGCGGCGTGTCACTGCTCAGGTCGCCGGCGGCCAGCGCCCGCTGGCCGTAAGCGATCGCCTTTTCATAGTCCTTGTCCTGGTAATCGATCCGCATCAGCGCCAGCAGTAACGGCGGTTTTGCGGTCGATGGCAGGTAGGGCGAATCGATGATCGCCTCCATGGCCGCCCCACCCTCGGTGTAATTGTTCGTCCCCATGAACCCCTGCATCTGCATGTAGCGGATCACGTAGTCGTCATAGGCCGTGCGCGGTGAGATCGCCTGCGCCTCGCGAGTCCTGGCGAGTGCCTCGGTATAGTTCTTGGCCTGCAGTGCTTCGCTGGCGGCCTTCAGGGGCTTGGCGACGGCGCGGCTCACCTGCGGCTCGTCGGCGTGCGCCACACTGCCCGCGACCGAGAAACCCAGTACCAAAGCTAAAGTCAGTGCGACGCGACTCATTCTCAACCTCTGGTCAGAATATGACCGCAAGTGTTACCTGTCAGATAGTTTGATGGGCGATCTGAACCCGTGGTTCCCGAACCGCCCGCCACCGGCCCCGATTGAGGCAATTGCCCGCTGTTACTCAGAAAACTCGGTCGTGTTCACAAAGCCGATCTTGGTCATGCCATTGCGCTGCGCCACGGCCAGCACCTTGGCGGTGGTGTCGTAGTGAGAGCGCTTGTCGGGCCGCAGGTGGATCTCGGGCTGCGGATCCTTCTTGCTCTCGGTGCGGAAATAGCCCTCGACCTGGTTGATGTCGACCTTGTTGCCGTCCCAGTAGATGCTGTCGTCGAAATCGACATCGAGATTGATCACCTCGGGCAGCACGAGCGGCGGCGGCACATCGACCGGCGGCGGCATGTCGAGCTTCACTGCATGGGTCTGGATCGGCAGCGACACGATGAGCGTCACGATCAGCACCAGCATCACGTCAATCAGCGGCGTCGTGTTCATCTCGCACATCACGCCTGACTTATCACCACCGACGCTCATTGACATGACTGCTGACTCCGCCTGCTCTGCTCTGTGAGATCTTGAGGGACTAACGGCCCAGTGACTTGTCGGGCTCGGTGATGAAACCGACCTTGGTCAAGCCGCCGCGCTGGATGGAATACAGCGTGCGGCCGATCGCTTCGTAGCGCACGCCCGCGTCACCGCGGATGTGCACTTCGGGCTGCGGCACCTTGACCGCCTCGACCACCACCTTCTTGATCAGCGAGTCGCGGTCGGGCACCAGGAAGCCGTTCCACCAGATCTGCCCCTGCGCATCCACGGAGATGGTGATGTTCTCCGGCTTGGTCTTGGTCGGGATGTTCGCAACCTTCGGCAGGTGCAGCGGCACCGTCTTGGTGATGATCGGGATCGTGATCAGGAAGATGATCAGCAACACCAGCATGATGTCGACCAACGGCGTGGTGTTGATCTCCGACATGACGGTGTGTTCATCACTGTCGTCGCTTTTCACACTCATTGACATGGCGCTGGTACCTTGCTGAAAGCTCTGGGCTGACTTACTTGCGCTGCGCACCCGCGGCCGCATCGCCGCCGACGCGGGCACCGCTCACCAGGTAGGCATGCAGGTCGCCTGAGAAGTTGTTGATGGCATCCTGCAGGCCCTTGTTACGGCGCAGCAGCCAGTTGTAGCCGAGCACCGCCGGCACCGCGACGAACAGGCCGATGGCGGTCATGATCAACGCCTCGCCGACCGGGCCGGCCACCTTGTCGATGCTCGCCTGACCGGCCACACCGATGGCGATCAGCGCGTTGAGGATGCCCATGACCGTGCCGAACAGGCCGACGAACGGAGCGGTTGAGCCGACCGTTGCCAGGAACGACAGGCCGCCAGTGAGGTTGCCAGTCACTTCGCCGCTCGCGCGCTGCAGCGCCATCGTGATCCACTCATGCAGATCGATGCGGTCGGTCAGGCGCCCCTCATGGTGCGAAGCGGCACGCAGGCCGTCTTCCGCGATGAAGCGGAAATCATTGCCCTTGGGCAGACGGTCCACGCCTTCCTTGATGGAGTCGGCGGTCCAGAAGCTCTTCTCGACGAGCTTGGCCGACTTCTTCATGGTCCGCTGGTCCCACACCTTCGTGAAGATGATGAACCAGGAGCCCAGCGACATGACCACAAGAACGATCAGCGTGGCGCGGGTGACGATATTGCCGTTGACCCACAGCGGGATCAGACCATAGACCTGCTGTTCGGGGGCGGCGACGGGGGTATCCATGTTTAATCCTCTTGCTAATCCGGCCTGCAGACCGTGTTAAATAAAAAAAGAAACTTGTCTGTACATCCACCAGGAACGGCTACTGCGCGTCCTTGGGCCTGAACGTGACTTTATAGGGCTTGCACGTGCGAGTGGGCTTGCCCTCGACGGTGCCCGCCCTGTAGCGACCAGCCGCCATGCACTTGCCGGCCGCTTCATCGAGCGCCGGGTAACCCGAGCTCGTGACCAACTCAATGGGGCCATCAATCTTGTTGTTGATGCCCACGCAGATTTGCACGACAGCCGAGCCCGAGTGGCCCTGCCGCAGTTCCTGCGACGGGTAATAGTCTTCGCCGCAGTCGGGTTGCGTCACGGTCTTAATCTGAGTCGAGGCGATGATCGCGACTGGACGAGGCGGCGGCGGCGCCTTGGTGACGACGATCGGCGGCGCTTCGATAGGAATATTGACGTTGATGATCGGGACCGGCGCGGACGGCGGCGGCGGACGATCCATCTCGGGTTTGGGTGGCGGCGGCGGCAGGTCTTTGGGCTGATCCTGCTTGATGATGGTGGTCTCGAGGATCTGCACGCCCTGCTTGATCGCCTTCTGGCCGAAGCCGGAGATGAAAGCCCAGGCGATGAACAGGTGTACGGCGACGATCGCTGCGAAGGCGACCATGCGCCGCTGGTTGTAACTGTTGTCGTGGTAGCGCGATGCCATATATGTTTTCGTTCCGCCCGGCAGCCCCAATCGTTATATATCGTCGCTTTCTGCCCCGGTGCAACTCTGCGCAAGCAGCGCAGGCGCCCGGTGTTTTGCGACTCTAGCTGCAACTTCCAGCCGTTACAACCTTCTTTTCGAGTCTATCGCCAGTGCCCGCGTGGGCGCAATCGGGAAAAAATATTACTGGTCGGTGACAGCGCCCAATGATGCACTGCTTACGGAGCGGGCGTACTTGGCCAGGACGCCGCTGGTTGCATAAGGTTTGCGGGGCCGCCATTTTTTGGTGCGCCGGCGCCATTCCGCGGCCGGCACATCCACGTCGATGCGGCGTTTTACCGCGTCGATCGCAATGCGGTCACCGTTGCGCAGCAGCGCGATCGGCCCGCCCACGGCCGCTTCGGGCGAGACGTGGCCGACCACGAAGCCGTGACTGCCGCCGGAGAAGCGGCCGTCAGTGATCAGCGCAACCTTGTCGCCGAGGCCCAAGCCCACGATCGCGCCAGTCGGACTTAACATTTCACGCATGCCGGGGCCGCCCTTCGGCCCCTCGTAGCGGATGACGACCACGTCACCAGGCTTGACGCGGCCGGCGAGTATGGCCTGCGTGGCGCGCTCCTCGCCGTCGAAGACGCGAGCGCGGCCGGCAAAAGCCAGTCCCTCTTTGCCTGTGATCTTGGCCACGGCGCCTTCCGGGGCAAGGCTGCCGTGCAGGATCACGATGTGGCTGTCCTTTTTGATGGGGCGCGCGAGTGGCCGGATGATCTCCTGGCCCGCAGGGTACGGCGCGACCGCTGCCAGGTTTTCGGCGAGGCTCCGCCCGGTGACTGTCATGCAATCGCCATGCAGCAGCCCCGCATCCAGCAGTGTCTTCATCAGCGGCAGAATGCCGCCAACGGCAATCAATTCCGACATTGCGTAGCGCCCGCTTGGGCGCAAATCAGCGAGCAGCGGCGTGCGCTTCCCGACTCGCGTGAAGTCGGCGAGCGTGAGCTTGACGCGCGCGGCCTGCGCGATCGCCAGCAGGTGCAGCACCACATTGGTCGAGCCGCCGAGCGCGATGCTGACGGTGATCGCATTCTCGAAGGCCTTGCGAGTCAGGATGTCGGACGGCCGGATGCCCGCACGGAGCAGTGCGACCACCGCTTCGCCCGCGCGGCGGCAATCCGCCCGTTTCGCCTCGCCGACCGCCTCCTGCGCGGAACTGCCGGGCAGGCTTAAGCCCAGCGCCTCAATCGCCGAGGCCATCGTGTTGGCGGTGTACATGCCGCCGCAGCTCCCGGCGCCGGGAATCGCGGTGCGCTCGACTTCAGTCAGTTGCGCTTCGGTGATGCTGCCGGCAGCACGCGCGCCCACGGCTTCAAACACCGAGATGATGTCGCGCCGCTGCGCACCCAAGCGGATCGTGCCGCCGTAAACAAACACGGCCGGGCGGTTCAGGCGCGCGATCGCGATCGCGCAGCCGGGCATGTTCTTGTCACAACCGCCAATCGCGACCAGCCCATCGAAGCCCTCAGCGCCGGCTACGGTCTCGATCGAATCGGCAATCACTTCGCGCGAGACCAGCGAATAACGCATGCCCGGCGAGCCCATGGATATGCCGTCTGAAACCGTAATGGTGTTGAACGGCACGCTCTTCCCGCCAGCCGCATCGGCGCCGGCGCCGGCATCGCGCGCCAGCTCTGCAATGTGCATGTTGCACGGCGTGAGGTTGGACCAGGTGGACGCGATGCCGACCTGCGGCTTGGCAAAATCGCCATCGCTGAAACCCACGGCGCGCAGCATCGCACGCGCCGGCGTCTGCTTCAGCCCATCAACAACCAGGCTGGAATACTTTCTGATATCAATATTTTGTGATGATTTTTTCATTTAAGTTCTTGCAGGGGACTCGCGCGCCTCGTTGCGCATCTTAACGAATCCCAAAGCTCCGGCCGTGACCAGGCCCAGCGGCAATAGCATGGCAATCGCGCCAGCATCAGGCCAGCGCCAGATCAGCAACTCGTAGCAGGCCATGCCGACCGGCGGTGCGATCAGTCCGCGCACGCCAGTCAGCGTGACATGCACGCCCATGTAGTGCTGCGCGCGGCCCGGCGAGGCGAAATCATTATGGCCCAGATTCCAGCCGAGGTTTGCGCCCGCGTAGCTGACTCCTATCAGCACTGCCCCGGGCCAAAGCAACCACTGCGCTTTCAGCATGACTCCGACCGTCAGGAACACGATCGCCGCCACCAGCGCCCAGCATTGACGCGAGCGATACTCGATGATGTGTCCACGATCGAATAGCCGTGCCCATGCAGGAAGGAACAGCGGCATGAGCAGCAGCGGCACGACGGTGAGCAGCAGGATCTGCCTGAGTCCGCCGAGCTGCAGGCGATCGCTGAACAGCACGACGAGCTGCGCCGTCATCATCAGATTGCCGGAGCCGTACAGGCTCATCCAGAACATGTAGCTGCGGAATGAAGCGTCTTCCCTGAGGATCTGGCGGAACATCGACAGGCTGAAGGCGCTGGTGGTCAGGCCGATCTCGGCCTCGGCCGCGAGCAACTGGTATTCGCGCCGCACGCGCACCGAGCGGTAGAGAAACGCGGCCAGCAAGCCGCTGCACGCGGCGAACAGGTAGAGCCAGCGGGCCGAGCGCGCCTGCACGTCCAGAATCCATCCGGCCAGCAGCGCGACCAGCGCGATGCCGAGCGAGCTCGCCATGACGATGCGGCTGGTGACGCGCGCCATCACGTGGCGCGGATAGTTGGCGCTCCAGACCGCGGCGCGCACCGTCAGGATCCCCGCCCACAGTACGCGCGCGGCCACCACGGCGCAGAGCGTGAGCGCCAGCCCCCCGGACGCGACGGGCGCGAGCGCAATCAGACCCACTGCGATGGCGAAGGCCGCCTGCAGGCTGGCCAGCACGCCGACCCGAGCGCGGCCGTGCGCCAGATTGGCCCAGGCGAAACTGGAAATGTTGGCGAGTGCCGGCGCGCCGCTGACGATCGCCACGGCGAAATTGACGGCGTGCGGCGTCACCAGGCCCGCGAAGCCCTTCTTGACCAGCACCGCCACCGTGCCGCCTTCAACCAGGCCGCAGGCCATGCCGAGCAGTGCCCACGGCCACATCTCGCGGGCATACATCGCCTCGACGACGGGGCTGGGACTGGCGGGCGCGTCAGCCAAATTTGCTGCGGATCAGCGCGTAGAGCGCGCGCAGGCCCTGCGCCTCGGCGCCCTGCGGCCGGCCCGGACGATCCTTGGGATTCCATGCGTACAGGTCAACGTGCAACCATTCGGGTGTCGCAGTCACGAAACGCTTGAGGAACAGTGCGGCGATGATGGCGCCCGCAAACGGCCCCGGCGATACGTTGTTCAGATCGGCGACGCGGCTCGCCAGCTCTTCGTCGTAACCGCTCCACAACGGCATCGGCCACAGCGGATCGCACACGCTCTCGCCCGCAGCGCGCGCCGCTTCAGCGAGTGAACCCTGGCTGGCAAACAGCGCCGGCAGATCGGGGCCGAGCGCCGTGCGCGCCGCGCCGGTCAAGGTCGCGAGATCAATCAGCAGCTCAGGACGTTCCGAGTCGGCGTCGGCCAGCGCGTCGGCGAGCACCAGCCGTCCTTCCGCATCGGTATTGCCAATCTCGACCGTGAGTCCCTTGCGCGAGGGCCACACGTCGCCCGGCCGGTAGGCCGCTCCGCTGACACTGTTCTCGACCGCAGGGATCAGCAGCCGCAATTGCACCGGCGCCTGCATCGAAAGCAGGAGCCGCGCCAATCCAAGCGCACAGGCCGCGCCGCCCATGTCTTTCTTCATCAGCAACATGCCCGCGGAGGGTTTCAGATCCAGTCCGCCGCTGTCGAAACACACGCCCTTGCCGACCAGCGTGACACGCGGCGCGCCAGGACGCGGCCAGCGGCAATCAATCAGCCGCGGCGCTCGTTCACTGCCCTGCCCCACGGCAGCGATCAACGGATATTCCCGCCGCAGTGACTCGCCCTGGTGGATTTCGCACTGCCCGCCAAACTCGCGCGCCAGTTCTGCGGCCGCATCGGCCAACTCAGCCGGGCCCAGTTCGTTGGCGGGTGTATTGACGAGATCCCGGGCCCAGCCGATCGCCTCGTCAGCGGCGCGCGCGTAAGCGGCGTCAGCACCTTCGGGCACGACCAGGCGTGCAGCGGGCGCAGGCTTGGGCTGACTGCGGAAGCGGTTGTAGCGATAGCACCCCAGCAGCCAGCCGAGCGCAAACTGCGTCGCAGCAGCCGGCGCGAGCGGCGCGGCCAGGGCATAGGTGCCAGCCGGCAGCCGCTCGGCGCAAGCCGCGCCATCCCAGAGCGAAGGCTGCGCTGCGTCGGCGAGCGTACCGAGCCCCAGCACGGCAGCGGCGATTCCGCCCGCGGGCGCGGGCACCGCCAGGACACGCGCACGTTCGGCCTGGAAGCCGTGTGCGCTCAGCCAGGCCGCACCGGCCTTGTCGATGCCGCCCAGCCACTTCGGCAGCATGGATTCGCTGACCAGCCACAACGGGGTGGCACCCTGGCCTTCGGCGCGATCGATAAGCATGACCGCTACTTTAACCAATTGCGTTGACAAGTACTTGATGCCGTGGTGTTATTCGGTCTTATGCAGTCCTCTGTCGTCCTGCTCGCTGTAAATCTGCTGCTGCTGCGGAGCAGACAGTGCGGGTGCTGCATGTTGAGCTAAGGTCCGAAGGACGCAACAACACCAGAACCCCGCACCGGCCGCCGATGCGGGGTTTTTTTTAACCTTGAGGAAATTTTGGGAGATTTTTTGTCATGAAGCTGTTTTCACAGAAGGACGTGGACAAGAAGGCGCTGAAGGGCGCACGCATCGCCATCCTGGGCTATGGCAGCCAGGGACGCGCGCACGCGCTCAACCTAAAGGACAGCGGCTTCAAGGTCGTGGTCGGCGTACGCAAGGGCGGCCCGAGCTGGAAGAACGCGAAGCGCGATGGCCTCAAGGTGGCCGAGCCGATCGACGCCGTCGCGAATGCGGACCTGGTGGCCATGCTGGTGCCCGACATGGCGCAGAAATCCCTGTACCAGGCGATCAAGGCCAGGTTGCCGAAGCACTCGACCCTGCTGTTCGCGCACGGCTTCAACGTTCATTTCAAGCAGATCAAGGCGCGCAAGGACCTGGACGTGGTGCTGATCGCGCCGAAAGGTCCCGGCGGCCTGGTGCGGCGCCAGTATCAGCAAGGCTATGGCGTGCCCTGCCTGATCGCGGTGGCGCAGGACGCGACCGGCAAGGCGCACAAGCGCGCCCTCGCCTACGCGCACGGCATCGGCGGCACCCGCGGCGGCGTGCTCGAGACCACCTTTGCCGAGGAGACTGAGACCGATCTGTTCGGCGAGCANNCTGAAGCTGATCGTCGACCTGCTGCACGAGGGCGGCATCACCAAGATGCACAAGTACATCAGCGACACGGCAAAGTTCGGCGACCTGACGCGCGGTCCGCGCGTGGTCAACGAGGGCACTCACAACGAGATGCGCCGCATCCTCAAGGAAGTGCAGAGCGGCAAGTTCGCGCGCGAATGGATCCGCGAGAGCGAATCCGGCGGCAAGAACTACCAGCGCATGCTCAAGGCCGATATCAACCAGCCGATCGAAAAGGTCGGCGCGAAACTGCGCGCACGCATGCCCTGGCTACAAGCGACACGTTAGCCGCTACGTTTATCTGGCGAACACGACTATCTGGAGACCGTCATGGCGACCGAAGCAGATCGGGTATTGATATTCGACACCACCTTGCGCGACGGCGAGCAATCGCCCGGCTGCAGCATGACGCAGCCGGAGAAGCTGCGGGTGGCCCGGGCGCTGGCAGATCTGGGAGTGGATGTCATCGAGGCCGGATTTCCGGCCGCGTCGCGCGGCGACTTCGAAGCCGTGCAGGCCGTGGCGCGCGAGGTGCAGGGACCGATCATCGCAGGGCTCGCGCGCTGCACGCGCGCCGACATCGAGGCGGCGGCCCGGGCGCTGAAGCCGGCGCCGCGCCATCGCCTGCACGTGTTCCTCGCCACCAGCGCGATCCATCGGCAGTACAAGCTGAACATGGCGCAGGATGAAATCGTGCGGGCCGCGGTCGAGGCAGTGAAGATCGCGCGCGAATTCTGCGACGACGTGGAGTTCTCGCCGGAAGATGCCTCGCGCACCGAGCTCGATTTCCTCGCGCGTGTGGTCGCAGCGGTGATCGAGGCCGGCGCAACCACGATCAATATTCCGGACACGGTCGGCTACACGGTGCCGGACGAATTCGGCGAACTGTTCCGCTACCTGCGCCAGAACGTGCCGGGCATCGACAAGATCCGCCTCTCGGTGCATTGCCACGATGACCTTGGCATGGCGGTCGCCAACAGCCTGACGGCCGTGGTCGCCGGTGCACGCCAGATCGAGTGCACCATCAATGGCATCGGCGAACGCGCCGGCAACTGCTCGCTGGAAGAGGTGGTGATGGCGCTGGCGACGCGTTCGCAGTTCTTCAACCTGCGCACCGGGATCCAGACCAACCGTCTTTATCCTGTCAGCCGCCTGCTGTCGAACATCACCGGCCAGCCGATCCCGCGCAACAAGGCGGTCATCGGCGAAAATGCTTTCGCGCATGAATCGGGCATTCACCAGCACGGCATGCTCAAGAACGCGCAGACCTACGAGATCATGCGCCCCGAGGACGTCGGCCTCTCGCGCAGCAACCTGGTGCTCGGCAAGCACAGCGGCCGCCACGCGTTTCGCGAGCGCGTGCAGGAACTGGGTTTCATGCTCGACGAGCTCGAACTCAACCGCGTATTCGAGGAATTCAAGGCGCTGGCCGACCGCAAGAAGGAACTGTTCGACGGCGACATCGAAGCGTTGGTGTTGCGCGCTGAAGGCTCGGCGCACGGCCCCTGGTCGCTTAGCGCACTCGAGGTGAGTTCGCAGCTTGGCGCCACTTCCACTGCGACGGTGCGGCTGCAACACGCCGACGGCCGCAGCCCCACCGGCAAAGCCAGCGGCGACGGCCCGGTCGACGCGGCCTACAAGGCGATCGAGCAGGCCACGGGCCTGGCCGTGAAAGTGCGCAAGTTCGAAGTGCACGCGGTCACCGTCGGCGAGGATGCGCAGGGAGAAACCGTGGTGTATGTGGACTACAATGACCGCAGTTACCGCGGCTCGAGCGTGTCGACCGACATCATCGAGGCGAGCTGCAAGGCGCTGCTCGAGGTCGTCAACCGCATCGAGCAGTCGCAGCAGGGCGGCGCGCGCCTCGCGGCCCGCGAAGCCCTGGCTGCCACCGCCAAGACCGCCGTGTAGCCGCTGCCCAAGCAAATATCGAAGGAACGAGGACCATGCCCATAGCTGCAACCCCCTACATCTGGTTCAACGGCAAGCTCGTGCCCTGGGAGAAGGCCACCGTGCACGTGCTGGCGCACGCCCTGCACTACGGCTCTTCCGTGTTCGAGGGCATCCGCGCTTACGCCACGCCACGCGGCGTCGCAATCTTCCGGCTGCACGATCACACGCGCCGGCTGTTCGATTCGGCCAAGATCTACCGCATCCAGATTCCCTTCCAGCCCGATCAGATCGACGCCGCATGCCGCGAGGCGATTGCAGCCAACCAGCTCAGCAAGGGCGCCTACCTGCGTCCGATCGCGTTCCGCGGTTACGGCGAGATGGGCGTGGTGCCGAAGATTGATCCGCCGGTCGATGTGGCGATCGCAGCCTGGGAATGGGGCAAGTATCTCGACGCCGAGGGCGAGAGTGAAGGCGTGGATGTGTGCATCTCCTCGTGGCAGCGCGTGGCGCCCAATACGCTGCCTGCGATGGCCAAGGCCGGCGGCAATTATCTGTCCAGCCAGCTGATCAGCATGGAGGCCAAGCGTCTCGGCTTTGCCGAAGGCATCGGCCTGTCGACCGACGGCACGGTCAGCGAGGGCGGCGGTGAGAACCTGTTCGTCGTCAAGGACGGCGCGCTGATGACGCCCGGCCTGGCGCATTCGGTGCTCGGCGGCATCACCCGCGACACCGTGATGAAGCTGGCGCGCGAGCTCGGACTCGAGGTGCGTGAGTGCGCAGTGCCGCGCGAGCTGCTGTACATCGCCGATGAACTGTTCTTCTCCGGCACCGCGGTCGAAGTGACGCCGATCCGCTCGGTCGATCGCATCAGCGTCGGCAACGGCAAGCGCGGCCCGATCACGGAGCGCATCCAGCAGGCCTTCTTCGGCCTGTTCGACGCCCGCACCGCCGACAAGTGGGGTTGGCTCGACTACGTCGACATGCAAGCCAAGCCACGCGTGGCCGCCGCCGGCTGACGGTCTCTCAATTGAAGACCCTGTACCAGAAAATCTGGGAGCGGCACGAAGTCGTCCCGGAGACCGACGATACGCCCGCGGTGTTGTACATCGACTTGCACCTCGTGCACGAGGTCACGACCCCGCAGGCGTTCACGATGCTGCGCGAACAGCAGCTGCGCGTGCATCGTCCCGACCTGACGCTGGCGACCATGGATCATTCGACGCCGACGCGCACCGAACAGGTATTCGGCGGCGCGCCGATCACGGTGGAATCGGCCGCGCAGCAGATCGCCGAGCTGGAGAAGAATTGCGCGCAAAACGGCATCGAACTGTTTGGCCTGCAGAACAAGCTGCGCGGCATCGTGCACATCGTCGGCCCCGAGCTCGGACTCACGCAGCCGGGCAAGACCGTGGTCTGCGGCGACAGTCACACCAGCACGCACGGCGCATTCGGCGCCCTCGCCTTTGGCATCGGCACCACCGAGGTGGCGCATGTGCTGGCGACGCAGTGCCTGCTGCAGCGGCGCGCGAAGACCTTCGCCATTGATGTCGACGGCGCACTGCCCGCCGGCGTTGCGGCCAAGGACCTGATTCTCGCGATCATCGGCCGCACCGGCGTCGGCGGCGCGACCGGCCACGTATTGGAATACCGCGGCAGCGCCGTGCGCGCGCTCGACATGGAACAGCGCATGACGGTGTGCAACATGTCGATCGAGGCTGGCGCACGCGCCGGCATGATCGCGCCGGATGAGATCACCTTTGCCTACCTCGCCGGACGCCCGCGCGCGCCTTCCGGCGCCGCCTGGAACGAAGCGGTGGCCGGGTGGCGCACGCTCGCGAGCGATCCGGGCGCGCGCTTCGATCGCGAACTCAAGCTCGATGGTTCGAAGCTGGAGCCGATGATCACCTACGGCACGAATCCTGGAATGGTGATGCCGATCAGCGGCGACATTCCGCGGCAGCCGGACGATCCCGTGTTCGCCAAGGCGCTCGCGTACATGGGCTTCGAGCCGGGCGCGCCGATCCGCGAGCAGGCCGTCAACGTCGTGTTCGTCGGCAGCTGCACCAACGGCCGGCTGTCCGACCTGCGGGATGCCGCGAGCGTGCTGCGCGGCCACAAGGTGGCGCGCGGCGTGCAACTGCTGGTAGTGCCGGGTTCGCAGCAGGTCAAAGCTGCCGCCGAAGCCGAGGGACTGCACCGCGTGTTCATCGACGCCGGCGGCGAATGGCGCGAATCGGGCTGCTCCATGTGCATCGGCATGAACGGCGACAACGTCGGTCCGGGGCAGGTGTCGGTCAGCACCAGCAACCGCAATTTCGAGGGCCGC
>PMNQ01000193.1 GCA_003162555.1 Gammaproteobacteria bacterium | reverse complement strand
CCACAGCCGCCGGTGGCGCGTGATGATGCACTCGAGATCGAAACTCAGCGTCACGCCGTCCTTGAGCGAGGCGGTCAACAGCTCGCTGCTGGGGTAAGCGACGCTCGCGCTCAGCATGATGACGCCGTGGCTCGGCACCGCGTACGCGGAACGGATCTCGAGCTCGCCATCGAGCGGGTCGTCGCCATGAACCTTGCCGGTTCCGGTCAACGCCAGGACGGCGGCCAGCAGCGGCAGCGCTTTGCGGAGCGATCCCATGAGTGTTAACAGGCCCTAACGAGCCTCCCCCTCTTTGTGCAGGCAAGCATAATAGAAGCCGTCACCGGCCGCCCCCGGCAACAGTTGCCAGCCAGGGCCACAAGGATGGAGCGGCAAACCGGCCAGTGGTTCCGGCACCGGCGCAACGGTAGCCTCGGGGGTTGCCGCCAGGAAGGCGCGCACCACGGCCGCATTCTCCGCCGGCAGCACCGAGCAGGTGGCGTACAGGAGCCTGCCACCCGGACGCAGCAGCGGCCAGCAGCCGCGCAGCAGCAGCAGCTGCCGCGCTGCAAATCCAGCGATGTCGGCCGCCCGGCGCAGCAGCTTGATGTCCGGATGGCGGCGAATCACGCCGGTAGCGGAGCAGGGCGCGTCCAGCAGGATGGCATCGAAGGGCACGCCGTCCCACCAGTCCGGCGGCCCGCACAGGTCCGCCTGCAGCAACTTCGCCTCACGGCCCAGGCGCTTGAGATTCTCGCCCACGCGCTCAAGCCGCGCGGCATCGTTGTCCACAGCGGTCAGCGCGATCGGCCCAGCTGCGATCTCGAGCAGGGCGCCGGCCTTGCCGCCGGGAGCCGCGCAGGCATCCAGCACGCGCTCACCGGGGAGCGGTGCCAGCCACAACGCGGCCAGCTGCGCACTCGGGTCCTGGACCGATACGCGTCCCTCGGCAAAACCAGGCAATTCGGCCACCGGCACCGGGTGCGAGAGCGTGACGGCCGTCGGCACGCCGCTGACGGCCTCGCCTGCCAGGCCACGCGCGGCGAGTTCCTGCAGGTAATCGACGCTGCGCGTGCGGCTCAGGTCAACGCGCAGCGCCAGCGGCGGATGCGCATTGTTCGCTGCGAGCAGCTGCTCGAGCTCGGCGGGCCAGGCTGCACGCAGCGCCTCCACGAGCCATGCGGGATGCGCATGCCGCGTGGCGAGATCGCGATCTGCGCTCGCGAGCAGCGCCACGCGTTCACGCAGGTAACGGCGCAGCACGGCGTTGACGAGGCCGGCTGCGCGCTCAAGTCCGAGCAGGCGCGCGGCATCCACCGCCGCGGCTACTGTGGTTGCCTGCGCATGCGACGAATATTCGATCTGGTGCACCGCGCACGCCAGCAGCGCGCGCAGACGCACATCGGTCTGCGCTCCCGGCCGGGCCAGCAAGGGCAGCACGGCTGGCGCCAGCCGCAGATACCAGCGCAATGTGCCCAGCGTTACCGCCTGGATGGCGCCGCGCGGCCCGCCCTGCTGCTGCACCTCCTGCAAGGCCTCCATCGCCTCCGCCACTTGCGCGGCCAAGGCCGCATCGGCGCTCTGCCCTTCTTCAAGCACTGCGGCCACCGCTCGCGCCGCGCCGCTCAGGACCAGCGTGGCCGTGCCGGGTGGCCGTGAGGATGGCCGGCCGTGCGGGCGGGCGTGCCGTTCGTTGCGCATGCCTGGCGCCTAGCCAAACTTCAGGCCGTCGAGTGCGTGCCCATGCGCGAACTCCGCAGCGCTGATGGCGCGCCGCCCAGCGCTCTGCAGCCGCTCGATCGCCAGCACACCTTCGCCGCAGGCCACCAGCAGCCGCCCGGCGTCGAGCCCGAGCACGGTTCCCGGCTTGGCATCGGTTGGCGTTGCCAACGCGTCAGCCTGCCGGGTTTCCAACGCGTCAGCCTGCCAAATTTTAAGTTGCTTTCCGGCGAGTAAGGTTTCCGCAGTAGGCCACGCATTACATCCCCGCACCTGCCGCGCAATGCTCTGCGCACTGCCAGTCCAGTCGATCAGCGCTTCGCGTTTTTCCAGCTTGTGCGCATAGCTGACGCCGTCCGCGCCTTGTGCGCGCGGCACGGCCGTGCCGCGCTCGAGCGCGGCGATGACTTCGAGCAACAGCTCTGCGCCCTTCTGCGCCAGCACATCGTGCAGCGCCGCGCTCGTCATCGATGGGCCGATCGGCACTGGCCGCTGCGCGAGTATC
The DNA here is from genome assembly GCA_003162555.1 of Gammaproteobacteria bacterium. Classification (GTDB taxonomy): domain Bacteria; phylum Pseudomonadota; class Gammaproteobacteria; order Steroidobacterales; family Steroidobacteraceae; genus FEN-1191. The sequence continues at coordinate 4,051 of PMNQ01000193.1, read as the reverse complement.
GGTCCGGTGTCGAGTCCCGCGTCCATCTGCATGATGGTGACGCCGCTTTCGGTATCGCCGGCAAGTATCGCGCGCTGGATCGGCGCGGCGCCGCGCCAGCGCGGCAGCAGCGAGCCGTGCATGTTGTAGGCGCCGCGNNGCGCGATCCGCCTCGCTGGCGAGCCGCTCGGGCTGAGCCACCGGCACACCGAGTTCGAGTGCGCGGAGTTTTATGGCGCTGGCGCGCAGCGCACGGCCGCGCCCCGCGGGCCGGTCGGGCTGCGTCAGTACACCAACCAGCTGATGCGTGGACGAGGCCAGCGCGTCGAGCGCCGGCAGTGCGAATTCCGGCGTGCCGGCGAAAGCGATGCGCAGCATGCCGGAATCGAAATCTTCAGATGACTTTGCCGCCGGAGGCCACGCGCGCATCCCGTCCTGCGCGGCTCCGCGGTGCGCCGGCACGTTCGCGGCGCTCCTTCTCGAGACGGCGGCGAATATGCTCGCGCTTCAGGCTCGAGAGGTAGTCGACGAACAATTTGCCTTCGAGATGATCCATCTCATGCTGCACGCAGACCGCCAGCAGGCCGGACAGCTCGCGCTCGAAGAACTCGCCGTGCGCATCCTGCGCGCGCACCGTCACGCGCTCGGCGCGTTCGACCGGCTCGAATACCTGCGGGACGGACAGACATCCTTCCTCGCTCAGCTCGGTACCGTCGCGCGCGAGAATCACGGGATTGATGTACACCTGCGGCTCGTTGCGGCCCTCGCTGACGTCGACGACGATCAGCCGCTGGTGCACGTTGACCTGCGTGGCAGCCAGGCCGATGCCGGGGGCCGCGTACATCGTCTCGAGCATGTCCGCGATCAGGCGCTCCAGCGCGGCATCGAACACCTGCACCGGCACGGCGCGGGTGCGCAGGCGGGGGTCGGGGAACTCCAGAATCGTCAATTGCGCCATGGCGGCTTTTTGAAACCTCGGCTTGCGCCTATGTGAACCAGCGCACAAACTCCGCACCGGACAATGTGCGTTTGGCAGCCATTGAGTTTATAACAGCTGGGGTGGCGCACCCCACCCCCTTTGAGCGCCTGTATTTTAGGAGTGAGGGATGTTCCCCTATAAGACAATGAGCCTGTACCGGACGCTGCAGCAGGCAGCCCGGCTGACCCCGGTATTGGCCCTGGGCCTGGCGCTCGGCGGCTGCTCCACGGTTCACCGCTGGATCGGGCATGGCGACAACGCCGGTCCCGCGGCGCCGATGACATCCGCGGTCGAGAGTCCGTCGCAAGTTGCCGATTCCGGCGAACCGCAGACCGTCACTTCCAATCTGCCCGACGCCGAGCCCGATGCGGCCGATGCGACCGTGGCCGGCGCGACCACCACCGTCATGCCCGACGCCACGGTTGCGCTCAGTCCGACCGCGCCGAAGAGCTACACGGTGCAGAAGGGCGACACGCTGTGGCACCTGGCCACCCTGTTCCTCAAGGATCCCTGGCTGTGGCCAGAGATCTGGTATGTGAATCCCGAGGTCAGCAACCCGCATCGCATCTACCCGGGCGACACGCTGCGCCTGGCGAAGGGCGGCCCCGGCCAGGCCGGCGGCGCGGCCGTTGCCATTCAGTTGCAGCACACCGGCAGCGGCACGCGGCTCGAACCGCTGCTGCGCAGCAGCGAGCTCGAAGCGCCGATCGCGAATATTCCGTACGCGACCATCGCCGCCTTCCTGTCGCGCCCCGGCGTACTCACGAAGAGCCAGGCCGAAGCCTCGCCCTACGTGCTCGCGCTGCGCGACCGGCACATGATCGCCGGCACCGGCAACGACATCTACGTGAGCCACCTGAAGGCCTCCGAGGGCGAGCGCTTCAACGTGCTGCACGTCGGCGAAAAGCTCAAGGATCTGGACGGCCGTGGCTCGCTCGGTTACCTGGCCGATTTTGCCGGTGTCGCGCAAGTTTCGCGCGCGGGCGAGCCGGCGAAGGCGCAGATCATCGAGTCGGCGCGCGAGATACTCGCCGGCGACGTGCTGGTGCCCGAAACCGCCGGCAGCGTGGGCGATTTCATACCGCGTTCACCGAAGGTGAAGATAGACGGCCGCATCATCGCGGTGGTCAACGGCGTCCTGCTCGCCGGCCAGTTCCAGGCGGTCGCACTCAACCGCGGCAGCAAGGACGGACTCGAACCCGGCCACGTGCTGCGCGTGAACGAGTCGCCGCAAACCGTGAATGACCGCTGTGCGCGCATCACCGGCAACGGCACCTGCACGCACTTCCGGGAAACGAAGCTGCCGATCGAAGCGGTCGGCACGCTGCTGGTGTTCCGCGTGTTCGAGCATGTCAGCTACGCGCTGATCGCCAGCGAATCCATACCGCTGAGCGTCGGCGACCGCGTCGTCACGCCCTGAGGCTTTGCCTGGAGCGCCGCGCGGACACGTATCTGCGCTGACCGAATACAAAGGGCCCGCGGCAACGCGGGCCCTTTGCTTTATGCTCCGCGCCAATGAGTGTGCGAACCATCGATGAGCACGTACGCGCGCTGGCGCTGGCCCGCGCTCCGGGCCTGCATGCCGATCACCTGCGCGATGCCGATGGGCTGGACGATCCGGTCGCACTGGTTGGCAGCAGCATCACGCGTCTCACGGCGCGCGGCATTCCGCCGGCCGCCGCCGCGTGGCTCGCGCGCCCCGACACTGCGCTGCTCGATGGCGACCGGCGCTGGATGGAAAGTGCCGGCGTACAGCTCATCGGCTGCGAGAGCGAGCGCTATCCGCCGCTGCTGCGGCGTATCGCTGCCGCGCCGGTCGCGCTGTACCTGCAGGGCAGTGCCGAAGTGCTGCTGTCCGCGCAATTGGCCATCGTCGGCAGCCGCAATCCCACCGCCAGCGGCGCGCGCACCGCGCATGAATTCGCCAGCTACCTGGCGCGTGGCGGTCTCACCATCACGAGCGGACTCGCAGTCGGCATCGACGCGCAGGCGCACGAAGGTGCGCTCGCCGGCGAGGGCCGCACAATCGCGGTCCTCGGCTGCGGGCTCGACATGGTTTACCCGCCCGAGCATACGGCGCTGGCGGCGCGCATCGTGGCGCAGGGCGGCGCGCTGGTGGGTGAGTTTCCGCCGGGCACCGCGCCGCAGCGCTGGAATTTCCCGCGCCGCAACCGGCTGATCAGCGGTTTGTCGCTCGGCACGCTGGTGGTCGAAGCGGCGCGCCAGAGCGGCTCGTTGATCACGGCCCGCTGCGCGGTGGACCAGGGCCGCGAGGTGTTTGCGATCCCGGGCAGCATTCACAATCCGCTCGCCCGCGGTTGCCATCAGCTGCTGCGCGAAGGCGCCAAGCTCGTCGAGACCGCCGCCGACGTGCTGTCCGAACTTAATATTCCTTTTACAAAACAAGATATTACAGATTCATCCGGCGAGCCCGGAACGGGCGCTGCGGACGGGCGCGGGTTGGACAAGGACTATGAAATCCTGTTAGATGCGCTCGGGTTCGACCCCCAGAGCATCGATGCGCTGGTGGAGCGAACCGGTCTCACGAGCCCTCACCTGGCGTCCATGCTGCTGATCCTCGAGCTAGAGGGAAGGGTTGGACTGCACCCGGGAGGGCGGTATGGGCGGGTCGGCTAGGCACCCCAGGGCATGACCCCGGGCATGANNGATGGAAAACACGGTATTCGACATCCTGATCTACGTCTTCGATCACTACCTGTTCGAAGAACTGCCCGTGGTCGCCGAGCGCGCCGACATCGCCCGTGACCTGGAGAGCGCCGGGTTCCAGGGCGCCAACGTCGAGCGGGCGCTCGACTGGCTGGCGGATCTGGCCGATGAACGCTCCCGCCCGGGGCTGCACGCCGACGGACGCGCCTTCCGGCTGTACACGCCTGAAGAATGCGCAAGGCTCGATGCCGGCGCACGCGGACTGCTGCTGGCGCTCGAGCGCGGCGGCATCCTGTCGCCGACGCAGCGCGAGATCGTCATCGACCGGCTGCTGGCTCTCGACAACGAAGAGCTCAGCCTCGAACAGGTGAAGTGGGTCGTATTGATGGTGCTTTCCTGCCAGCCGGGCGAGGAAGCGGCCTGCGA
>PMNQ01000144.1 GCA_003162555.1 Gammaproteobacteria bacterium | reverse complement strand
AAGAAGGCTTACCGCAAGCTGGCGATGAAGCACCACCCCGACCGCAACCAGGGTGACGACGCGAAGAAATCGGAAGACAAGTTCAAGGAGGCCAAGGAGGCCTACGAGATGCTCTCCGACCCGCAGAAGCGGGCGATCTATGACCAGCACGGACACGCCGGGATTGACGCAGCGCGCCAGGGCGGCGGCGCGGGTGGCGGATTTGGCGGAGCCGAAGCGTTCAGCGACATCTTCGGCGATGTGTTTGGCGATATCTTCGGCGGTGCGCGTCGTGGCGGTCGCTCGCAGGTGTTCCGCGGCGCTGACCTGCGCTACGAGCTGGACCTCGATCTTGCAGAGGCGGTGTTTGGCCGTTCGCTCGAGATCGATGTCGCCAAGCTGGCGGAATGCGACACCTGCCACGGTAGTGGAGCGGCCAAGGGCAGCAATCCGGTGCAATGCGAGACCTGTGCGGGTTCCGGCCAGGTGCGAGTTTCGCAGGGATTCTTCACGCTGCAGCAGACCTGCCCGCAGTGTCGCGGCAGCGGGCGCATCGTGCGCAATCCCTGCGATGCCTGCCTCGGGCAGGGACGAGTGCGCAAGCACAAGAAGCTCTCGGTCAAGATTCCCCCGGGCGTCGACAATGGCGATCGCGTGCGCCTCGCCGGCGAAGGGGAGGCCGGGCGCAATGGCGGTCCGCCGGGCGACCTGTACGTCGAAGTGCATGTGCGCGATCACCCGATCTTCGAGCGCGATGGTGCGCACTTAAGCTGCGAAGTGCCGCTCTCGTTCGTGACCGCGGCGCTCGGCGGCGCAGTGGATGTGCCCACGCTCGATGGCACGGTGAGCCTGAAGATTCCCGCCGAATCGCAATCGGGGCGCGTATTCCGGCTACGCGGCAAGGGCATCAAGCCCGCGCGCGGTGGCGATCAGGGCGATCTGTTCTGCCGCGTCACGGTCGAGACCCCGGTCAAGCTCTCGGTCGAGCAGCGCGAGCTGCTGCAGAAGTTCGAAGAATCGCTGCGGCACGATGGCAACAAGCACGCGCCGCGTCAGAAGAGTTTCATGGAAGGCGTCAAGCGCTTCTTCGGAGCCGCGCCGTGAAGCGCACCGCCGGCACGAGTACGCCGGTGCGCGTCGTCATCCTCGGCGCCCCAGGACGCATGGGCGTGAGCCTGCTACGCCTGCTGCCGCAGTTTCCAGGCCTGGTCCTGCAGGCTGCCGTGGCGACCAAGGCCAATCCCGCGCTGGGACAAGACAGCGGCGTGCTGGCGGGCGCTGCGCCCAATGGCGTCCGCATCAGCGCCGATGTGGCCTTGGCGCTCCGGGGCGCCGGCCTGGCCCTCGATTTCTCGACGGCCGCGGCCGCGGCCGCCCACGTGCGCGCCTGCGCCGAGGCGCGGGTGCCGCTGCTGCTGGGTACCACCGGCCTGGGGCCCGAGATGCCGGCCATCGTCGCCGAGGCCGCGCGGGACGACCGGATCTGCGCGATCACCGCGGCGATGCCGTCGGGCACCAGCCTCGACAAGTTNNCCAGATCCGCGATGCCCACCACGCCTCCAAGCGCGACGCGCCCTCCGGCACGGCCCTGACGCTGGGGGCGGCGGCTTCGGAAGGGGGCCGGATCCCGGCTGGCCGGATCGGCTATGCCTCGATCCGGGGCGGGGATGTAGTGGGCGACCACGAGGTTCACTTCCTCGGGCCCGGCGAGCGGCTATGCCTCAGCCACAGCGCGACCGACCGTTCAGTTTTCGCCCGGGGAGCGCTCCAGGCGGGGTCCTGGCTGGCCCGGCGGCCGCCTGGCTCCTACAGCATGGCCGACGTGCTGCGAGAAAAATAATTCTTCCGCGCCCTGAAGCCCGGTTTTCACTAAAGCCTTATTTATAAAGGGCTTTTGAGGCCCATTTTTGCCCTGACACGGTCAAATCGCGCATGGACAGGCGGGGGCGCGATCCTTAGAATTTCGCGCGTAATCCGATTGTCGGGTTAGTCCGCACAAGGCGGGNNGCGGTGCTGGCGCTCGCGGACGGAAGCATCTTCCGCGGACAGTCCATCGGCGCCAGCGGCAACACCACCGGCGAAGTTGTATTCAATACCGCCATCACCGGTTACCAGGAAATTCTCACCGACCCGTCCTACGCCCGCCAGCTCATCACGCTGACTCAGCCGCACATCGGCAACACGGGCACGACTCCCGAAGACATGGAGTCGCCCGGAGTCTCCGCCGCCGGTCTCATCATCCGCGATCTTTCCATGACCACCAGCAGCTGGCGCGCCGAGGGCACGCTCGCCGATTTTCTGCAGCGCGCGCGCGTGGTCGCGATCGCAGGCATCGACACGCGACGGCTGACTCGCGCACTGCGCGAACGCGGCGCACAGTCCGGTTGCATCATGACCGGCGACAAGATCGACGAAGCGGCGGCCGTGCGCGCCGCGAAGCGATTCCCCGGCCTCAAAGGCATGGATCTGGCGAAGGTCGTTTCGACGCGCGAGCTGTACCAGTGGAACGACGGCACGATCGCTCGCGGTGCCGACCGGCCGACGATCCGCGCGCAGCAGCGGCTGCATGTGGTGGCCTACGACTACGGCATCAAGCGCAATATCCTGCGGCTGCTGGCCGACCAGGGTTGCCGCATCACGGTGGTGCCGGCGATGACGACCGCTGCCGACGTGCTCGCCCTTAAACCTGACGGCATCTTTCTTTCCAACGGCCCGGGTGATCCCGAGCCCTGCGACTACGCGATCCGCGCGATCAGCGAATTGCTGGTGACCGAGATTCCGATCTTCGGTATCTGCCTTGGCCACCAGCTGCTGGCGCTGGCGAGCGGCGCACGCACGATAAAGATGAAATTCGGCCACCACGGCGCCAATCACCCGGTGCAGGACCTGGCGACGGGCCGAGTATTCATCACCAGCCAGAATCATGGCTTTGCCGTGGACGAGTCCAGCCTGCCCGAGAACCTGAAGCCCACGCACCGGTCGCTGTTCGACGGCAGTCTGCAAGGCGTGGCGCGCACCGATCGCGCGGCCTTCAGCTTCCAGGGGCACCCGGAAGCGAGTCCGGGCCCGCACGATGTGTCGCCGATGTTCGAGGTCTTCACGCAGCTGATGCTGCGCCGGCTGCAGTCGCAGTTGCGCGCGCTGCGGAGCGCGGCCCGCAAGCAAGCGGCCGAGGGTTAGGGCTCGTGCCGAAACGCACCGACATCCAAAGCATCCTGATCATCGGCGCCGGCCCGATCATCATCGGNNAACCCGGCCACGATCATGACGGATCCGGAGATGGCGGACGCCATCTACATCGAGCCGATCAACTGGCGCACGATCGCCAGCATTATCGAAAAGGAACGGCCCGATGCGCTGCTGCCGACCATGGGCGGGCAGACCGCGCTCAACACCGCGCTCGACCTGGCGCGCGAAGGCGTGCTGGAGAAATTCGATGTCGAGATGATCGCCGCTTCGCGCGCCGCGATTGACATGGCCGAAGACCGCGAGCTGTTCCGCAACGCCATGCACGAGATCGGGCTCGCCACGCCGCAGTCGCAGATTGCGCGCAGCATGGACGAAGCCATCGGCGTGCAGGCCAATTTCGGTTTCCCGGTGGTGCTGCGGCCCTCGTTCACGATGGGCGGGAGCGGCGGCGGCATCGCCTACAACCGCGAGGAATTCGAAGCCATCGTGGCGCGCGGGCTCGAGGCCTCGCCGACCCACGAGGTGCTGATCGAGGAATCGGTCATCGGCTGGAAAGAATTCGAGATGGAGGTGGTGCGCGACAAGGCTGACAACTGCATCATCGTCTGCTCGATCGAAAACCTCGACCCGATGGGCGTGCA
>PMNQ01000113.1 GCA_003162555.1 Gammaproteobacteria bacterium | reverse complement strand
GAATCGTCATTCTGCTTGGCGTTGGTGTGGCTGACGATCGGCGGTCGCTGGGCGCGGCGCCGAAATTTGCCGGCCAGGCGTTGGCAGCGTTGGCGGTGATCGTCTGGGGCGGTGTCAGCATCGCAACGCTCAGTTTCTCCGACCGCGTTGAACTGCCGGCGTGGATCGCGCTGCCATTGACCTTCTTTTTCCTGCTGGGCGGCACCAACGCCTTCAACCTCGCCGACGGACTCGACGGTCTCGCGGGCGGCATGGCCATGCTGTGTTTTTGCGGCACGGCGCTGCTGGCGTTCACGGTAGGCAATGTAGTGACGGGCAGCATTGCCGTGGTGTTCGTAGGCGCCGTGATTGGATTCCTGCGCTTCAATACACACCCGGCGCGGGTATTCATGGGGGACAGCGGCAGCCTGGTGCTCGGATTTTCCGCCGCCGTACTCGCGGTGTTGCTGACACAAGATCCCCAAGTGCCCTTGAGCACCGCCTTGCCGTTGTTGTTGATGGGCATGCCGATCATCGATACGGTCACGGTCATGACCGAGCGGTTGCTGGCGAAACGCTCGCCATTCAAGGCCGACCGGCGTCATCTTCATCATCGCCTGCTGGCCATCGGCTTTGAACACCGGCAGGCGGTCATCATTTTCTACGTGCTGCAGATAGGGCTGTTCGTGGCGGCGTGGTTTTTACGCTTCTCGTCGGACGCGGTCGTAGTACTGGTGTTCTGCATGTTCGTTGCAGCATTGCTGGGATCGCTCCATGCAGCTGAACATTTCCAACGCACGGTCAAGCCAACCGCAACCGGCGAGGCCATTGCGGGGGTCAGTCTGCCGGTTCGAGTCACGTCGCCGCTGCTGCGCTTCGTAGCCGGACTTACCATCAGCGCGACGCTGCTGGCCTGCGGCGTGTGGGTTCTGGTGCTTGGTGTCTTCGCCAGCCGGGATCTGCGCTGGCTGGCGCTGGCACTTGCCGCCGTGCTGGCGCTGAGTGCGGCGCTGCGCTGGAATCGCGCGGATATCAGCTGGGTGGAAAAAATCGCGNNCGCGCTCTATTCGAGCGCGACGCTCGCGATTTATCTCGGCAAGCGGGCTTTCCCGGATGAGCCGCATCCGGCGTTGGCGGAATACGTCGTGTTTTCACTGATGGCGCTGGCGACCGTGGCAATCGTGCGCGGGTCGCGCGACCGGCTATTCAGGCTCACACCGCTGGATATCCTGGTGCTGGCGGTCGTGCTGATCGTGCCGAACCTGCCGGACTCGTTCGCGAATTCACCTGGCCTGGGAGTGGGGCTCGCCGAGCTGGTGCTGGTTTGCTACGCCCTCGAAGCCCTCAGTTTCACATCGCTACGCAGCATACGCTGGCTGCGCAGCACCACCGTGCTGTTCCTGCTCGCGATCGCGCTGCGCCCGCTACTGTAAAAAAGCCGTCCGCAGCGATTGTGTCACATTGATGTCACGTCGGAATCCTAACATCCGGCGTGCTTTCCGCCGCGTCTCCAGTCAGTGAGTTTTCCCAATGAACACCCGGATGCGCCAGACGCTTTCCTATTTGGTCCTGGTTGCCTGCCTGCTTCAGGTCGGTTGCGGCAGCGCAGAGTCCCGCAAGGCCCGCTACCTGCAACACGGGCAGGGTTACTTCGATGCCGGAAATTTTGACAAAGCGCGGGTCGAATTCCGCAATGCGGGGCAGATCGATCCCAGGGACCCGCAAGTGCGCTATCTGCTCGGCCAGGTGGCCGAAAAGACCGGCGACATCCGCGAGGCGATTGGCCAGTACCGGGCCGCGATCGGCATGGATCCGAAATATCCGCAGCCGCGCGCCGCACTCGGGCGACTGTTCATCTACGGTGGATTGCCAGACAAGGCAATGGAGGTGGTTGCACCCGGCCTGGCTTCTGCGCCAAGGAATGCGCAGCTGCTCACCGTACGCGCGGCTGCGCAGCTGCGGCTGGGTGACAAGGACGGCGCCCTGGCCGATGGCCAGGCTGCCGTGCAATTGGCGCCGGACGACGAATACGCCATTGCGCTGCTCGCTTCCATTGACGAACAGCGTGCGCAGCCTGACCAGGCGATCCAGGTGGTGCAGGAAGGGCTGCGGCGCTTGCCAAAGAACCTCGATCTGCGGGTCATCCTGGCCGATCTGTTGATGCGCAAACAGTTGCCGCAACAGGCGGAGAGCCAGTTGCAGCAGATCGTCGCGCTGGATCCGAAGGGACTGGTGAATCGGTATCGGCTCGCCAAATTTTACCTTGCGCAAAAAAACGTCGACGCGGCGGAGCGGGTGCTGCGCGAGGCTGCTGCGGCGGTGCCCGACAATGCCGACGCGAAAGTACAGCTGGTGCAATTCCTCGCCGCGCAGCGTGGACCTGACCGCGCAGTGACCGAGGTGAACGAGCTGATTGCGCATCGAACTGACGACAATGCATTGAAGATCACGTTGGGCCAGTTGTTGGTGCAGGCGGGAGCCGCGCCGCAGGCTGAAAAGCTGTTCCGTGAAGTCGTGGCCAGCGCTGGCAAGCGGCCTGATGGCCAGTCGGCTCGCGTGCATCTGGCGGCGATGCTGGTTGCGCGCAGCGATATGCCGGCGGCCGCGGCCCTGGTCGATGAAGTACTGAAAGAGAATCCGCGCGACAACGATGCACTCATCCTGCGCAGCCAGATTGCGCTCGCCAATGGCGAAGCGACCAGTGCGATTGGCGATCTGCGGGTGGTGCTGCGCGACCAGCCCGATGCGGTGCCGGTGATGCGTGCGCTGGCGCAGGCCTACGAACGCAACGATCAACCTGAGCTGGCAGCGGAAACCATCCGCAGCGCGCTGCAGACCGCACCTGGCGACATTGGCTCCCGCTTCGAGCTGGCGCAGGTGGAAATCAGCCAGGGCAAGCTCGAGAGCGCTGCGCCGTTGCTGACGCAACTGGCGAAGGACGATCCATTGAATGCGCAGGTGCAGGCGGCCTTGTTCAAGGTACAGTCGGCGCAGAAGCAATATGCCGAGGCGCGTGCCACGGCCGCCTCGGTGCAGAAGACACGGCCGGATCTCGGGCTGGGTTACTACCTCACCGGGCTCGTCGATGAGCTGCAAGGCAAGGCCGAATCCGCGGTTCACGACTACGAGCAGGCCTTGAAGATTCAGCCGGACGCCAGCGAGCCATTGCTCGCCGTGACGCGGCTGGACTTGCGCTCCCGGCAGGCGCCGCGCGCCGCGCACCGGCTCGAGGGAATCATCGCAGCCCAGCCCGCCAATGTGCTG
>PMNQ01000246.1 GCA_003162555.1 Gammaproteobacteria bacterium | reverse complement strand
ATGATCCGGGTTCCGTTGCGGTGCAGGTGCGATTCCAGGTGCCTGATCGAGGCGAAACGGCCCTTCCACGTGGCCCGTTCATCGCGGGGCATGTCCGGCAAGCCCTCGCCGCGCAGGATCTGCGGATGCACCCGGGCGATCAGTACCTCTTCATAGTACGAGCGATTGAAGATGCCGATTCGACCGCGCTCCGGCAGGTCGCGGGTAGTGCGCCAGAGAAAGTCGTGCTGCAGTTCGGCAGCACTGGGATGCTTGTAGCTGAATACCTGGCAACCCTGTGGATTGACACCGGACATGACGTGCTTGATGACGCCATCCTTGCCGGCCGCATCCATGGCCTGAAAGATCAGCAGCACCGCGTAGCGATTCGATGCGTACAACAGCTGCTGCAACTCGCTCAATCGAGCCACCTGCTGTTGCAGCAGCCTGGGGCCGGCAGCCCTGGCTGCCTTGCCCATTGTCAGCCGGGTTGGCCACTTGCGCAGCGTGACCTCGCTGTTCTCCGCTACGCGACAACCCTTGGAGCTGAACTTCATCATCGCACCGTCAAGGCGGCGATTCGGCTGCGCTTCAGGGCGTGAGCTGCATCCGGATCTCGCCGTCCTTGTGTGCGGCGCTGTGCACGTTGACGTACAGCTCGCCGGCCTTGTAGTTGGCATATTGCTCCGGCGTCAGCTTGGTATCGGCCGGCACCGACCACTGCGTGTCCGTGGTCTTCACCAGGGTCACGATCACGGGGCCGCTGACTCCCACCGCGCCGTGGTGTATGTGCGCCGTGGTGGATTCGATGTCAGAGGTGATGACGCTACCGGTCACCGACATGTCTTCGGCAACTGCAATGCTGCTGCTGGCCGATGCCTTGGTCTGGACCGGTGGCACTTCCTGCGTCCCGAGCAGCATCGCGGGAGCAGCCGTCGCGGGAGCAGCTGCTGCGGGAGGGTCCATCGCGGGCGCGCCGATACTCCCCGCGCCATAGGCAGTCGCCAGAATCGCGAGCACTGCAGCGGCAATCAGCGCCTTCGGTTGTTTTGAGTACATATCAATCTCCTGGAATTCAAAATGGGGTATTGGCACTCAGATGGCCGGTACACGTAGCGCCGAAGTGTCGACGCTCTTGACGTCCTTGACACTTGCGACAACGAGTTTGACGTGATCGATGTCATCCTGGCTGGCGAGGCTGCCAGTCAGCGCCACAACGCCGTTGGTTGTGACTACGCCAATGGATGAGTACTTGCCAGAACTGTCGACAGCGATTTCCGATTTCACGTTCGCGGAAATATCGCTGTCGCTGGCGGCGAGCGTGATGCTGGTCTGTGGGCTCGGGTCTGTGGCCACTGCGGGCGCAGGTACAGTCACGATTCCAGGAACCGGCGTAGCGGTTGGCGCATTGGCTGCCGCAGCGGCACCCTGCACGGGCTCGATGCCGCGGGCAACGGCCGCAGCCGCGGCTGTCATGCTGAGATCAGGTGCCACATCGGCAGGCTTGGTGGCGCTGCTGGTGGCTGGAGCGGCGGTGTCGGGCGCAGTCACATGCTGCGTGACGGCGACCTTTGGCTCGACGGCCGATGAAACCGTGCTGTCGGGAGTCCGCGTAGTCACGCGTTTGATGGCAACAACTTCCTTGTGTGCGGGCGTAACGGGTGTGACGGGCGCCGCCACGACTGCGGCGACTGGCGCGACTGGCGCGAGCGTTGCGGGCGCCTCAGCCGTCGTAGCAACCGCGTTCTCGACGGGAGGACTCTCAGCAAGGGGTGCTTGCGGAGCGATGGCTTGGGCAACGTGGGTGTAGGAATGCGACTGCACTGCGAATGTCGTGACCGCGATGGCGACGACAACGGCCATGACGCCGACGACGACAATCTTGTGTGATGCTTGGGCTGATGCTTGGGTATTCATATCTGGGTACTCGGTGTGTATGTGGTAATCGGGCGTTGTGAGTGTTGCCAGGCCGATCTATTGCCTGGGATCGCCATCGCCGTTGACAAGAATCGTGTTGCCCGGCGGCGCAGTCATCTGGATGCGATGATCGACATTGTGGAATCGGTAATCCACATCCCAGTATTCGGGCGTCGCGTTGCTGGTTGTTGCGCACCGTTGCACGTCGGCAGACCGCGTCTCGCTGTCGCGCCCCTGGTTCGAACCAACGGCGGCACCAGCAATAACTCCGCCCGCGGTGGCAACATCGTTGCCGCGGCCGCTGCCGAACTGGTGGCCGATGACTCCACCGATCACGGCGCCGATGACGCCGCCGGCGACATTGCGCCCGCCGCGACTCTGCTCGACCTGCCCGCGCTCCATCCAGCAGTGTTGGCCGGACTGCCCGACTACCGCATGAACGGAAGTAACGTCGGCCTCATACACGCGCTCGTTCGGACGGCGCCGGTATTCGTAGTTCGCCGCGGCCAGCGGCTCGGGCGCTTCGTTGTTGTAGTGCGCGCGCCCATCGACCTGGCGCACCGATGAGATGCGGTCATTGATGCCCATGCGGTTCAGGGAATCATAGGCACCCTCACGCAGCACGACGCAGCGGCCGCCGAATGCCACAGCCTCGCAGGCTTCCCATCGACCATTGTCGACCACCGCCGATGAGGCGCGGTCGTTGAAACCGCTGCCGCGGAAATCCGCCACATTCTGGTCGGTCGTGAATGCGCGGCCACGAAAGCCTTCACCTTCATAGAAAGTGATCTGCGCGCTCGCCTGGATGCTCAGCAGCAGTGCCGCTGTGCCAACAATAGTCTTGATACTGGTGTTCATGTGGGCCTCCGATGTCCAGACATACTCCCCTGTGAGCGAGAAGGTGTCGGTTCGATGCCGCACACTGCACCGGCGCCAGGCTCATTTCACGTTAGCAGTCATTCCAGCGCTGTATGCTGAGTTGCAGCAGCACGGCATTGCCAACGAGCGTATGCACCATGAACGCGTCCGATCATTCCATGCATGTACACAATCACCCTGAGGGGGTGAGTGCTGTGGTTTACACCTGCCCCATGCATCCCGAGNNCCGCCTCTGGGTCAGCGCGGCGCTGACGCTGCCGTTGCTCGTCGTGACGATGAGTGAGTTCGTGCCAGGCCTGAACCTGCATCATTGGTTCGGAAACGCCTTGTTCAACTGGGCACAGGGTGCGCTCAGCACTCCGGTTGTGTTGTGGGCCGGGTGGCCGTTCTTTGCACGCGCCTGGATTTCGTTTCGGACCTGGCAGCTCAACATGTTCAGCCTGATCGGCCTNNATCGCTGCTGGCGCTCGCGCCCAACACGGCGCTGCGCATCAATGCCGATGGCTCTGAAACAGAGGTGCATCTGGATCACGTGCAGGTTGGATACATTCTGCGTGTGAAGCCCGGAGACAAGGTTCCCGTCGATGGCCTCATCACCGATGGCCACTCGAACATCGATGAATCGATGATCACCGG
>PMNQ01000125.1 GCA_003162555.1 Gammaproteobacteria bacterium | reverse complement strand
ATCAATCCCAACAATCCGACCGGCGCCGTATATCCGCGCGCCACGCTCGAGGCGCTGGCGCGGCTCGCCGAGCGGCACCGGCTGGTTGTGTTCAGCGACGAGATCTATGACCAGATGGTCTACGCCGGCGCGGAGTTCGTGCCGATGGCGACGCTGGTGCACGACACGCTGTGCGCGACGATGTCCGGCCTGTCGAAGGTCTACCGCGCCTGCGGCTACCGCGTCGGATGGGCGGCCTTCTCGGGACGCACGCAGGGTGCGGCCGATTATTTTTCCGCGCTGGAGCTGCTCAGTTCGCTCCGACTGTGCGCGAATGTGCCGGGGCAGTGGGCTGTGCAAACAGCACTCGGCGGACACCAGAGCATCCGCGAGCTGGTCGCGCCCGGCGGCCGCCTGTTCGAATCGCGCCGCGCGATCATGGACATGGTCGCGGCGAGCCCATACCTGCAGCTGTCGCCGCCGATGGGCGCCATGTACGCCTTCGTCGGCGTCGATCGCACAGCCGTGCCGCAATTCGACGATCAGCAGTTCGCGCTCGAGTTGCTGGAGCGCCGTCATGTGCTGGTTGCGCCCGGCGTGAGCTTCAACGTCCCATACCGAAATCATTTCCGCATCACCTCGCTTCCGGACGCGGCCACGCTGCGCGTGGTGTTCGCACGCATGGACGAATTGCTGGCCGAAATGGCCGCGCGGCCGGATATGGCGGTGGGGAGCCGCGTCGTGAACGCCGGGGATCGATTCAAGTAAAATATTAAGATTGATCTGTAATAGATTGATATTAATATAGATATAATCAATATATTCT
Organism: Gammaproteobacteria bacterium; assembly: GCA_003162555.1. Lineage (GTDB taxonomy): Bacteria > Pseudomonadota > Gammaproteobacteria > Steroidobacterales > Steroidobacteraceae > FEN-1191. The sequence continues at coordinate 5,609 of PMNQ01000125.1, read as the reverse complement.
CGGTACTCGAGCAGGGCGGCACGATCGTCGTGCCGACCTCGCCGTAGCCGCCCAGGATGCGATCGACCAGCTCCTTCTTGTCGATGGCATAGCCCAGCGCGTCGCGGANNCCTGCGGCGGCTGGGAGAGGCTGAGGAGTGGCAGCTGTGGAGCGACGCTGCTGCAGAGGCCTGTGACGGCATTGAAGTGATGCAGCCGGCGAGCCTGGCCGATGCGCTGCGCCAGTCCGCCGGTCTGGCGCGCGACTGGGCATTGAAATGGCCAGGCGATCCAACTCCTGAAGCGCTGGTACTGTCGCGGGCTCGCAGGCACTTCGAGCGCCGCTGCGCCGAGCTACAGGCCTACGCCGCAGACGACTGGACCCGGGTGCTGCGCGATGCGTCATCGCCGCCGGCGCCATTGCTGTTCGCAGGCTGCGAATCCTTCGGCCCGGTGCTGCGCGCGAGCCTGCTGCGGCTGGGAGCGGAATTCCTGGCGGCAGATCCCACTGCGCCGGCGCATGGACTGGCGCCGTCTGAGCCATTGACCTGCGCTTGTACTCATGCGGCTGACGAGTTGCGGCGTGCGGCGCAATGGTGCCGGGCCGGACTCGAGCGCAACCCCGCAGCGCGTTACCTGATTGTCGTGCCGCAGCTTGAGCAGCGGCGCGCGGCCGCGGTCATGGCATTCGATCACGAGCTCGTTGGTGGCGCGCTGGTGACGGCGGCGGGCGAGTCGCCCTATGTCATCGAGGGCGGACGGAGCCTGGCCGAGTACCCCATGGTCGCCGCCGCGCTCGCGCTGCTGCGCCTCAGCGGCGGGCCGTTGGATTTTCTGGAATTCGCACCGCTCCTGCGCTCGCCCTATTGGGAGTGCGGCAGCCAGGCGCAGCGCGCAGCGCTGGAGCTGGTGCTGCGAGATCGCAACGTGCACGCCGCAGATCTCGCGCGGCTGGCCGGATTCGCGCGCAATCAAAGCCGCGGGGCCAGCGCGGCGCTGGCGGATGCGCTCGACGCGCTCGCACCGGCCGCGAGCCTGCCGCGCGGCCTGCGCGTTACACATGCGGCCTGGGCGCGCAAATTCGCCGAGGCGCTCGATGCGTTCGGCTGGCCGGGCAGCGCGGCGCTCGGGAGCGAAGAGCAACAGCAACACGAGCGATGGCGCGCGCTGCTCGGCGAGCTGGCCCTGCTCGGCGCGGGAGCCGGTCCGCTGATTGAACACAGCGCGGCCATCGGGTTGCTGGCGACACTGGCCCGACGCACGGCTTTTGAAGCGGCGAGCGAAGATGTGCCGGTCACGTTGACCGCTTCGCTGCACGATCCGCTGGTGCGCTACGACGGCATCTGGGTGGCGGGCCTCGGGGCTGAAATCTGGCCCGCGCCGCCGCGGCCCGATCCCTTCATTCCCATTTCAGTGCAGCGTGCGGCTGGACTCCCGCAGGCCAGTCCGCAGGGTCAGCTTGCCCTAAGCCGCCAGGCCATGGGTGCCTGGCGCCGTTGCGCGGCGCAGCTCGTGCTGAGCTGGCCGGAAACGGATGGCGATGTCGTGCTGCAGCCAAGCAGCCTGGTCGCAGCGCCGCGCAACCGTGACGATCCTTTCGCCGCACCGCTCCCGCTCGCTGATCCGCTGCTTGCGGCCCTGCGCCGCGGCGTGGTGCGCGAAGCGCGGCCGCCCCAGCCTGCACTCGCCTGGAGCAGGGAGCGTCCGCTGCCCCGCGGTACCAGGACACTGGAGCTGCAGTCGTTGTGTCCGTTCCGCGCCGCGGCCGAGCTGCGTCTGGGCGCCGCACCCGTTGCCGATCCGGTTCCGGGGCTCGATCGGCGCGAGCGCGGACAGATGCTGCACCGTGCGCTGCAGCTTGTATGGGACGAGTTGCGCGATTCGCGCACACTGCGTGAGCGCGCTGCGCACGCGGAGGCGTTGGCGCAATTTGTGCAGACGGCTGCCGAACGCTCGTTGCGCGAGGGCCTCGCGCTGCGCGCGCAGCCACTGCCAGCGCCGCTCGCGCAGAATGAACTGCAGCGGCTCACCGGCTTGATCGCTGCGATGCTGCAGCAGGAACTGCAGCGCACCGGCGCGGCGGAATTTTCCGTGGCGCAGATCGAGCAGGCGCAGCAAGGAGAGCTTGCCGGTGTGCCAGTGCGCGTGCGCATGGACCGGCTCGATCGGCTCGACGACGGACGCGTGATCGTCATCGACTACAAGAGCGGCGCCGGCGAGGCATTCCGGCCGCTGGCCGAGCGGCCGCGCCAGCCACAGCTGCTGGCCTACGCGCTGCTCGCCGCCGCTGAGGTCGCGGGCGTGGCGGCCGTGCACCTGCGCGCTGGCGAGGTTCGCTGGCGGGGAGCTGCGGCCGAGGCGGCGCTGCTGCCGCCGCTGACGGCTGTGCGCGGCCCTTCGGTGCCGTGGACCGAGCTGCTTGCTCACTGGCGCGCGGTGATCGATCGGCTGGTGAATCAGTTCGTGGCCGGCGACGCAGACGTGGATCCGCAGATTGGCGCCTGCCGCCTGTGCCATCTGCCGGCTCTATGCCGCGTCGATGCCGTGCGGCACGCGGCGGCCGAATCCGACGACGAGACCGGGAATGGCGATGATTCCTGAAGCCGCGCCAACGCAAGATGCAGCGGCGTTGCGCGCCGACGCGGCCGCGCGTGCGGCGGCGCTCGACACCAACGGCTCATTCCTGCTGCAGGCGCCGGCCGGTTCCGGCAAAACCACAGTGCTGACCCGCCGGCTGCTCGCGCTGCTTGCGACTGTCGATGCGCCTGAGGAAGTGCTGGCGATCACCTTCACGCGCAAGGCCGCCGCCGAGATGCGCAACCGCGTGCTCGAGGCGTTGCAGCACGCGGCTTCCGGTTCCGCCACGGATCGCCTTGAGGCGCCGCAGGCGCAGGCCGCGTGGCAGCGCGACCAGGCTCAGGGCTGGAACCTCGCGGCCACCCCGGCGCGCTTGCGCATCATGACCATCGACGCGTTCTGCCAGAGCCTGTGCGCGCAATTGCCGATCGCAACGCGCAGCGGCCTGCGCCTCGAAGTCGCGCCTGATGCGCGGCCGCTGTATGCCGCCGCGGCGCGGCGCCTGCTCGAGCGCTCGCTGCGCGATGCGGAACTGGTGGACGCGGCGCAGCTGCTGTTCGCGCGCGTCGACAACGACTGGACGCGGCTAGAGGCACTGCTGGTGCTGATGCTCGCGCAACGCGCGCACTGGTTGCCGCGGGTACTGGTGGCGGATGGCGCGGATGGGGGTGCGGGCCTCGAGGCCCGCGTCGCATGGAGTCTGCGCTCGGTGATCGGCGGCCGGCTTGCTGCAGCGATGGCGGCGCTGCCTGCACCGCTCCTGGAGCGCGGCACGGCGCTCGCCATGCATGCCGCGCGCACGCTGGAGCTGCCGTTCGAGGCGGGTCCATTGCGCGCCGATCCGGCGGATCTGGCCCGCTGGCGTTTGCTGTGCGGGCTGTGCGTCACCGGCAAGGGCGACTGGCGCCGCCGGTGGGACAAGAACACCGGCTTCAGGCCCGAGCACAAACGCGAGAAGACTGAGGTGGCGGAATGGGTGGCCGCGCTTTCCGAACTGCCCGGCTCACTGGCGATCATCAACGAGCTGCTCGCGCTCCCGGATGAGCAGATCCCGGCCGGTGACGGCCGGGCGCTGCGTGCGCTCTCGCTGTTGTTACGGCACGCGGCCGCCGAGCTGCAGCTCGAATTCGCAGCGCAGGGGCGCGTCGATTTCGCGGCGATCGCCGGCGCGGCGCGCGCCGGCCTCACCGAGCAGGGCCAGCCCACCGACCTGGCGCTGCGCTGTGGGAACGCGATCCGGCACGTGCTCATCGACGAGTTCCAGGATACATCCTTCGATCAGTTCGAATTGCTGCAGGCATTGACGGCCGGTTGGGAGCAGGGCGACGGGCGCACGCTGTTCGCTGTCGGCGATCCGATGCAGTCGATCTACCAGTTCCGCGAGGCCGAAGTCGGATTGTTCCTGCGCGCGCGCGACCAGGGCGTCGGTGCGTTGCGGCTCACGACCTTGCAACTGCGTTGCAATTTCCGCTCAGCACCGCCGGTCATCGGCTGGGTCAATGATTTGTGCGCGCAGATCTTCCCCGCGCGCGACGACCCGCGCCTGGCGGCGATACGTTACCTGCCATCGCTGGCAGCGCGGCCTGAACTGCACGGCGGTGTGCAAGTGCATCCGATGCCCGATGCCGATCCGGTTACCGAGGCCGCCGGGATTGTCGCGCTGATACGCGAACGGCGCGAGCGCGATGCGACCTTGAGCGTTGCGGTGCTGGTGCAGGCACGCGCGCACGCGGTGCCGATTGCGGCGGCTTTGCAATCAGCAGGCATGCCGGTGCGGGGCCTAAAGCTCGAGCCGCTGCGCGAGCGCGCCGTGGCACGCGACCTCGGCGCGCTGGCGCGCGCGCTGCAGCATCCGGCTGACCGCAGCGCCTGGCTCGCGCTGCTGCACGCGCCCTGTTGCGGACTGTCGCTCGTGCAGCTGCAGGAGTTTTGCGAGGACCAGCCCGCCACGCCCTGGGAGTTGATCAACGACGAGGCGCGGTTGGCGCGGCTTCGCGGAGACACGGCGCTGCGACTGGCGCGCGTGCGCGCGGCGCTGACGCCAGCGCTGGCGGGCGAGGAGCGGGCGCTGCCCTTGTGGCAACGGCTCGATCGCGCCTGGTTGCGCCTCGGTGGTCCGGCGGCCTGCGCCGAGGAACGCGACCTGCTCGATGCGCAGGAGTTCATCCAGGCGCTGGCCGCGGATCCGGCGGCCGAGACGCTGGCGGGCAATGCCTTCGATGAGTTCGCCGGCGAGCTGTATGCGGCGCCATCGGCCGCGGCTGGCGCGGTGGAAATCCTCACCATGCACGGCGCCAAGGGCCTGGAGTGGGATCTCGTGATCGTACCCGGCATCGGCCGGCAAGCGCGCGGCGATCGCGAACCGCTGCTCAACTGGCTAGAACTCCCCGGGAGCGGCGCTGGCACCGAATTGCTGCTGGCGCCGATCAGTGTCACCGGAGAGCGCACTACAGGCACGTTGGCTGCATACATCAAGGTGCTGCGTCGCGCGCGCGGCCAGCTCGAGCGCGCGCGCTTGCTGTACGTGGCGGCGACGCGCGCGATCCGCGAGCTGCACTGGTTCGGCGCCGCGCCAAACGACGACCAGGGCGAACCCGCGCCGCGTGCGGCGACACCGCTCGCGCTGTTGTGGCCAAGTGTTGGCGAGCAGTTCCAGCAGGCCGCCGCGCGGGCGACCGCGGCGCGCGCGACCGCCGATGCGAGAACCGCTGGTGCGGGATCTGCCGAGGCGTTGACTGTGCCGTCGGCGCTGTCGTTGCCGCAGGGCTGGCAACTGCCGGCGAATTGGGCTCCGCCAGCGCTACCGCCGCAAGTCGCGGTCGAGCGGCTGCAGCTTTCGTTGCGGGAGACTGCAAGAGAGCCCGAATATTTGTGGGTGGGCATGGCAGCGCGCGCCGTGGGCACGATCGTGCATGCCGAATTGCAGCGCCTCGCGCAGCTTGCCTCGCTCCCCGAAGCGCCGGATTTCGCCGCCACCGAATACCTGGCCTGGCTCGCGGAACTGGGCGTCGAGCCGGCCGAGCGCGGCGCGGCCGCGCGGCGCATTGTGGCGG
>PMNQ01000057.1:1991-2622 GCA_003162555.1 Gammaproteobacteria bacterium | reverse complement strand
GCCGTCTGGCTGAAAAACGTCAGCGCAAAATCCCACTCCTGCGTGCGCAGCAAATGCTCGTAGATCTCGCTCTGCCGCTGCACGTCGGCGGTGATGATCGAGAGGTAGTCTTCTTTCTTCCGGCCGCCGGGGAAAGTGTCCTTCAGCGGGTAGCGCCCAAAACGCTTGATGATGTCTTCGTAAAGGTTGTGCGGATAGGCAATCGAACGATGCGCGCCGGGGGCATCCTCACCGGAGATCATGAAGCCGTTGATCTTTTCAGGCGGATAGGTGAATGGCGCATTCAGGATTCCGCAGCGGAATCCGCGCTCGCTGAGCAGCCGCCAGATCGGCGGCGCCAGAAGGTCCGAACCGCGCGTGTCCCGAAACCGGCCGTCTTCGCCACGCTGGTAGAAATCCATCAGCCCGTGCTGACCGGGCGAGCGACCTGTGACCACGGTGCCGCAGATCTGCGGGGTGACATACGGTACTTGCGACTGCAGCCGACCCCAGGCGCCGCTGGCCATCAGCCGCGAAATGGTCGGCAGCCTGCCTGCCTTGACCATCGGCTGAATCAGGTCAAAGGTCGCCTCTGCGAGTGCGATGACCAGCACACGTGGCCGCATAATGTCAAACTCCTGATTTTATTGAC
>PMNQ01000057.1:0-1950 GCA_003162555.1 Gammaproteobacteria bacterium | reverse complement strand
GCGTCCAATTGCGAAACTGTTAAGTCTGCGCGGGACGGACGCCGCCATTGAATCTAGACTGCGAATCATCGACCAGGACGCCACTGCTCCCGCCCATGCAACAACGCCCGTTCGGTAATACCAAACTACTCGTCTCCGAATTGGGCCTGGGCTGCTCGCCTCTCGGTGGCGGGCTGTTCCGCAATGACCGGAATGAATCGCTGCGCGTGGTGCAACACGCCNNGGCATCACCTTCTTCGACACCGCCGACAACTACAGCATGGGCGAGAGCGAACGCCTGCTGGGCCAGGCGCTGCGTGGAAGGCGCGACCGCGTCGTCATCGCTACCAAGGTGGGTGCCCGCTACGGCGTCGCTGACCGGCTGCTGCTCAAGGCGCGCCCCCTGCTGCGGCCGCTCAAGGGCCTGCTCGGCGGTGCGCGCCGCTCGATCAATCTGGTGCGCGACAAGCGCAAGCACTACGACTTCTCGCCGGCGCGACTGCAGCTTGCTGTTGAAGGGAGTCTGCGCCGCCTGGGCACCGACTACATCGACGTCTATCAACTCTACAATCCGTCGGCAGAAGTGCTGCGCGAATTTGCCATGCGCGACACCCTGGAGAACCTGCGCACCGCCGGGAAGATCCGCTGTTTCGGCGTGACGGCGAACCACGTGCGCGATGCCCTGCCGGCGCTCGACTGCTCAGGCATAGCGTCGGTACAATTGCCGGTGAGCCTGCTGGACCAGGATGGATTGGAAGATTTTCTCCAGCGCGCCCGCGCCCGCGGCCTCGCGCTGATTGGCTCGACGCCGCTCGGTCAGGGCTTGCTCACCAATGCGACGGGTACCACCAAGGCGGACGAGTCCTCGCACTTCTCCGTCGAGCAACTTGCGGCTCGCCGCAACCTGATGGAGGCCTATCGCCGCAGGTTCGTCACGCCCTCGCGCACGCTGGCACAGCTCGCGCTGCGCTTTGCGCTGCAAACGACGGGGGTTTCGGTCGCCATACCATCCGCGGTCAGCGTGGCGGAACTCGACGAGGATTTGGGATCGCTGAGTATGCCTGCACTCAGCGACCGGGAGTTGCAGGAGCTGCGATCCTTAGCCCATGCTGTTTAGCTCGCCTGAATTCATCTATGCGTTCCTGCCACTGGTATTCCTGGGCTTCGTGCTCAGTCACCGGCTCAAATCGCCGTCGGCGGTGCTCTACTGGCTGATAGCGAGTTCACTGTTTTTCTACGGCTGGTGGAACCCGCGCTATTTAGTGTTGATCGTCGCCTTGATTGCCGCCAACTTCGCGCTGTCGCGGGCCATTCTGGCCGCCCCGACTGCGGCCACGCGCAAGGCCTGGCTGCTGGCCGGCTTGACGCTGAATCTCGGCACGCTGGTCTACTACAAATACACCGGATTCCTGCTGCGGAATATCGATGCCCTGACCGGTGCGCAATGGACCGTCGGCACCATCGTACTGCCGCTCGGAATCTCGTTCTTCACTTTCCAGAAGATCGCATTCCTGGTCGACACCTATCACGGGCGCGTGCCGCGCATCGGTTTTGGCGAATACAGCCTGTTCGTATTGTTCTTCCCGCAGCTCATCGCCGGGCCGATCGTCCACCACTCCGAAGTGGTGCCGCAATTTCGCGCCCTGCACGAACGGCGCATGAACTGGGACAACGTGGCAATCGGTGTGACGGTGTTCTTCATCGGCCTGTTCAAGAAGGTGGTGCTGGCCGACAGCCTCTCCGCCTATGACGTCACCCCGGTATTCAGCAAGGTGGCGGCGGGCGCGCACCCGGCGTTTCTCGAGGCCTGGGGCGGAGCACTGGGTTACACGCTGCAGTTGTATTTCGACTTCAGCGGCTACAGCGACATGGCGATCGGCGCCGCGCTGCTGTTCGGCATCCGCCTGCCGCAGAATTTCAATTCACCCTACAAGGCGACCAGCATCATCGACTTCTGGCGCCGCTGGCACA
>PMNQ01000095.1 GCA_003162555.1 Gammaproteobacteria bacterium | reverse complement strand
AGCCAAAACCAAGCTCGAAATAATTGTTTCTCGATCCAGCGCAATTCCCGACGCCGTGATCAACTGATCCAAGGTGCGAAATGCGCCCTCCGGCTTAAGGGATAGGTCGAGCGGAGCACCGTAGGGCGTTGAGAACTGTGGGTCGTCGTGCCACCGTCCCAGAAACTGACTAAGTTGGTCGAAGTGCTTAGCGGCCAACGCGCGCTGTTCATCGCGTTCTTGGCGTTTCTCCACCAACTTCACAACTTCGCCGCGTGTAACTCCTGCCGTTAACCCCAATCGCGCTTCGCTGACTGGCCGTCCCTGTGCCTCGTGTCGCTCACGCAGCGTGAAGATGTACAGTGCACGTACAACCTCGACGAGATCTTGGTAGCTGACCCCATAGGCGAGAGCAGCGCGCATGATCGGCCGCAGCGATTCCTCCATCGCTTCGAGGAAAACCGCGCGCTCATCGTCAACGGCGAGCTTCAGATCCAAAGCATCCCCACCAGTGGTTAAACATAAGCCGATCAGGAGTTTACAATAACTTCCGTATTCAGCTTATGTCAACGAAATAGCGGCGTTATGCGGCGCACTGATCGCGCGCCGGCGGGCTCCGCAAGCGGTTTCAGGGAGGCAGGATGACCGGCTGGCGCCCAGGGCGGGCCAGGACCAGCTGGAGGTAGAAGTCAACCCGTTGTTTTTATTGGAAACGGGCCAAAATGGATCCCATTCGCCGGATACTGACCAGAAAGATCAGCTTCCCTTGGTGAACGCCCGCCTGACGGCCGCAATCTGCCCCTGGATGAGCTCGGCGGCGGCCTTGGGGTCAGCGGCATCCCGAATCGGGCGTCCCACAACGATGTAGTCGGCCCCGTATTGCAGGGCCTGCTCGACCGAAACGACCCGCTTCTGATCGTCGCTGGGGCGGTTCTCGACTGGGCGGATACCCGGTGTAATCACCAGCAGGCGCTCGTCGATGTGTTTGCGGAGCAACTGCGCTTCGAGACCCGACGACACCACACCATCGCAACCGGCCTCGAGCGCGCGGCGCGCGCGCGAGAGCACCAGCTGTTCGACGTCGCACTTGAAGCCGAGATCATCGAGATCGCCGCGATCAAGACTGGTGAGAACCGTAACACCCAACACTTTGACGTCGCCCTTCGCCTCGGCGGCGGCCTCCATGATGGATTGATTGCCGTGCACGGTCGTGAAGGTCACGCCGCGGTTGCGCAGCTGGCGCACGGTGTAGTCGGCCAGCGCGGGCACGTCGAAGAACTTGAGGTCAACGAACACGCGTTTGTTGCGCGCCACCAGCCAGTCGAGCAGCGGGAAATATTCTCCGCCCATGAACAGCTCGAGGCCGATCTTGTAGAACTGCACGGCCTCGCCGAGCTGTTCGACCAGCTTGCGGGCGGCGGCGGCATCGGCGACATCAAGCGCAAAGATCAAGCGCTCGCGATCAGGAATGGATGATTTCATCAGGTACGCTCGGCTCAGGTACGCTCTGCGGGATCAAACAAGCGGCGGTGTTCGAGTATGGCGTAGCGATCGGTCATGCCGGCCACGTAGTCGGCGACGATACGAGCGCGGCCGCGCGGGCCTTCGGCGGCTTCGATGCGGCGCGCGGCCTCGCAGTATTCCTCGGGCATCAGGCGCGGGTCGCCCATGAACGCGCTGAACAGCGCTTCCAGCACGCGCTTGGCTTTGCTGGTCATGCGCAGCACGTGATGATGCCGGTAGACGCGTTCGCGCAGGAATTGCTTGAGTTCCAGGTGCTGCGCCTTCACGTCCTCGGCCATCGCGATCAGCAGGCCCTTGTGTGCGCGCACCGCGTCGATGTCGCGCGGCGCGGCGGCGCGCAGCAGCTCGCCGCTGGTGCGGATCACGTCGATTACCACCTCGTTGATCATGCGACGGATGATCTCGTGGATCGCGCGGCGCACCGGCAGCTGCGGGTACGCCGCGCGCACCGCCTCGGCGTGCCGGCGCACCAGGCGCACCTCGCACAGATCTTCGAGCGTAATAAGGCCGGCGCGCAGACCGTCGTCCACGTCGTGATTGTTGTAGGCGATTTCATCGGCCAGGTTGGCGAGCTGCGCCTCGAGGCCGCTCTGCGTGCGATCGACGAAACGCCTGCCGACATCGCCGAGCTCGCGCGCCTTGGGCAGCGCACAGTGCTTGAGAATGCCCTCGCGGCATTCAAAGGTCAGATTGAGCCCCTGGAAATCCGGATAGCGCTCCTCGAGCTCGTCGACCACGCGGAGCGATTGCAGGTTGTGCTCGAAGCCGCCGTACTCGCGCATGCATTCGTTGAGCGCGTCCTGGCCGGCGTGGCCGAAGGGCGTGTGGCCGAGGTCGTGGGCGAGCGCGATGATCGATTTCAGGATCACCGGGCGGGTGCCGCGGCTGGTGGTGCGGACAAAGGACTGGTCGATCTTGATGGTGTCGAACGGNNATGCGGTCGCGGTCGCGCTGAAATTCGCCGCGATATTCCGGCGGTGGCTCCGGATAACGGCGGCCGCGCGACTGCGCGTCGTGGGCTGCGTAGGCTGCAAGGCTCCCGTCTGGCGCGGCGCCCGGCTTCATGCTGCGAACCTCATGCGCC
>PMNQ01000194.1:4445-4606 GCA_003162555.1 Gammaproteobacteria bacterium | reverse complement strand
CGCACGACCCGGCACTGATGCGTCGCATCGGCGCGGCGACGGCCACAGAGACGGCTGCGACCGGCATCGACTGGGCCTTCGGGCCGACGCTGGCTACTCCACAGGACACGCGCTGGGGCCGCAGTTACGAAGGCTACTCGGAAGATCCGGCGCTGGTGCGC
>PMNQ01000194.1:172-4352 GCA_003162555.1 Gammaproteobacteria bacterium | reverse complement strand
GGGCAGTTTGGTTTCGAAGGCTTCGTGGTGGGTGACTGGAACGGTCATGGACAAGTGCCCGGTTGCACGCCAGGCGATTGCGCGGCCGCGGCCAACGCTGGTCTTGATATGTACATGGCGCCCGACAAGTGGCGCGATCTCTACAAGGCGACGCTCGCCGANNAGGCGGTGCGCGAATCACTGGTGCTGCTGAAGAACAACGGCGGCGTGCTGCCGCTCCACGCCAATGCTCATGTGCTGGTGGCGGGCATCGCAGCCGACGATATCGGCCGTCAGTGCGGCGGTTGGACGCTGTCATGGCAGGGCACGGGCAACACCAACAGTGATTTTCCGAACGGCCAGTCGATCTATTCCGGATTGCGCGCAGCGCTCGAAGCTGCCGGCGGCAGCGCAGAACTGAGCGCTGACGGAAATTACACGCGCAAACCCGATGTGGCGGTCGTGATATTCGGTGAAATGCCCTACGCCGAAATGCTGGGCGATGTGCACACGCTCGAATACCAGGCGGGCGACAAGCAGGACCTGGCGCTGCTCAAAAGACTCAAGGCCGCGGGCATTCCGGTCGTCGCCGTGTTCCTGTCGGGCCGGCCGCTGTGGGTGAATCCCGAGATCAACGCGTCCGATGCTTTCGTTGCGGCCTGGTATCCAGGGTCGGAAGGCGCGGGCGTTGCCGACGTCCTCGTCGGCGATTCGGCCGGCAAACCGCGCCACGATTTCAGCGGGCGCCTGTCCTACTCCTGGCCGAAGAGCGCGGGACAGTTCCGGCTGCATCGCGATTCAACGCCATATGACCCACAGTTCGCGCTGGGCTATGGGCTGCGGTACGGCGAGCCGCACGCGCTGCCCGTGTTGTCTGAGGTCGCGGGGCTCGATGCCGCGATGTGGAATGTCGATCGCTACATCGTCGACGGCAAGGTGGTGGCGCCATGGGCCCTCGCCGTGGACGACGGCAGTATCGCCATTCACGGCGCGCCCATCGATCTCACGCGCCAGGCCAATGCCGAGCTGTCGCTGCTCATGGAATATCGCCTTGACCATACCGCCGCCGCACCGGTGCAGCTGACGCTCGGGTGCGCGCCTGCCTGCCAGGGCGGAGCCGCGCTCGAGATGGCCAATGCACTCGGCGCCGCACCTGGCGCGGACGGTTGGCAAACACTGAAGGTCAGGCTGGCCTGTATACGCGATGCCGGGACGGCGCTGCAGGCGATCGATGCGCCATTCGTGCTGCGCACCGCGGGACATCTGGGCATCACGCTGCGCACGCTCAAGCTGGTGAGCGATCCGGCCGGCGCGATCTGTCCGCCGCGCAGCTCGCCTGGCAGTCCGTGATGCGCGCCATGTTCGCGCTTGCATTGCGATCTGCGCGCCTGACATGGGCCATATTGCTGGTGGCCTTCACGGCTGCAGCGGCTTCGGCTGCGCCGCTCGCCACGCTGGACCGCGAGGGCGCCTGGGTCAGCGTCGAGGGCTACGGGCCCAGCGTCGTGCACGTCACGATCGCTGCGGACAAGGCTGAGGTGCTCAAAGGTCCAGGCTACGGCATCCTTTCGCAGGGGGCTGACGGCAGCGCCTTCAGGCAGACGCACGATGCCAGCGGCGACAGCTTCGCGAGCAGCGCACTCAGTCTGCACGTCGATGCGGCGCCACTGCCGCACGTACCGAGCCAGGGCGAGAAGTATTTCGCACCATCGCTCGCACCAGTCGCGCTGCAGGTGCGCAACGCGCGCGGCGATCTCCTGCTCGCCATGCACAACTGGGAAATGTCGCCGCACGAAGTCGCCGGAGAAAAAACCTGGCAAGTCGGCGCCTCGTTCATAGCGCCGGCGGACGAGCATTACTACGGCATGGGTCAGAACCAGGAAGGCATCCTCGACCTGCGTGGCCGCGTCATCGATTGCAAGCACTGGTATGACGCGCCGGCCGGCGAGCAGGTCTGCGTGCCATTTATGGTCTCATCGAAGGGCTACGGCATCGTGTGGGACAACCCTTCCGCGACGCGTTTCGTGGCAGCGGTCAACGGCCGCACGGCATTCCAGTCGAATGTCGGCGAGCGCGTCTCGTTCTTCGTCATCGTCGGTGACACACCCGAGGCAATCTATTCCGGCTATGCCCGCGTCACTGGCCGCACGCCGATTCCGCCGAAGGCCGCGTTCGGCCTGATCCAGTCCAAGGCGCGCTACGAGAGCCAGGCTGAAGTGCTGCGCGTCGCCGACACCTATCGACAGAAGCAGTATCCGCTCGATGTGATGGTGGTCGACTGGTTCTACTGGACGCGCATGGGCCAACTGGACATCGACCCGGCGCAGTTCCCGGATCCCGACGGCATGAACAGGCAGCTCCACGAGATGGGACTGCAGTCGATCATCTCGATCTGGCCGCGCTTCGAAACTTCGAGCCGCTATTTCAACGAACTCGACGCGAAGGGTTTCCTGCTCAAGGACAAGGATGGCAAGAGCGTCGACGGCCTGCCGTTCCGCGCCGATCGCGCCGGCGCGCTGCTCGATGTGACCAACCCGTCCGCGCGCAGCTGGTTCTGGGAGCATGCCCGCGACAACATCCTCAGCCGCGGCTTCGATTACCCGTGGCTGGATGAGACCGAACCCGACCTGGTGCCTGATGGTGATTTCTATTCCATCGGTTCCGGCGATCGCTACCACAATGTGTTTCCGCTGCTGCACGTCGAGGGCGTCGCCACCGGCATGCGCGCATGGAAACCAGACAGGCGCGTGTTGATACTCAGCCGCGCCGCGTACCTGGGTTCGCAGCGCACCGGCGCGTTGTTCTGGTCATCGGATATCAATCCAGCCTGGGAAGCATTGACGCGTCAGGTGCCGACGGGCCTGAACATGGTGGCATCGGGGATTGCCTACTGGGGCAATGACATCGGCGGCTGGCAATCGCTCCCGCAAGTCACGAGCGCCACCAAGGCGCCGCTGCTCGATCCTTCGGATGCGCGCGCGACGGTCGGCCAGTACAACGACTATCCCGAGTTGTTCACGCGCTGGTTCGAGTACGGCACCTTCCTGCCGACACTGCGCATCCACGGCGACCGCAAGCACACCGAGATCTGGGAATTCGGCCACGAGGCTGAGGCGATCCTGGCGCGCTACGACCGCCTGCGCTACCAGTTGATTCCCTATATTTACAGTCAGGCCAAGGCAACGCACGACACCGGTGCGCCGTTCATGCGGCCGCTTTGGATGGATTTTCCTGCCGACCCTAATGTGACCAACCTCGGCAGCGAGTATCTGTTTGGTCCTGCATTCCTCGTGGCGCCAGTGACCGAGCAGGCACAAATCGAAAAGGCCGTGTACCTGCCCGCCGGCAGCGACTGGTATAACTTCTGGAGCAACGAAAAGTTTAGCGGGGGGCAGTGGATCAAAGTGGCTGCGCCGATTGACCGCATTCCACTCTTCGTCCGCGCCGGCTCGATCGTTCCAATGGGCGCCGATATTCCCTCGACAGCAATAAAGCAGGCGATTGCCGCCATCCGCGTATATCCCGGCAAGGATGGCAACTTTGCGCTGTACGACGATGATGGCGTATCGTACGACTACGAAACTGGCAAGGGCGCCGTGACGACGAACCTGCACTGGAATGACTCAGCCGGCACGCTGACCGCGTCGGGCAGCGACAAGAACCTGGTCAGGGCTGCACCGGGCCTCGTGAAAATCGCGGGACCTTGAGATTACAGTATCGATCAGCCAGGCAACCCGGCCGTGAACCGAACTAAATGCGAATTTGTCNNGTCGTGCCGGTGCCGCATGATCTCTAGCAACTGGGTGGGCTTCGTCAGGCGGACAGCGGTTGCGCTGTCGCTGCTTACTGCCGGCACATTGGCGGCTGCCGAAGCCATGGCGGCAACGCAGGCGCCGATCGCGGCCCAGGCCGTGCTGCATGCCGACCAGACCGGACCGACGATCGAACCGGAGATCTATGGACAATTCTCCGAGCACCTCGGCCGCGGCATCTACGAGGGTATCTGGGTCGGTGCGGATTCGGCGATTCCGAACACGCGCGGATTTCGCAACGACGTAATCGCGGCGTTGAGAAAGATTCACGTGCCGGTGGTGCGCTGGCCGGGCGGCTGTTTCGCCGACGAGTATCACTGGCGGGACGGCATCGGCCCGCGCGAGAAACGCCCGTCGATGTACAACTCCCACTGGGGCGGCGTCGTGGA
>PMNQ01000194.1:0-155 GCA_003162555.1 Gammaproteobacteria bacterium | reverse complement strand
TGCGGCGGCAACATGCGGCCCGAGTACTACGCCGACATGCTGCGACATTATTCGACCTTCATTCGGCTGCCGGAGGGATCGGCGGCAACGCGCGTGGCGGTGGGCCCGAATGCCGACGACTATCACTGGACCGAAGTGCTGATGGCCAACGCCGC
>PMNQ01000133.1 GCA_003162555.1 Gammaproteobacteria bacterium | reverse complement strand
GGGTGGGATTCGAACCCACGAAGGGATTGCTCCCTTGCTAGTTTTCAAGACTAGTTCCTTCAACCGCTCGGACACCCCTCCGGCGAAGTCGCGGCATGACTGTTGATTTTACTGGTATTGGCGGCCGAACGCCCGCCCGATGTCGAAAGACGCCTTGGGCGGCGCGACGGAAAGGGCGTAGGCTTCGCCGGTTCTGAAACCCATTTTCAAATAAGGGGAACAATCATGAAGACCAGACTGCTCGGCGTGCTTGGCGCCATGCTGCTCGCGCTCCCGTTTGCGAGCGTTGCTGCGGACGATGGCCGTAGCTACACCGAGGGAAGCGTATCGAATGTAACTTCGGTTCGAACCAAGCCCGGAATGTTCGACACCTACATGGAGTTCTTGAGCAAGACCTTCAAACCGATGATGGAGGAACAGAAGAAGGCCGGCATCGTCATCAGCTACGCCGTGTATGCCGGCTCGCCGAGAACGCCTGCAGATCCCGACCTGTACCTGGTCGTGGAGTACAAGAACATGGCGGCTCTCGATGATCTCACTGCCAAGACTGACCCGATCAGCAAGAAGTACTATGCCACGCTTGCTGTTGGCAACAAGGCCGCGGCGGATCGTGAATCGGTTCGGCAGATCCTGGGCACTGAACTGATCAGACAACTGATGGTGAAATAACCCGCCGACGAAAACCGTGGGTGCAGCCACGCCCGTTAAGCGGGCCGCTGCCCCACGCCGTCGGCGACGCGCACTAAGACCGGATCGCGATCCGGTCCAGTCCGCCCATGTACGGCCGCAGCACATCGGGCACGGTGACCGAACCGTCGGCGTTCTGATTATTCTCCAGCACCGCGACCAGCGCGCGTCCAACCGCGACGCCCGATCCGTTCAGCGTGTGCAGAGGCTCAGGCTTCCCCGTAGTGGGATTCCGCCAGCGTGCCTGCATGCGGCGCGCCTGGAACGCTTCGCAATTGCTGCAGGATGAAATCTCACGGTACTTGCCCTGTGCGGGCAACCACACCTCGAGGTCATAAGTGCGCGCGCTCGAAGGGCCGACATCGCCGGCGCACAACGCCATCACGCGATACGGCAACTGAAGCTGCCGCAAAACTTCCTCGGCGTGCGAGACCAGTTCCTCGAGCGCGCGGTACGAATCGTCCGGCCGCGTGATCTGCACCAGTTCGACCTTCTCGAACTGGTGCTGCCGAATCATGCCGCGCGTGTCGCGGCCGGCGGCGCCCGCCTCAGACCGAAAGCACGGCGTCTGCGCGACGAGTTTCATCGGCAGCGCTTCGGCGGCGATGATCTGCTCGCGCACCTGATTGGTCAGCGGCACTTCGGCCGTCGGGATCAGATACAGACTCTGTTCGCCACGCACCGCGAACAGGTCCTGCTCGAACTTGGGGAGTTGCCCGGTGCCCTGCAGTGCCGCGGCGGACACCAGGTACGGCACGTAGGTCTCCGTGTAGCCATGCGCTCCGGTGTGCAGGTCGAGCATGAACTGCGCGAGCGCGCGCTGGAGTCGCGCCAGTGCGCCGCGCATCACGACAAAGCGGGCACCGGAGATGCGGCTGGCCGCCTCGAAGTCGAGTCCGCCCAGACTCTCACCGATTTCCACATGGTCACGCGGCACAAACTCGAACTTGCGCGGCTCGCCCCAGCGGCGCACTTCGAGATTGGCGCTCTCATCGCGCCCTTCCGGCACCGACTCGTGCAGCAGGTTCGGCAGGCCCAGCTGCCAATCGTTCAGTTCAGTCTGGATTGCCTCGAGCGCGCGGTCGGCGTCCTCGACTTCGCGCGCCAGTGCTTCGCCACGCGCCATGAGCGGTGCGATGTCCTCACCGCGCCCTTTCGCCTGACCGACCGCCTTGGCATGGCTGTTGCGCTCGGCGCGCAGCCGGTCGCTCTCGAGCTGCAAGTTGCGGCGGCGCTCCTCGAGTGCACCCAGCGCATTCACGTCCAGCTTAAAACCGCGGCGCGCCAGGTTGCGCGCCACCTCGGCAGGCGAAGAACGCAGGAGCTTGGGATCGATCATCGTGACTACTCTTTGGGCTTGGTGCCCGCACGCGCATTCTGATTGCGCTCGCGCAGCCGCGCCAGCGCCTCGCCGATCTTGAGCTCGAGACCGCGCGGCGCAGGCTCGTAGTAGTGCCGTTCGGGCATGCCGTCGGGCAGGTAGCGCTCACCGGCGGCAAAGGCGCCCGGCTCGTCGTGGGCGTAGCGGTAGCCACTCCCGTAGCCCAGTTCTTTCATCAGTTTCGTCGGCGCATTGCGCAGCTGGATGGGCACATCAAGCGTGCCATAGCGCTCAACATCGGCCTGCGCGGCCCCGTATCCGGTGTAGAGCGCGTTGCTCTTCGCGGCCACGGCCATGTACACCACGGCCTCGGCAATCGCGAGTTCACCCTCGGGACTTCCGAGCCGCTCGTAGGCCTGCCAGGCCTCGAGCGCAATGGTCAATGCGCGTGGATCCGCCAGTCCGATGTCCTCGCTCGCCATGCGCAACACGCGCCGCGCGAGGTAATGCGGATCGCAGCCACCGTCGATCATGCGCGCGTACCAGTACAGCGCGCCGTCCGGATCCGAGCCGCGCACCGCCTTGTGGAGCGCAGAGATCTGGTCGTAAAACTGTTCGCCGCCCTTGTCGAAGCGCCGCCGTCCGCCCATCGCAACTTCGCGCGCCTGCGCGGCCGTGATGACGCTGCTGTCGGCTGCGGCCGCGAGTCCGGCGGCGAGCTCGAGCATGCCGAGCGCGCGGCGCGCATCGCCGTCGCCCGCCTGCGCCAGCAGCTCGAGCGCTTCAGGCTCGATCGCGAGGCCCGCATCGCCCAAACCCAGCTCGCGATCGGCAAGCGCGCGCTCGATGAGTCCGCGCCGAGCGTCGGCATCGAGCGCCTTGAGAACATAAACCCGCGCGCGCGACAACAAAGCGCCGACGATCTCGAAGGAAGGGTTTTCGGTGGTCGCGCCGATGAACACCAGCGTGCCGTCCTCGACGTGCGGCAGGAAACTGTCCTGCTGCGCCTTGTTGAATCGGTGCACCTCATCGAGGAACAGCACCGTGGGATGGCCGGCGGCGGCCACCTGCCTGGCGCGCGCCACTGCTTCGCGGATGTCCTTGATGCCCGCCTGCACGGCCGAGAGCGCGATGAACTCCGCATCCGAGGCCGCGGCCATGAGCCGCGCGAGCGTGGTTTTCCCGGTGCCGGGCGGCCCCCACAGAATCATCGAGTGCAGTGCCCGCGAGGCGATGGCCTCGAACAGCGGTTTGCCGGGCGCGAGCAGCTGCGGCTGGCCGACAAACTCCGCCAGCGTACGCGGCCGCATGCGGTCGGCGAGCGGCCGCCAGGGTTTCAGCGCCGCTTCGGCCACTGTTCGAGCCAGCTTGCCCAATACTGCAATCCTGCGAGGCTCAGCGACAGACCGAATCCGACGCCGAGCGCGTCGGCATAGAAATCGCGCCAGTCGGCCTCGCGCCCCAGGCCCATGAGCCCCTGCGCGATCTCGATGCCGCCGCCGAGTGCCAGCAACGCCAGCCCCAACAATATGTAGCGGCGCGGCGGCAGCAGCCCACCGAACCAGACCGCGAGCCCGGTGTAGGCGGTCAGGTGCTCGAATTTATCGCTGACGCGCCAGTGCGGCAGATCCCTGGGCGGCACCAGGCTGCTGACGATCACCACCAGCGTCAGCACTGCGCCAAGCAGGTACCAGGTGCGATAGTGGCGCTGCGTGTTCATGGGCGCTTCAGGGTGCTTCATGGGCGCTTCAGGGAGCGGCCGGCAGCGGCTGCGGCGTGCCGATCACATCGACGCCGGCCGGCGGCGCGAAGCGCAGTTCCGCTTCCGTGACGCGTGCACCGCGTTCGCTGTCCGTGAATTCGAGCGTATCGGTCTGGTTCAGGCGATCGTGGATCACGAGCCGCACCAGCTTTTCGCCACGGAAGCCGAGTTCGGCGCTGGCGAATTCCGCGGCGGCACTGCGCGGCGTGACCCGCACCCACTCGAGCGCGCCGTGCTCGCCGGCCGCGTCCACCGAAAACGCCGCGCGCAGATCCGCGGCGCTTCCCGACAGCAGCATGATCGGCGTGGCGGTCAGCGCAGCGGCGGCAGGCTTCACCGTTGCCTGTTGCAGTTCACGATCGTAGAACCACAGGTTCGTGCCATCCGCCACCAGCAGCTGCTCGCCCGCGTCGCTGGGCGCGTACGCCCAGCGGAAGCGCCCAGGGCGGCGCACCAGCAAGCTGCCCTGCCCCTGCTCGAGCTGTTTGCCCGCGGCGTCGACGACGACTTGCGAGAATTTCGCGCGCAGCGTGCTCAGCCCGTCCAGATACTTGTCGAGCGCGGTCGCGCTCGTCGCCGCCGCGGGCGGCGCCGCGCCATGTGCAGCCGCTGCGAGCCATAACGGAACGCAGACAAAAAGTGCGAGACGCAACTGAGATCGCGGCACGGTCAGGCTCCCGGCGGCGGCGGCGCCAGCACTTCACGCGCGCCGTTTGATTGCAGTGGCCCGACGAGTCCGGCGCTCTCCATTGCCTCGATCAGGCGCGCGGCGCGGTTGTAGCCGATCTTGAGCCGCCGCTGCACGTAGGAGATCGAGGGTTTGCGCTCGCGCACCACGATGTTAACGGCCTCGTCGTAGAGCGGATCCTGTTCGGCATCGGCGTCGGACCCGCCCGCCTCGTCTTCCTCGCCCGAAATGCCGACCAGCGGCTGCGACGGTCCCTCGAGCACGGCCTGTATGTAAGTCGGCGCTGCAGTGGTGCGCAACGCATCGACGACGCGGTGCACTTCCTGATCGCTGACGAAGGCGCCGTGCACGCGCGTGGGTATTGCGGTGCCGGGCGGCAAATACAGCATGTCGCCGTGCCCGAGTAGCGATTCGGCGCCCATCTGGTCGAGGATGGTGCGCGAATCGACGCGCGCCGAGACCTGGAAAGCGATGCGCGTTGGGATATTGGCCTTGATCAGGCCCGTGATCACATCGACCGAAGGCCGCTGCGTCGCCAGGATCAGGTGGATTCCCGAAGCGCGCGCCTTCTGCGCCAGGCGTGCGATCAGCTCCTCGACCTTCTTGCCGACGATCATCATCAGATCGGCGAGCTCATCGATGATCACGACCACGAACGGTAGCGGGCCCAGGTCTGGAATCTGCCGCTGGTCGATGGAAGGATCGTTCGCAGCGCGCATCGTCAGGATCGGATCGCGGATCGGCTTGCCCGCGGCGATGGCATCCTTCACATGGCGGTTGTAGCCGGAGATGTTGCGCACACCGAGCGCCGACATCAGCTGGTAGCGGCGCTCCATTTCCGCCACGCACCAGCGCAAGGCGTTGGCCGCCTGCTTCATGTCCGTGACCACCGGCGCAAGCAGGTGCGGAATACCCTCATAAACCGAGAGCTCGAGCATCTTGGGATCGATCATGATCAGCCGCACGTGCTCGGCCGTGCTCTTGTAGAGCAGCGAGAGCACCATCGCATTGATCGCGACCGATTTGCCCGAGCCCGTGGTGCCAGCGATCAACAAATGCGGCATGCGCGCCAGGTCGGCGACCATTGGCGCGCCACCGATATCTTTGCCGAGCGCCAGTGCCAGCGGCGAGGCCACTTCGTCATAGGCCTTGCTCTTGATGATCTCGCCGAGCGTGACGACTTCGCGCTTCTCGTTCGGGATCTCGAGCCCCATGACCGACTTGCCCGGAATCACCTCGACCACGCGCACACTGGTGGTGGAGAGCGCGCGCGCCAGATCCTTGGCCAGACCGCTGATCTGGCTCGCCTTGACGCCCGGCGCCGGACGCATCTCGAAGCGCGTAATGACCGGACCCGGGTGCACGGCAACGACCTCGACCTCAACGCCGAAATCACGGAGCTTGAGTTCGACCAGCCGCGACATGGCCTCAAGCGCCTCGGACGAATACGACGGCTCGCGCGAACCCGGATCGTCGAGCAGGCTCAGCGCCGGCAACTCGCCGGCCTGCGGCGGATCGAACAGCGGCACCTGTCGTTCTTTCTCCGCGCGCTCGCTCTTTGGCGCGGCGGGCGCCGGCGCCTCGATGCGCGGTGGTGGCCGGGCGCGTATCTTGCGAACCTCGGCCTCGCCCGCCTCCATGCGCGCCTGCTTGCGATCACGCCCGCCACTGACCTCGAGCGTCGTTTGCCGGCGCTCGCGCAGGAAGCGGATGCCGCGCCAGACCGCGGCGCCCAGCCCGTCGATGACGCGCAGCCAGGAAATACCGAAGGCGATGGCCGCGCCAGCCGCCCAGGCCGCCAGCAATATCAGCGTGGCGCCCAGCAGATTCAGCCCGGAGGCGAGCCCGCTGCCGACCGCCATGCCGACCACGCCGCCGGCACTCTGGCGCAGCACGCCGGGGCTCCAATGGAGCGCGGCGAGTGCACAGCTGCACAACAGCAGCATGGCGAAGCCCAGCGCACGGACCAACATATTGACGCGGGATGCAACTTCGGTTTCCGCGCGCTTACGCCCCAGCCGCGTCGCGGCGACACCGATCGCCAGCGGCAACAGGTAGGCCGGCTTGCCGAACAGGAAAAACAGAAAATCAGCGAGGTAGGCGCCGGTACTGCCGACGCGGTTGTGCGTGATGTCGCCCAGACCCGTCGAGGAGAATCCGGGATCGCGTGGGTCGAAGCTCAGCAGCGCCACGAGAATCACCAGCGCGACCACACCCAGGCTGATCGCCCCCGCCTCGCGCAGTCCGCGGGCGACCGCAGCCGAGAAACGCGGCGGCGTTTTGGGGTTAACCTGGGAATTGGTCAATGCGTCACCATAAATATATCAATTGATGGCTTGGCCGCGGGCGTCGCGTTACTTACCATCGATGCTGCGGCCGTCGGTTCGGGGCCGCTGCAAGTCATCGGGAAATTGTACATGAGCGCGCTCACTCACCGCCGGTTGATCATCCTGGGCTCGGGCCCCGCTGGCTACAGCGCCGCGGTCTATGCCGCGCGCGCCAACCGCAAGCCCTTGCTGATCACCGGCACCGAACAGGGCGGGCAGCTGATGATCACGACCGATGTGGACAACTGGCCCGGCGACGTCGAGGGCCTGCAGGGCCCCGACCTGATGGCGCGCATGCGCGCGCATGCCGAGCGCTTCGCGACCGAGATTGTCGCCGACCAGATACACACCGTGCGGCTGGGCGCGCGGCCCATCGAGCTGGTGGGCGACAAAGGCGGCTATAGCTGCGATGCGTTGATCATCGCCACCGGCGCCTCGGCGCAGTACTTGGGACTGCCTTCGGAGGAAAACTATCGCGGCCGCGGGGTTTCGGCCTGCGCGACCTGTGACGGTTTCTTCTTTCGTGGGCAGCGCGTGGCGGTGATCGGCGGCGGCAATACCGCAGTGGAGGAAGCGCTGTACCTGGCGAACATCGCAGCGCACGTCACGCTGGTGCACCGGCGCGATCGGCTGCGCGCCGAAAAGATTCTCCAGGACCGGCTGTTCGAGCACGAGAAAGCCGGCAAGGTCAAAATCCTGTGGAATCATGCCGTGGCCGAAATCCTCGGCGATGCGCAGGGCGTGAACGGCCTGCGCCTCAAGCATGCCGCGGGCACCCACCACGAGCTCGAGCTCGCCGGCGTGTTCATCGCCATCGGCCACGTGCCCAATACCTCGATATTCGCCGGCCAGCTCGACATGAAGGGCGGTTACCTGCAGGTGCGCGGCGGCACCGCGGGCGATGCCACGGCGACCAGCGTGCCGGGCGTGTTCGCCGCGGGCGATGTGGCCGACCATGTCTACCGGCAAGCGATCACTTCGGCGGGCTCAGGCTGCATGGCGGCGCTCGACGCGGACCGCTACCTGGAGCAGCTCGACGGAGCGGGATGAACCCGCGGCTCCCGGCCAGCTTCCATCCGCGCATCGCGGAACTGGACCCCGCGGCGTGGAACGCGTTGGCTGGCGACTACCCGTTCCTCCGCCATGAGTTCCTCGCCGCGCTCGAAGAAACGGGGTGCGTCACGTCCGCCACCGGCTGGACGCCGCACCACCTGCTGATCGGACCGCGCGGGCAGCCGTTCGCGCTGGCGCCGCTGTACGAGAAAACCAATTCATGGGGCGAGTTCGTGTTCGACTTCGCCTGGGCGCGCGCCTGGGAGAGCCGCGGGCTCGACTATTACCCGAAGCTGCTGCTGGCCATTCCATTCACGCCGGCCACCGGTCCGCGTGTGCTATGCGCGAGCGATGGCGGCGATGCGGCGCGCGCTGCGGTGCTGGCGGCGATCGCCGCTGACGCTGCCGCACGCGGTCGTTCGTCAGCGCATGCGCTGTTCATCGACGAACCGCTGCGCAACGCCGCGCTCGCGGCTGGCTGGCTGCTGCGCCGCGACTGTCATTTCCAGTGGCACAATCGCGGCTATCGCGATTTCGACGACTACCTGGCCGGTTTTTCAGCCGAAAAACGCAAGAAGGTGCGGCGTGAGCGCCGGCGCAGCGCCGAGCAGGGCATCGAATTCGAAACGCTGAGTGGCGCGCAGCTCGATGCCGCGACGATCGCGCGCGTCCACGAACTGCATGCCTCGACCTTCCTGCGTCACGGCCATCCGCCCTATCTCAATGCGGCCTTTTTCCAGCGCGTGGCGACTTCGATGGGCGAGTCGTTCATTGCCGTGCTGGCGCGGCGCGGCGGCGTTTGTGTCGCCGCGGCAGTGTACTTCCGCTCAGCGGACACGTTCTACGGCCGCTACTGGGGCGCCGATGGCGATTATCACAGCCTGCATTTCGAGGCCTGCTACTACCAGGGCATCGAGTACTGCATCCGCCACGGGCTGGCTCGTTTCGAGCCGGGCACGCAGGGCGAGCACAAGCTGGCGCGCGGCTTCGAGCCGGCGTTCACCTGGTCGGCTCATTGGCTCGCCGACGCGAGCTTGCGCGCTGCGGTCGCACGCTACCTCGAGCGCGAAGCCGAGGCCGTGACAGAATATGCGGATGTTGCCGCCCGCCACACGCCGTTTCGCCACTGACGAACGATGATCGCCTGGCTGGCGCCGGGCGACCCGCCCGATAGTTTTCCGCCGGTCGAGCGTGCGCTGCATGACCCGCAGGGCCTGCTGGCAGCGGGCGGCGACTTGACCTGCGAACGCCTGGTGGCCGCCTACCGCCTTGGCATCTTCCCCTGGTACTCGCCCGGCCAGCCGGTGCTGTGGTGGTCGCCCGACCCGCGCGAGGTACTGCTGCCGGATGAATTCCACCTGTCGCGGAGCCTGGCGCGCACGCTGCGCACACGCGGCTTCGAGTACCGCGTCGACCAGGACTTCGAGGCGGTGATCAGCGCCTGCGCTGCGCCGCGCGGCGCCAGTCCCGGCACCTGGATCACCGAGGACATGCACGCCGCCTACGTGGCGCTGCATCGGCGCGGCATCGCACACAGCTGCGAAATCTGGCGTGAAGGCCATCTGGTCGGCGGCATCTATGGCGTGCGCCTGGGCCGCATTTTCTTCGGCGAATCGATGTTCAGCCTGGAACGCGACGCCTCGAAGGCGGCACTCGCTGGACTGGTGCGCCAATGCATCGCCGATGGCACCGAATTGATCGACTGCCAGATGCCTTCCGGGCACTTGCGGAGCCTGGGGAGCCGCGCCCTGCCCCGGGTCGAGTTCCTGGCGCGGCTGGCACGAGCCATTGACGTCGTCGCGAACTGAATTGCATTGCGCAGGGGCTTTATGCAGAATTCGCGCCCCTTGGGTCAATAGTGAGCGGCATGGCAAAAGAAGACGCCCTTCAGATGGAAGGCGAGGTCGTTGAGACCTTGCCCAACACGACTTTCCGCGTGAAGCTGAAGAATGGGCACGTGGTCACGGCGCACATCTCCGGCAAGATGCGCAAAAACTACATCCGCATCCTCACCGGTGACGCCGTGACGGTGGAGATGACCCCTTACGATCTGAGCAAGGGCCGCATCGTCTATCGTGGACGCTGAGGTCTGACCTGACGGACGTTCGCTGCGACGCTCATACGGCGACTTCCGGCTCCGGTGCCGGCGCCGGCACACACTCGATACTGAGGCCCTGCCCATCCGCCGCCAGCGTCACCAGCGCCTGGCCGCCGGCGCTCAGTTTCCCGAACAGCAGTTCTTCGGCCAGCGGCCGCTTGATGTGTTCCTGGATGACGCGCGCCATCGGCCGCGCGCCCATCTTCGGATCGTACCCCTTGGCGGCGATCCAGTGGCGCGCCGCTTCATCGACGCTGAGCGACACGCCTTTCTGTTCGAGCTGCATGTCCGCCTCGACCAGGAGCTTGTCGACCACGCGCTCGATGGTGGCCGCATCGAGCGACGCGAACTGGATGATCGCATCGAGCCGGTTGCGGAACTCGGGCGAAAACAGGCGATCGAGCGCGGCCATGCCATCGCTCTTGTTGTCGGACTTCACGAAACCGATCGAGGCACGGCTCATCTCCAGCGTGCCCGCATTGGTCGTCATGACGATGATGACGTGGCGGAAATCACTCTTGCGGCCGTTGTTGTCGGTCAGCGTGCCGTGATCCATGACCTGCAGCAGCAGGTTGAAGACTTCGCCGTGCGCCTTTTCGATTTCATCGAGCAGCAGCACGCAATGCGGGTGCTTGGCGATCGCCTCGGTCAGCAACCCGCCCTGATCGAACCCGACATAGCCGGGGGGCGCGCCGATCAGGCGCGAGACCGTGTGGCGCTCGGCGTACTCGGACATGTCGAAGCGCACGAACTCGATGCCCATCGCGATCGCGAGCTGGCGCGTGACTTCGGTCTTGCCGACGCCGGTCGGGCCGGCGAACAGGAAACTGCCGACCGGACGTCGCTGGTCGCCCAGTCCTGAGCGCGCCATCTTGATGGCCGAGGCCAGCGTGCTGATCGCCGCATCCTGTCCGTAGATGACCAGCTTGAGGTTGCGCTCCAGATTGCGCAGCACGTCGCGATCGGATGAGGACACGGTCTTGGGCGGAATCCGCGCGATGCGCGCGACCACTTCCTCGATGTGACTGACTTCGACGCGCTGCACCGCTTCGCCGGTGGGCTTGAGCCGCAGCCGCGCACCGGCTTCATCGACCACGTCGATCGCCTTGTCCGGAAGCCTGCGGTCGTTGATGTGCCGGTCGGCCAGCTCGGCCGCTGCGCGCAGGGCCTCGGGCGAGTAGCTGACGCTGTGATGCTCCTCGAACTTCGATTTCAGGCCGTTGAGAATCTCGATGGTCTCGGCCACCGAGGGCTCGGTCACATCGATCTTCTGGAAGCGACGCGACAGCGCGTGGTCCTTTTCGAAGATGCCGCGGTATTCCTGGTAGGTGGTCGAACCGATGCAGCGCAGCTCGCCGCCGGTGAGCGCCGGCTTGATGAGATTGGATGCATCCATGACGCCGCCGGATGCGGCGCCGGCGCCGATCACGGTGTGGATCTCGTCGATGAACAGGATCGCGCCCGGCTGCTTCTTCAGCTCGCTGATCACGCCCTTGAGGCGTTTCTCGAAATCGCCGCGATACTTGGTGCCCGCGATCAGCGCGCCCAGATCGAGCGCGTAGATGACGCTGTCGCTGAGCACGTCCGGCACCTTGCCCTCAGTGATCAGTCGCGCCAGTCCCTCCGCGATCGCGGTCTTGCCCACGCCCGGCTCGCCGACGTAGAGCGGATTGTTCTTGCGGCGGCGGCACAGGATCTCGATCGTGCGCTCGATCTCAAGCGAGCGGCCGATCAGGGGATCGATGCGCCCGGCCAGCGCCTGCGCATTCAGGTTGGTGGTAAAGCGATCGAGCGCGCTGCCGCCCTCACCTTCACGTTCTGTATCGGCGGTGGGCGTCTCGTCGGATTCGGCCTTGCCATCGCCGCGCGCCATGCCGTGCGAGATGAAATGCGTGACATCGAGCCGGGTGATGTTCTGGCGCGTGAGCAGGAACACGGCGTGGCTCTGCTTTTCGCTGAAGATCGACACCAGCACGTTGACGACGCCGACTTCCTTGCGGCCGCTCGACTGCACGTGAAACACGGCGCGCTGCAATACGCGCTGGAAGGCGATGGTCGGCTGCACCTCGCGTTCCTCGCTGTCGCCGAGCTGCGGCGTGTTGGACTCGATGTGCGCGCGCAGATCGGCTGCGAGCCGGTCCGGATCGCCACCGCAGCCAGTGAGCACCTCGCGCACCTTCGGCGCATCGAGCAGCGCCAGCAGCAGTTGCTCGACCGTGAGGAACTCATGGCGCAGGGTGCGCGCCTCGCGGAAGGCCTGGTTGAGACAGAATTCGAGTTCGCTGGACAGCACCGTTATGGGCTCCTGTAATCAGGCCTGCTCGAGCGTGCACAGCAGCGGATGCTGATGCTCGCGCGAATAGTGGGTAACCTGCGCCACCTTGGTCTCGGCGATCTCGTAGGTGAACAACCCACAATCGCCCTTGCCCTTGGTGTGCACTTCAAGCATGACCCGCGTCGCCGCATGGCGCGCCATCGCGAAGAACCGCTCCAGCACGTCGACGACGAATTCCATCGGCGTGTAATCATCGTTCAGCAGCACCACGCGGAACAATGGCGGCACCTTCGTCTTGGGCGCCGCTTCGGCCACTGCCACGCCCTGCTCGGGCGGTTCATTCCGGGTACTCATGTCATGCAGATTATAGAGCGTGGCGGGTCCAGTCGCGTCACGCCGACAGAGCCTGTGCCTCTGACTGACGGACGGGTCAAGAAGTTCGCAAAAACAGACAGTTGAGCGGCACAAGCAACGCGCCGTATCATGGGTTGATATGGGCTGGTTGGAAGAACTCAAGTCACCCGGCGCGGTACAGGCGCTGCTCGCCGGGCAAGGCCCACGGCTTGCCGTGGCCGTTCTCGCCGCCCTGCTTGCCATCCAGGCGGGCATGTTGGTGACTTCACAGAATCGCGGCGCCACCCGCGCCGGCGCGGCAGGCGATGCCTCGCGCAGCAGCGCAGCATCGCAGAGGCCCACACTGCAGGTACCGGGGATTGTCGCGGCGCACCTGTTCGGCGATGCCGCCCCGACGGTCGGGGACGGCAACGCACCGCAGACGGCGGCGCAGCTGGTCCTTGCCGGCGTGTTGGCGGTGCCAGACCCGAAACGCGGCCTGGCCATCATCGGCCCCAGCGCCGCCGCCGCGCGGCTGTACACGGTCGGTGGAGCGGTGCCGGGAGGCGTGAGCCTGTACTCGGTTTATCCTGACCACGTGTTGCTCGAGCGCGGCGGCGCGATCGAATCCCTGCAGCTACCGAAGAAACTCGCGCCGGCGTCCCCGCCGCCACCCGTGGCCGCGAGCGGGCCGCTGAGCCCGGCGCAACGCCTGGCGGCACTGGCACAGGGGAACGGCGCGCTGCTCGGCGGTCTGGTGCGCGCCACGCCGGTGATGCTCGGCGGCAAGCTCAGTGGATTTCGCATCTATCCGGGGAGCCGCGCCAGCATTGCCACGTTCAATCAGCTCGGGTTGCGCGCCAACGACCTGGTCACGGCCGTGAACGGCACGCCGCTCGACGATGTGAATCGTGGCAATGAAATCCTGCAGACGCTGTCATCGGCCGCGACCGCCACGCTGACCGTGCTGCGCAATGGCCAATCGCAGGAACTGAACCTGAACCTTGCTACTGTGGCGAACGATGCCGAGAATGCCGCCGCGCAGGCAGCGTCTGCGGCACGCCGCGGCGGCGCATTCGGCGGAATGGCTGGTGGCGCTGGCCGCGTGCCGGGGCTGGCCGGGAGCGTTGCCGCTCCGGGCGTCGCCGATGACAGCAACGCACTGCCGCCCTCCGACGCCGCGGCCGAAAAAGCGCCCAGCGACCAATAGAAGCGATATTCCTGATGCAAACCATGTCCGCAACCGCCCCGCGCCGCGTTCGATTTGCCGGCGCCATCGCCGCAGCCCTGGTGCTTGCGGCCGGCGGTCCCAGCGGCGCGCAGCAGCAGCCGCAGCAACCGGGCCAGCGCATCACGCCGAATTTCCGCGACGCCGACATCACGCAGCTCATCGACCTGGTCAGCCAGGCGACCGGGCGGAATTTCATCGTCGCGCCCGGTGTGCACGCGCAGGTGACCTGGTTGTCCGGCCCCGGCACCACGATGACGCCGGAACAGTTCTACCAGGGGTTCCTGTCGGTGCTGCAGGTGCATGGCCTGGTCGCCGTGCCCTCCGGCAGCATCATCAAGATTCTGCCTGACACCAACATGCGTCAGTACCCGTCCGATGATTTGCCGGGTCACGTCAGCTCATCGTCCGACGAAGTCGTGACGCAGGTGATCGCGATCAGCAACATCAACGCTGCACAGCTGGTGCCGGTGCTGCGCCCGCTGATGCCGCAGACCGCGCAGCTCCAGGCCGTCGCCGGCGCCAACATGCTGGTGATCTCGGATCGCGCCGCGAACGTCAACCGCATGATGCGCATCATCGCGCGCATCGACCAGAACAACGGCGCGGATATCGACGTCATTCCGCTGCAGAACGCGACCGCGGCCGACACGGTGCGCGTGCTCAGCTCGCTGGTGCCGCAGGCCGGCGACGCCGGCGGTCCGAATCTGCGCCTGGTCGCCGACGACCGCTCGAACAGCATCCTGATGAGCGGCGACCCGGCGCTGAAAATTCGGATCCGCGCGCTGATCGCCAACCTCGACACGCCGCTCGACACCGGCGGCGAAACGGTCGTGCGCTACCTGAACTACGCCAAGGCCGAGGACCTGGCCACGAAGCTCAAGGAACAGATTTCCGCCAACGCCAGTGCCAGCGCGAGTGGCAGTGGCGGCCGGCCGGCCGGCGCGCCGCCGACCAACGCCGNNATCCGCCGCGCGCAGGTGCAGGTCGAGGCGATCATCGTCGAAGTAGCAGCGGACAAGACTTCCGACCTTGGCGTGAACTGGATCCTCGATGGCTCCAACAGCAAGCTGGCGGTCGGCGGTTTCATCGAACCGATCGGCGGCGCCTCGGCCGTCGACCTGTATAACGTCGCCAAAGGCACCACCACCGACCTGAGCAAGATAACAGGCAGCAATTTCGCGATCGGCAGGCTGCAGGCCACCGGCGTGAACTTCGGCGCCATCATCCGCGCCCTGCAGGGCGATTCGCGCACCAACATCATCTCGAAGCCCAGCATCACCATGCGTGACAACGAGGAATCGAAACTCGAGGTCGCGCAGGAAGTGCCGTTCATCACCGG
>PMNQ01000102.1 GCA_003162555.1 Gammaproteobacteria bacterium | reverse complement strand
ACGACCTGTACT
Organism: Gammaproteobacteria bacterium; assembly: GCA_003162555.1. Lineage (GTDB taxonomy): Bacteria > Pseudomonadota > Gammaproteobacteria > Steroidobacterales > Steroidobacteraceae > FEN-1191. The sequence continues at coordinate 14,394 of PMNQ01000102.1, read as the reverse complement.
GGGTCGACGCCACTGGTGAGTGGCCGAAATTCGACACCAGCGGCGTGCTCGACCAATTGGTCGCGGCGCTGAAACCCGGTGGCGTGCTGCTGCTGATCGATCATTCAGCGAAGGTCGGCCATGGCAGCGCCGATGCCTCCAGCCTGCACCGTATCGAGGAAGCCTACGCGCGCCAGGATTTCGAGCGGCGCGGTCTGCACGTGATCGCGCACAGCGACCTGCTGCGCCGGCCCGACGACGCGCGCGAGCTGGTTTCCTACAAGGAGCCGATGCTCGGCAAGACCGACCGCTTCGTGCTGGTGTTCCGCAAGAGTCGTCACTGACACCGCGTGATGCGCCCACGGCTGTTGTTGCTCGCTCTCGCGTGCCTGGCGTCGGCGCTGGCTGCGGCTGCCCCACCGCCCGCCGCGGTTGCCGACCCCTACGCGCGGCAAACGCTGAAGATCACCGATCACGCCTGGCTGCTCTACAACAACCTGCGCAGCACGCAGCCGCCGTTCGAAGGCAACGTGATCGTATTCGAGCAGCGTGCCGCGCTCGTGGTGGTCGACGCTGGCGGATCGATTCCCTCGGGCCGCAATGTCGTGGCGGCGATCCGCGCGCTGAGCGACAAGCCGGTTCGGTTCCTCGTATACACGCATTACCACGGCGATCACAACCTCGGCGCCGGTGCATTCCTGCAGGCCTGGCCGGATGTCGTCATCGTTTCGAGCGCCGCCACGCGCAGCAACATGACCGGCGCGCCGATGGCTTACATCAACACCTATGCGCACGACTACCAGGGCATGGTGGACTACGGCGCCGGCGCGCTTAAGGGTACCAAGCTGTCAGCGGACGAGCGGCGCGAATGGCAACGCGTGGTCGAGATCGGCCCGCAGATGGTCGCTGGCTACGTGGGGCTCGAGGCCTATCCCGCCGCGCTGGTGTTCACGGATTCAATCGAGCTCCCGGATGAGCAGACGCCGCTCCAGCTCGCATTCCTCGGCAAAGCCAACACCGACGGCGATGTGATCATCTGGGCGCCGCGGCAACGCGTGCTGGCGACCGGGGACATCGTCGTGCATCCGATTCCCTACGCTTCAGCCTCGTACCCGGGTTCATGGCTCACCGTGATCGACCGGCTCAAGAGCTACGACTTCGCATTCCTGGTGCCCGGGCACGGTGCGATCCAGACCGATCGGCGCTACCTCGAGCGGCTGCAGGCCGCGATCACCGACATCAGGGCCCAGGTCGCGCCGCTGGCGGCCAAGGGCATGGAGCTGGCGGAAGTACGCAAGGAAGTCCGGTTCGCGAAACTGCAGGACGAATTCGCCGGCGCCGACAGCTGGGATCGCTCACAGATGCGTGGCTTCTTCCTCGATGCGCTGGTCAGCAACGCGTACAAGGAAGCGAAAGGAGAGCCGATCGTGCAGGGCCACGACGGCGGATGATTTCAAACTGCACGGAAAAATAACGGGGACAACAATGCCTACGCCGATTCACAAACTGTCCGGCCTGCTGGCTGGGCTGCTGATCAGCACATCGCTGGCACTCGCGGCCGCGCCTGCAGCCACGGACAAGGCTGCCGCTGCCGACAAGACCGCAGCCGCGGACAAATCCGCTGCTGCAAACAAATCCAGCGCTGCGGGCGAGCCCGCTCCCGACGCTCATTTCAAGATCGAGACGCAGACCAGCGAGGGCTCGGTCACGATTGGCGGCCGCAAGCTCGACTATCAGGCAACGGCCGGCACGCTGATCGTCCACGGCAAAGGCTGGGACGACGTGCCGCAGAACGCGGACAAGGACGAAAAAATTCCACCCGCCGAAGCCAGCATGTTCTACACCGCGTATTTCGTGAAGAACTCGGGTGGCGCAACCGCGCGGCCGATCACCTTCCTGTTCAACGGCGGCCCGGGTTCATCCACGATCTGGCTGCATATCGGCGCTTTCGGCCCGAAGCGCGTCTTGACGCCCGGTGACACGCACCCGGGCGCGGCGCCCTATGCGGTGGTCAACAACGAGTACAGCCTGCTCGATGCGAGCGACCTGGTATTCATCGATGCGCCGGGCACCGGGTTCAGCCGCATCAGCGGCAAGGACCGGGAGAAGGAATTTTTCAACATTGACGGCGACGCCCATGCCTTCGCCGATTTCATCGTGCAGTTCCTGTCGAAATACGGTCGCTGGAATTCGCCGAAATTCCTGTTCGGCGAGAGCTACGGCACGACACGCAACGCCAGGCTGATCGCGATACTGGAGACGGAGAAGTTCCTCGACTTCAACGGCGTCATCAACCTCTCGCAGATCGAGGTCTTCGACGCCAACGCCGACGATGCCGAGACCAATCCCGGCGTCGATCTGCCGTACCTGGTGGCGCTGCCCTCCTACGCCGCCACCGCCTGGTACCACCATCGCACGAGCAATGCGCCAGCCACGCTGCCGGCGCTGCTGAGCGAAGTCGAGCAATTCGCCATGCACGATTACGCCGTGGCGCTCCTGGCGGGATCAACACTGGACGCCGCGCAACGGCACGCGATCGCGGCCAAGCTGCATGACTACACAGGCCTGCCGGTCGATTACATCGAGAAGGCCAATCTGCGCATCGACATCGGCGAATTCACCAAGAACTTTCGCGACGACAGCGATGCGACCATCGGCAGGCTCGACGCGCGCTTCGCCGGCCCCACCATTGACCGCCTGAGCAAGAAGGCCGATTACGACCCACAGTTCGCGGCCATCGGCTCAGCCTATGCCTCCGCCTTCAACGACTATGTGCGCGGCACGCTCGGCTTCTCGCCGGACCGGTACTTCAGGGTCATCCCCGCGGATATCAACGCGGCCTGGGGCGCAACCAGCGCGCACGTTTCGTTGCTTGAGGGAAAGGCGCCGAACCTGCTGCCCGATATCGCGGTCGCGATGAAATACAACCCGCGCCTGAAGCTGATGCTCAATTCAGGCTACTACGACCTGGCGACACCCTATTTCGAGGGCATCTACGAACTGAACCAGCTGCCAATTCCGGACAGCCTGCGCGCCAACATCGAAATCCGCTTTTACGAATCCGGCCACATGGTGTACGCGCACGAGCCCTCGCTCAAGGCGCTGCACGCGAATGTGGCGGATTTCATCCGGCGCGCATCGGCGGCGAATTAGTCGAGCAGTTGCTCTGTGGTGCGGGCGTAGCGCGGCGGCGCGATCGGCCCCAGCACGCGCTCGCAGGCCGCGCCGATCGACAGCACGGTGGCATCTGACCAGACCGGTCCGATCACCGACAACCCGACTGGCAGGCCTTTGACCAGGCCCATCGGCAATGTGAGATGCGGATAGCCGGCGATTGCCGGCAGATTGCCGGGGCCCGAGCCGTTGATCGCATCGCCGTTGACCGGGTCGATCGGCATCGCCGGGCCTTCCGTGTACGCGATCAGCGCCTGCAACTGGTGCGCGGCGAAGATGCTGTCGAGTCCATCGCGGCCGGCGATCCGCCGGCTTGATTCGAGAGCCTGTACGTAGGCAGCGTCCTGCAGGCCGGTCGTGGCCTCGGCACGCGTGAACAGTTCCTGTCCGAACAGCGGCATCTCGCGCGCCGAGTGTGCGCGGTTGAATGCAATGACATCCGCGAGCGTGCGCGTGGTCACGGCCGGCGGTGTCGAGGCGAGATAGGCGTTCAGGTCGGACTTCAGTTCGGTCAGCATCACCGTCAATTCAAAATCGCCGAGCTTGTCGGCATCCGGCGGCGCGGTCACGTCGACGACGATCGCTCCGGCTGCTGTCAGGCGGCGCACGGCATTTGCGAGCAGCGCCTGCACGCCCGGCAATGCGTTGGGGGCCGCCATCACGCCAACGCGCATGCCGGCGAGGCCTGGGCCCGCGCTCACCGCGGCCGCATCCGGCCGGTGACTTTCGGCGCCGCGCGTGGCCGGATCGAGCGGGTCGGAACCGGAAATCACCTGTAGCAATAGCGCGGCATCGGCAACCGTATGCGTAATAGGCCCCGGCGTGTCCTGGCTGTGCGAGATCGGCACGACGAAAGTGCGCGAGACCAGGCCGACCGTGGGTTTGATCCCCACCAGGCCGTTCATCGATGCCGGACAGGTGATCGATCCGTCCGTTTCGGTGCCGATCGCGGCTGCAGCGAGGCTCGCCGCCACGGCGGCGGCGCTGCCGGAACTCGAACCGCAGGCGCTGCGATCAAGTGCGTAGGGATTGCGCGTCTGGCCACCGGTCGCGCTCCAGCCGCTGACCGAACTGGTCGAGCGGATATTGGCCCACTCCGAGAGGTTGGTCTTGCCGAGGATCACAGCGCCGGCCGCACGGAGCCGTGCGACCAGCGGCGCATCGCGTCCACCGCGATTGTCCGCGAGCGCGAGCGAGCCGGCCGTCGTGGGCAGCGGATCGGCGGTCTCGATGTTGTCCTTGATCAGCAGCGGAATGCCGTGCAGTGGTCCGCGCACGTGTCCGGCGGCGCGCTCACGGTCGAGCGCCCGCGCCTGGGCGCGCGCCTGCGGGTTGATCGCCAGCACGCTGTGCAGCGACGGGCCTGCGCGGTCGATGCGCGCGATGCGCGCCAGGTAGGCGTCGACCAGCTGGAGCGAGGTGACGCGGCCCCGCTGTTGTGCAGCGGCGAGCTCGGCGATGTTTCTGCCGGTCACGTCGAATGGAGTGTCGGAGCCGGCTCGGGCCGGACGTACCAGTGCACCAACCAGCACGGCACACATCAGCGCCATGAGCAGTGAATCAGCACGGCGCCGCCAGACGTTCTTGGTTTTCATGTGACGCAGTTTACGCCTGCTTTAGGCCGAAATTCGGACTCGCCTTTGTGCATTTCGATCGTGCGCCTGGATTGCAACGAATATGCACCGGATATACAGTTCCCGAGAGGTGCTTCTATGGCGACCAGAAAATATCACGAAGTTGAAGTGGCCCGCATCCAGCTACCACATTTGATCGTAGCGACCAAACCGCTCGACACCAATAGCAGCGCCGGTCGCAAGCAGTCCATCCTGCCGCTGGCTGGATCAGGCCGCGGGCTGTGGGGAGCAACCAGCGCAAAGACGATGCAAAGGCTGCGCCGGGAATTGAATCGATAAGTCTCGCGGAGCCGCGAGTCTTGTCCTGAATCGATCAGTGGCAGCCGCCGTCGTCCTTACCGCAACCGCATGGACCCGCCGCGCCCCCGGCCGCACCCGCTGCGCCCGCAGCGCCGGTAGCACCGCTCGTGTTCGCACGCCGCCGCCAGCGGCGCGGACCCAGGGCGCGTGCCGCATACACCGCGGCGGCAATGACGATCAACGCAACGATGAGCTGCTGCCACATGGCTTAAGTTCCCACCGCGAATGCCGTCGCGATCTGGTAGGTGGCAAACGAGGCCGCATAGGCCATCGCGAACAGGTAGCCGGCCATGATCAGCGGATAGCGCCAGGAATTGGTCTCGCGGCGCACGGTCGCGAGTGTCGACAGGCACTGCGGCGCGAACACNNCCCGGCACCAGCGCCACGCAGATCTGCCAGTTGAAGCCGAGCGGCGCGAACACGGTGTGCAGCGCGCGGCCGAGCATGCCGGCGAAGCTGTACTGGATCGCTGGCCCCGTGGCACCGTGAGGTGGACCCGGGAAACTCGACAGGAACCACAGCACGATCATCAGCGAGAGGATGATGGTGCCGACGCGCGTGATGAAGATCATCGTGCGCTCGTACAGTCCCGTTGCGAGATTGCGCAGGTTCGGCCAGTGATATTCCGGCAGTTCGAGCATCAGCGGATGATAGCCCGCGCGCAGCGTCACGCGTTTCATGACGAACGCCACCAGCACGGCGCCGAGTACGCCGACAATGTACAGCCCGAACAGCACCAGGCCGCGCAACGAGAACCAGCCGATCGAGCGCTCCTGGATGAACGCACCAATGATCAGCGCGTACACCGGGAGCCGCGCTGAGCAGGTCATCAGCGGCGCCAGCAGGATGGTCGCGATGCGATCGCGAAGATTCGGAATCGTGCGGGTCGCCATGATGCCGGGAATCGCACAGGCGTATGAGGACAACAGCGGGATGAACGAGCGGCCCGACAGGCCAATGCTGCCCATCAACCGATCGAGCAGGAAGGCCGCGCGCGGCAGGTAGCCGCTGTCCTCGAGCAGCAGGATGAAGAAGAACAGGATCAGGATCTGTGGCAGGAACACGATGACGCTGCCCGCGCCCCTGATCACGCCGTCAGTTAGCAGGCTTTGCAACGCTCCGCTCGGCATCGAATGCGCTACAGTCGTTGCAAGCCAGGACATGCCAGCGTTGATCCACGCCATCGGCAGCACGGCCCAGCTGAACACGGCCTGGAACACCGCGAACAGCAGCACGGCGAGCAACAGCGGCCCGGCGATCGGGTTCATCACCACCGCATCGAGGCGCGCGAGCGCGCGGGCCCGGAGCGGTTCGAGGTAATCGGCCGCGCGCAGGATGCGCCGTGCTTCGCGCTGCGTGGCCTCGATTTCCGCCGAGCTCTGCGCCGGCACCATGACCGGTGCAATCACCACCGGTGCGTCCGTCGGCGCCGCTGGCAGAACAGCCGGCGATGTCGCTGTCTCGAGCGCCGCGCAACGCGTGTCGATCGCCGCCACGAGCTCGCGTGCGCCGGAGGGCTGCACGGCGACCGTCTCGACCACCGGCACGCCGAGTTCCGATTCCAGGCGCAGACGGTTCAGACGGTAACCGCGCTTGCGGGCCAGGTCACTCATGTTCAGCGCCACGATGACCGGCCGCCCGACGCGCTTCAGCTCGAGCACCAGGCGCAGCGAGAGCCGCAGGTTGGTCGCATCGACGACACAGACGATCAGGTCGGGCGCCGGTTCGCCGCGCAGCCGGCCGGTGATCGCATCGCGCGTGATCGCCTCATCGAGCGTCGCCGGCACCAGGCTGTAGGTGCCCGGCAAATCGATGAGCCGGTAGTGGCGGCTGTCGTTGGGGCCTGCGAACGCGCCTTCCTTGCGCTCGACCGTCACGCCCGGGTAGTTCGCCACTTTCTGGCGGCTGCCGGTCAGGCGGTTGAACAGCGCCGTCTTGCCGCAGTTCGGATTGCCCACCAAAGCAATATGAAGTTTTTCTTTTTTCAATGCAATGTAAAGTCTGCAAATGTAAAATGACAGGGGTTGAACCACCTTACGAATTGCGATTTTTAAGCAACTGTATCGGGAGAAGTTTTGGTAGCCATCGTCCCGTTCTTTGGGCATCGCCTGTTGCGTCGCACACTTCATCGTTCTGTTCGCTACTGAGCATTTTGAAAATTACTTTACAAATACGCAGAGTCATTCATGCATGAATGACTNNCCCTCGAGCACCTGCGCGACGACTCCGCGCATGCCTTTGCGCAGCGTGGCCAGCGGTACGGCCTCGTCGGTCAGTCGGTCGGGGATCGGGTTTACCATGGCGGCCCAAATGCTAATGCTAATGAGAATGACTCGCATCTACAGCATAGTCCATTGGCACCCCCGGCGCCACTGTGGAAAACACGACCTGGCGCCGGTTTTTGCAGCCCCAGGTGGGTTCACCGTCCGTTTAGGCTCATAGGGATAGTTTTGCCCCAGGTGCCGCACGGCGCCCGCTTCGGAGACGCGCCATGACCATCCGTTTTAAGGCCCTGATGACCGCCCTGATTGCCCTGGCCACCCTGTCCCCCNNGACGGCGACAACTGGGACAACGACTACGGCGTCGTGAGCAGCGGCATTGCCACGCTGATCGGCGCGATCGCGGTTACTGGGAATGCCGTGGCCGCTGAAGGGCCTCGACGCGGACAAAACCCGCTGGCACGATCTCCTGCGCGAGGATCGGCGCGATAGCGGCATCGCCCTGCCCGTCCGCCGCCGCAGCCAGCGCCGCCGCTCCGTCGGCACCTTCGTATACCGCAGTGAGGAAGCGCGCGGATGCTGCGCTCAACGCGCGCACGTTAACGCCACCGTCTGTCCGCCACATCGCATAGTGATGGTCGCGTGGGTTGAGTTCGATGCCCGCCACTGCGGTTGCATCTTCCGCCAGGATAGCCTCGCGCAGTTGTTCGACCGGGTAGCGCGCGGCGTGCAGCCGGAGCGGAGCGGCAAAGTGCAACCGCGCACTGCCTTCCAGCAACAGTGACGGGCCAGAGGATTCCGGCGCCGCGCAGCAGCGCGCAAGATTCGCAAACTGCCACTCGAATTGCGCCAGCTCGACCAGATACGGCAGCGCTTCCGTGCCGGGAAACCCGGCGATAAAGCCCGGGAAACCACGGCCGTATTCGTCCAGCTGCGGCGCGCGCGGCGGCTGGGCACGCGCGAACCCGACCGCCATGCGATCGAAGTAGGCCTCGCCCACCAGTTTATCCACGGCTGGATACGCGAGCCGCAGCGCGTTGGCGAGCGCGCCCAGCACGGTGTTGCGATGTACGCGCAGGCCCACCGCACCTGCGTGCGCGCCAGTAAACAGCGCCTCGGGCATCGCCTGGCCACTGGCTTCGGCAGCCAGGAGCGCTGCGGCCATGCCGGCCTGGAGTGATTCCAGCGTGGGTTCAGACGGCGCGTGCATAGGACTGCTGTTGCGCCGAATCGAGGCGCGTCTGGGCGAGCGCGGCTTCCGCCTGCAGCACGCCGAATGCGGGCAGGCGCGTGTCCCATTCGAGCAGCGTGGCCTTAGGACCGAAGTGCGCCAGGGTCTGCTCATACAGCGCCCACACGGCCTTGCAGACATGGTCGCCGTGATCATCGATGCGCAGTTCGTCTCCGGCCGCGGTCTCAACGATGGCATGACCGGCGAGGTGGATTTCTCCAACCGCGCGCGCATCGAGCGCGCGGCACCAGTCGCCCAGCACCGCCGCCGCATCGAGATGCTGGTTGGATGCGCTCACATAAATATTGTTTACATCGAACAGCACGCCGCAGCCACTGCGCTTCGCGACGGCAGCAAGAAATTCCGTTTCAGGTATCGCTGAGGCGGCGAACTGCAGATAAGTCGAAGGATTTTCCACCAGGATCTGGCAGCCCAGCGCTTCCTGCACCTGCGTGACATTGCGGCAGACAGTGTGCAGCGCCTCTTCGGTATATGGCAGCGGCAGCAGATCGGGCAGGTATTGCCCGCCGGCCGCGCTCCATGAAAGATGATCGGACACCAGCGCGGGTTCAAGCCTCTCCACCAGGCGCCGCAGCCGCTCGATGTGCGCCGCGTCGACGCCCTGCGCCGATCCGAGCGACAGTCCGACGGCGTGCAGTGAAAGTGGATAATGAGCGCGGATCCGCTCGAGCTCGGCGAGCGAATGCTCATCCGACATGTAATTCTCGGGATGCACCTCGAGCCATTCGGCCGCCGGGTGCTCGGCCAGCACCAGCGCATGATGCGGGAGCCGCAGCCCGATCCCGGCTTGCGCCGGGANNCGCAAGCTTGCCGCAAACGCCGGCCGGGAGACTGACCCACGAGGCCTTGTCCATGTCCTTGGTCGACTGGCCGGCACAGGAATGTCCCGTGGCCGCGCAATCATTCTTGCCGGCCTTGGCCACGCCGTAGCATTTCTCGGCGGCGGGCTTGTCCATGGCCTTGCTATCGGCGGCGTAGGCCGCAGTTCCGGCCACCGCCATCGCGGCGGCGCCAAAGATTGCGGACAGGGTGATCGTCTTCAGATGATTCGCTGACATGGTCTTACTCCGATGATTGTTGGTTGATTATCTGGGGCCGCGTACGACTCTGATGTCCAGGATCGCCACGGCTACCCCTAAATCGTTGCACACGGCGAAAGGTTACAACATCATCGGCCTGATGGCTCCGGAATCCCAGTTGCAGCAGCAGGAAGCCTCCTGGGTGCTGCTGATGCGCGCCGCCCAGGGCGGCAATGCCCGCAGCTATGACGAACTGCTGCGCTCGATTACGCCTTTCATCAGAAGCATGACACGCCGTTACTGCCGCGACCCGGACCAGGCTGAAGACGTGGTGCAGGACGTGCTGCTGACTGTGCATCGCATCCGCCATACCTGGGATCAGCAGCGCCCTTTCAGCCCCTGGCTGGCCTCGATCACGGCCCGCCGCGGCATTGACCGGATCCGGCGCACCACGCGCGTCGCCCGGCATGAGGTCAGCGACGAGCTGGCCATTGAAACCTTTGCGGCACCTGCCGCGAATAATGAATCAGGAGCATTGCGCGCTGCGGAAGCGATCGCGCCACTGCTGGCGGCGCTCCCTGAACGCCAACGCCGCGCGCTCGAGGCCGTCAAGATCCGCGGCCTATCCGTGGCGCAGGCGGCCAGCGAGTCGGGCCAGAGCGTGGCGGCGCTGAAAGTCACCGTGCACCGCGCGGTCAAGGCGCTGCGGAGCCTCGTGGCCGCGGACAAGGACGGCGGCAATTGACGGCCTGAAGTGAAAGATATTGTGAAGCATATGGAGAAACGCAACACGGAACAGCTGATCGAGTCCCTCTCCCGGGGGCTCGCGCCCGTGCGCCCGCTCCTGCCGCCGGCGCGGCGCGCGGCGCTGTGGCTCGCAGCGGTGGGGCTGCTGATCGGCGTCGTCGTGCTGCGCTTTGCCGATCTGGCCGCATTCGCGGTGCGCTTCGCCGGGCCGCGCATGGCGCTCGAAGCGGCTGCGACCCTGCTGACCGGTGTCACCGCAGTCGTAGCAGCCTTCCACTTGAGCCTGCCGGACCGCAGCAGCCTGTGGCGCTACGCACCGCTCCCACCGCTGGCGCTTTGGATCGCCACCAGCGGCCTGGGCTGCCTGCAGTACGGACTTGGCCTCGGGCCGCCGGCTCATCGCATCGGCGAAAGTACCCACTGCTTTGCGTTCATCATCGGCGTCAGTGTGCCGCTGACCGTGCTGCTTTACGCGGTGCTGCGCCGCGCACGCCCGCTCGATCCGTTCCCGGTCGCGCTTACTGCGGCGCTCGGCGTCGCCGCACTAGCGGCCTTCGTGCTGCAGTTCTTCCATCACTTCGATGTCACGGCAATCGACTTGGGTCTGCACATGGCAGCCGTGCTGTGCGTGGTGGCGGTCGCCGGAGCGAGCCGGCGCGTGCTCGCATAGGCGTTGCAGAGTGACGACGCCGCGAACGAACTAGCGCGGCAGCGGCAGCTTGGCGGCTGCGACAATAGAGCCGGTCAACCGATCCTGCAGCAGCACCGCCACAAAGCTCGCATCGACAGGCAGGCTATCGATGCTGATCCGCCACGCCGCCGCCGTCGCCCGCCATGTGCCCAGCGTGCGGACAGATCGGACGATGTTGAACTCTCGCAACGTACGTCCGGAGTTTTCGCCACGGCCGATTGCCGTCACGGCCTCGGGCAGAAAGCTGAGCACGAGCACATCGCAGGACGCGGCACCCGGCACAGCACCCGCCTCTACGACCAGTGCACCACTCCGCACTGCAACGGCAAGAGGCACGGCCGGGCGCGGCCGGGTCAGCAGTTGCATCACGCGGACACGGTCACTGCCCAATACGTCGTCGCGCCCGTCGATCACCATCTGCGGCGTGTATAGCGAGGCCAACCGCAGGCGCCGCACATACTCCGACTGGCGCTGCACGGCCTGCGGCAATTCAAAGCGGTCGCGCCAGCCCAGTTCATCCCAGTAATCGACGTGGTACGCCAGTGCCAGCACATCGCTGCGCGCGGCCAACTCGCCCAGCAGGGCGTCCGCCGGCGGGCAGGAACTGCAGCCCTGCGAGGTAAAGAGCTCGACCACTGCTGGCCGAGGCTCAGCAGCAGCGCCCGCAGCGCCAGTCAACGCCGCCATTGCGGTCCAGGTCACCAATGCATGGGTCATCGCGTACCTGCGCCAATGTTGCCACCGCCGGGCTGGTGCCAGGTATTTCGTCACGTTGACGCAGAAGTTACCCGCAGCACGACCACGCAGGCGGTGATGCGGGCGGCCTGCGCGCGCACGCGCGCGCCGGCGTAACATACCTGGCATCCACAGGAGCGGGGCTACGCTTGGGCCAGATCAATTTCTCGAATGTCACCGCGGCGGCGCAGGTGCTGCAGGGCGTTGCGATACGCACTCCGGTTCTGACCTCAAGACAGGCCGACGAGGTCAGCGGCGCCCGGCTGCATTTCAAATGCGAGAATTTCCAGCGCGCAGGCGCCTTCAAGTTTCGCGGCGCCTACAACACGCTCAGTCGTTTCAGCGCTGAACAGAAACGCCACGGCGCGGTCGCGTTTTCTTCCGGCAACCATGCGCAGGCCGTGGCCCTGGCCGCGCGGCTGCTGGGCATGAGCGCGGTCATCGTCATGCCGCGCGATTCCGCGCCGGCCAAACTGGCCGCGACCCGGGAATATGGCGCGGAAATCGTCTTCTATGATCGCTACACGGAAGACCGCTCGGAGCTGGCGCGACGGCTGGTGAGCGAACGTGGCGCGACGCTGGTGCCGCCCTTTGACCATCCGGACGTCATTGCCGGCCAGGGCACGGTGGCCATGGAATTGTTCGAGGAAACCGGTGCGCTCGACTACCTGTTCGTTTGCGTGGGCGGCGGTGGTCTGCTGGCGGGCTGCGCGATCGCCGCGGAGAACTTGTCGCCCGACTGCAAGGTCATCGGCGTGGAGCCGGAGGCGGGTAACGACGCTCAGCAGTCCTTGCGAAGCGGTGCGATCGTGCGCATCGCGGTGCCGCAGACAATTGCTGACGGAGCACAGACAGCTGCCGTGGGCGAGCTGACGTTTCCGGTCATGCAGCGGCTGGTGAGCGACATCGTGACGGTCAGCGATGAGCAGCTGCGTGCGCAGATGCGCTTCTTCGCCGAGCGCATGAAGATCGTCGTCGAGCCCACAGGGTGCCTCGCCGCTGCAGCCGTAATGAATCGGGTGGTCGACGTGCGCGGTCTGCGGGTCGGCGTGGTGGTGAGCGGCGGCAACGTCGATGTCACGCGGCTGGGCGGCTAGCCAGCGTCCCTACGGCAAAAATCCCAGTTCCCGCTGGTGGCGAATTGCCAGAATGCGCACCTGGTCCCGGGCAATTACAAAACGGTATAGCGCGATATAACCTGTTTGGCCGTAGGAGATGATCAGCTCGCGCAATTCCCCTGCGATGCGGCGGCCAACAAGCGGATGTGCCGCGAGATTGTCGACGGCTGAGCATATCGCCGCTGCCGCGTCTGCAGCGGCGCCCGGGTTCTTGTCGCGCAGGAACTGAAACGCGCGCTCAATATGAACTAGCGAGCGTGCGGAATAGACTACTTGCGCCACGGCCTGGGCCGCGCGGCGGCTTTGTCCGCTGCCAGTCTATTCATCCACGCATGTACGTCTTCGCTTCGAAAGACCTCGCCCGACTTCTCGATCTCCACGTCAGCGGCCAAAGCCTCCTTGACCAGGCTGCGCATCTGTTCCTCGTAGTCGGCGTGCCGCTCGACCGCTTCAACGATCAGGCTGTGAGCCGATCTTCCGGTTTGCTTGGCCAGAGAACCGAGCCGGGCCCGCAATTTCGGCGGCAGTCGGATGGTGGTGGTTGCTGCCATACAGGCTGTCCTCTTTTCATCGGTGTGCGTTACAAAAGTAGCACACCCGTAAAAGCGGCGCAAGCTGGCGCGCGGGTGCCCGCTACTCAGTTCAGCAGCGGGTCGTCCTTCGGCAGTTGATGGGCGTACCAGGTGGCGATCCGATGACGGATCGACTTCTCGCTCACCTGCTCCTCGGGCATGGGCTGGATCTTCTTGTCGTGCACCAGCAGGCGATAGACGTACAGCGCCTTCTGGCTGGCCGAATCGGTCGGCTCGAATACCACCGCGCCGCGTTTTTCAGCGTAGGCGACGCCCGCGGCCAGCCCCGCCTTGAACAGTTCGCCTTCGTGTTTGAGTTTTTTCATCGATGTCGTTGAGCTCCTGCGCCACGCAGCGCATGATGTTCACATGAGCCGTGCATTCGTCAAGGAATCGGATCAGGACACGGATGCGCTGCCCGAACGCGCCATCAGCCCGCACCCGAACCTGGTCACGCCCCGCGGCCAGACCCTGCTTGAATCACGTGTGCGCGAACTCGAAGCCGAACGGAGCGCGGCGCGCGCGGCCAACGATGCTGCGGCGCTGGCGCGCATCGCGCGCGACCTGCGCTATTTCCAGGCGCGCCGCGACAGCGCCAAACCGGTCAGCCCGGCGGCGCGGCCCGAACAAGTGCGCTTCGGAGTGCGGGCGGTGTTGCAGCTAGCGAGCGGCGCAACGCAGTCATTCCAGCTGGTGGGCGAGGACGAGGCCGACCCGAAGGCCGGCCTGATCAGCTATGTCTCGCCGCTCGCCCGATCCCTGATGGGCATGAGCGTCGGCGAGCAACTGCCATTCGCCGGACAGACCGCCGAGATAATCGAGCTGCAGAGCTAGGCCGCGACCGGAATCGTCCGACCCAGCATTTTCTCGATCGCGCGCAGGCGGTCGCGCTCATCGCGGCTCACCAGCGACACAGCCTCACCACTCCGTCCCGCGCGGCCGGTGCGGCCGAT
>PMNQ01000060.1 GCA_003162555.1 Gammaproteobacteria bacterium | reverse complement strand
GACGCTGGCGGCGCCCGCCGCGCTGGCGCCGATCCTGCTGGCCGCGAGTACCTACCCGCTGCTGGCCGCGCTCGCGCGCCTGCGTGGCCTAGATCCGGATCGGCCACCACATTTGCGCAAGGTGACCGAGACCGTATGAGCAGCACGGCATTCAGCAACGGCGCGATCTTCAGCGGCGACGGCTTTGTGCGCGACGCGGCGCTGCTGGTCGACGGCGATCGCATCAGCGCGATCGTGCCCGCTGGCGACGAGCGGGTGCGCCAGGCCAGGCAGGTCGACCTGCGCGGCCAACTGCTGCTGCCCGGCTTCGTCGATGTGCAGGTCAACGGCGGCGGCGGCGTGCTGTTCAACGACTTGCCCAGCATCGAGGGCATCCGCCGCATCGCGCGCGCGCACGCCCGCTTTGGCACCACCGGGTTTCTTCCCACGCTGATCAGCGATGACTTGCAGGTGGTGGCCACGGCCATCGCGGCCGTCGATGCGGCCATCGCGGCGGGCGAACCTGGCGTGCTCGGCATCCACATCGAAGGTCCGTACCTCAACGAACAGCGCAAGGGCGTACACAACGCGGCGCACTTCCTGGAGCTGGACCGCGAAGCCGTGGCGCTGTTGTGTTCGCTGAAGCGCGGCGTCACGTTGCTGACGCTGGCGCCCGAGCATGCAAAGCCGCAGGCGCTTGCGCAGCTGAGCGCGGCCGGCGTCATTCTCTCCGCCGGCCACACCAATGCCACGGCGACCGAGATCGAGACCGCGCGGCGCCACGGACTGCGCGGCTTCACTCATCTGTTCAACGCGATGTCACAGCTCACCGCGCGCGAGCCCGGCGCGGTGGGCGCGGCGCTCGCCGAGGACGAATCGTATTGCGGCATAATCGTCGATGGCCGGCACGTCGACCCGCGCGTGCTGAAAATCGCGCTGCGCGCGCGGCGCCGCGATCGCTTCATGCTGGTCACCGACGCGATGCCGCCGGTCGGCACTACGGCCCGCAGCTTCCAGTTGCAGGGCCGCACGATCAGCGTCGCGGACGGCCAATGTGTCGATGAGCAGGGCACACTGGCTGGAACCATGCTGGACATGAGCCTCGCCGTGCGCAACGCGATCGCGCTGCTGGGCCTCGCACCCAGCGAAGCCGTGCGGATGGCGAGCGAGTATCCCGCCAATTTCCTCGGCCTGGGCTTAAGTCACGGCCGGCTCGCGCCCGGGTGTCGCGCGGACCTGCTGATCGCCGACAGCGGTTACAATGTGCTCGAGACCTGGATAGGCGGCAAACGTATCGACGTTTGACTATCGACACATGAAGGGGCCGGCCCGTGCGCAATGGCGCGATTCGCGCAATACGATTACTGAGCGGCCTGCTCCTGGCCACCGCGGCCGCAGCGGACGAGCCCATTGCGCCACCGGATCCGGGCCCGGTGATCGGCGTATCGACGCAACCCTGTCGTGGCGTGCCGGTGCAGCAGACTGCGGCCCACAATGCCAGTGCGGATCCATACCAGAGCTGGATGCACGAATGGCTGAGCCTTGACTGGGGCCAGCTATGCCGCTACAGCAGCGCGAACGCGGCCTTGCCGCCGGCAACACGCTCGCGCATTGTGTTCTACGGGGATTCGATCACGGACAGCTGGATCAACCACGATGCGGAGCTGTTCAAGAACGATCGGCTTGATCGCGGCATCAGCGGCCAGACGACCGGGCAGATGCTGCTGCGCTTCCGCACCGACGTGCTTGAACTGCATCCGGCCGTCGTGCACATCCTCGCGGGCACGAACGATATCGCCGGCAACACCGGCGCGACCACACTCGCAATCATTCAAGGCAACGTCGCGTCCATGGCCGAATTGGCCCGCGCGCATGGCGTGCGGGTGATCCTCGCTTCGATACTGCCAGCAGCGCAGTACGGCTGGCACTCGACGGTGCAGCCCATGGCCTCAATCAGCGCGATGAACGACTGGCTGCGCGCCTACGCTGCGCGCGAGCATTACACGTACGTGGACTATTACGCGGTGCTGAACGACGGCCACGGCGGCTTCAAGACTGGGCTCGCCTACGACGGCGTGCATCCCAACCCGGCCGGTTACGCCGCCATGCACGCGCTGGCCGAGGCGGCCATAGCGCAAGCGCTGACGAAGCGCCCCTAGGGACTGTCCGTGCCCGATACCAGCGGGCGCTAGCCCACCCACACGCGCGCGTTGCGGAACAGGCGCATCCAGCCACTGTCATCGCCCGCATCGCGCGGATACCAGGAATTCTGCGCCGTGCGATAGACGCGCTCGGGGTGCGGCATGATGATCGTGGCGCGGCCGTCGGGCGTGGTCAGCGCGGCCATGCCGTTTGGCGCACCGTTCGGATTCGCAGGATATAGCCGCGCGGCGTTGCCGCGCCCGTCGCTGTAGCGGCAGGCGATCAGGTTCTGCTCCGCGCAGCGCTGCTGGTCGGCGTCGGTTGCGAACGCGGCCCGCCCCTCGCCGTGCGAGACCGCGACCGGCAGTACGGAGCCATTCATGCCGGCGAGCAATATCGACGGCGAGTTCATGATTTCGACCAGGCTCAGGCGCGCTTCGAATTGTTCGCTGCGGTTGCGCAGGAACGTCGGCCAGTGCCGCGCGCCGGGAATCAGTTCGCGCAGCAGCGCCAGCATCTGGCAGCCGTTGCACACACCGAGTGTGAAGCTGTCGCCGCGCGCAAAGAAATCGGCGAACTCACGGCGCGTCGCTTCGTGGAACAGGATCGATTGCGCCCAGCCGCCGCCGGCGCCGAGCACGTCGCCGTAGGAAAAGCCGCCGCAGGCGATAAGGCCCTTGAAGCCGCGCAGGTTGCGCCGCCCGGAAAGCAGATCGGTCATGTGCAAATCGTGCGGCTCGAAGCCCGCGCGTTCGAGCACCGCGGCCATCTCCACCTGACTGTTGACACCCTGCTCGCGCAGCACTGCCACCGGCGGCCGCGCGCCGTTGGCAATGTAAGGCGCAGCAATGTCCTGCTGGGGATCAAAACTCAGTTGCCAGCGCAGGCCTGGCGCCGCGCTGTCGGTTGCCGCGGCCTGCTCTTCGTCCGCGCAATCCGGATCGTCACGCAGCCGGCGCATCTGCCACGAAGTCGTGGACCAGGCACGGCGCAGCTCCACCCAGGGTTCGTCGAGCGTGTCGGCGCCGACCGAGAAACGCAGGCGCAATTCGGCGAGCGGCCGCCCGATCACGCGGCTGCATTCCAGCAGACCCTGCGCGCTCAGTTCCTGCCACACCTCGTGCAGCTGCGCCGTCGCGACCTGCAGCACGACGCCGCACTCCTCGCTGAACAGCTGCGCGAGCGCCGTGCCACGCGCCGGATCGAGCGTCACTTCGAAGCCGCAGTGGCTGGCGAAGGCCATCTCCGCCAACGTGACCGCGAGACCTCCGTCACTGCGATCATGGTAGGAAAGGATCATGCCGCGCGCGCGCAACGCCGTCAGCGCCAGCGAAAATCGCCGCAGCAGATCGGGATTGTTGATGTCCGCCGGCGCTCCGCCCTGCGCGCCGTAAACCTGCGCGAGCGCGGATGCGCCGAGGCGATTGCGGCTCTCGCCGAAGTCCACCAGCAGCAACGAGGTGGGTCCTGCGTCCAGACGCAGCAACGGCGTCAATGTGCGGCGCACGTCACCGACCGGTGCGAAGGCCGACACGATCAGCGACACCGGCGCCACGACCGCATGCGCCGCGCCGTCCTGTTGCCAGGCGGTCTTCATCGACAGTGAATCCTTGCCGACCGGGATCGCGATGCCGAGCGCCGGACAGAATTCCTCGCCCACGGCGCGCACCGCCGCATACAGCGCGGCGTCTTCTCCCGGTTCGCCGCAGGCCGCCATCCAGTTCGCGGACAGCCTGATATCGCCCAGCGCCGCCACATCGGCTGAAAGAATATTCGTGATCGCTTCAGCGACCGCCAGCCGCGCCGAGGCGGCAGCATCGAGCAGCGCCACCGGCGTGCGCTCGCCCATCGCCAGCGCCTCGCCCGTGTGATGGCTGTAGTCGGTGAGCGTGACGCCCGCATCGGCGACCGGCACCTGCCAGGGGCCGA
>PMNQ01000279.1:2572-2745 GCA_003162555.1 Gammaproteobacteria bacterium | reverse complement strand
CTGCGCATCGGCTATTTCGCGCAGCATCACCTCGAGCAACTCGCTGCCGACGAATCGCCGCTCGAAAACCTGCGGCGCACCGGCGGCGCGCGCGCCAAGCGCGCCACCGAGGCCGAACTGCGCGACTACCTTGCCACCTTTGGATTCCGCGGCGACCGCGTGTTCGAGGCGGT
>PMNQ01000279.1:0-2508 GCA_003162555.1 Gammaproteobacteria bacterium | reverse complement strand
CGCGAGCGGCGGTCCGGTTCGCGCGATCAACGACGGCGCCGTGGTGGTATCGCCGGCAACGGAACGGCCAGCCCCGATTGCCGAATCCGCCGGCCAGCGCCGCCAGCGGCGGCGCGAGGAAGCAGAGGCGCGAGGCCGGCTGTCACCGCTCCGTGCGACGGTGCAGAAGTGCGAACAGCAGCTCGAACAGCTGGCGCGCGAGCGCGGGTTGCTCGAACAACAATTGGCGGCGCCCGAACTGTACCTGCCTGCCGCCCGGGCAAAACTGCAGACTGCACTCGAGCGTCAGGCGGAGCTGGCGCGCCTCAATGCCCAGGCGGAAGCCGACTGGCTCGCAGCGAGCAGCGCGCTCGAGCAGCACTCGAGCTCCGGTTGAGGCAGGTCCGGGTTACAATTGCTGCCATCGTCGCATCCTCTGCGAGCCCCTAGATGAAGGCAATGATTGCAATCCTGTGTATGGCGCCGCTCGGCGCTCCGCTCCAGGCCGCCGGCAACTGGCAACTGGCCATTCATGGCGGCGCCGGCGTCGTCGATCCCGGCTCGCTCACTCCCGCCATGGACGCGGCCTACCGCGCCAGCCTCAATCGCGCGCTGGAAGCGGGTGCCGCCGTCCTCAGCAAAGGTGGCGCCAGCCTGGATGCTGTCGAGGCGGCCGTGCGCACCCTGGAAGACGATCCGCTCTTCAATGCCGGCAAGGGTTCGGTGTTCACGGCCGAGGGCCGCAATGAACTCGATGCCTCGATCATGGATGGCAGCAACCGCAAGGCGGGCGCCGTCGCCGGCGTGACGCGCACGCGCAATCCGGTCAGCCTGGCGCGCGCGGTGATGGAGAAGTCGACGCACGTGATGCTGACCGGCCTGGGTGCTGACGCCTTCTCGGTGCAGCAGGGCCTGGAGCAGGTGGAGCCGGAATATTTCCGCACCGAGGAGCGCTGGCAGCAGTACCTGCAATGGCGTGACAAACGCACCTCGCTGCTCGACCGCACCCACGCCTATGGCACGGTCGGCGCCGTCGCGCTCGATCAGGCCGGGCATCTCGCCGCGGCCACCTCGACCGGTGGCCTGACGGGCAAACGCTGGGGCCGCGTCGGCGATTCGCCGATCATCGGCGCCGGCACCTACGCTGAAGACGGCGTCTGCGCCGTGTCGGCGACCGGTACCGGAGAATTTTTCATCCGCGCATCGGCGGCCCGCCAGGTGCGTGACCGCATCGCATGGCACCGCGAGAGCGTGAAATCCGCCGCCGACAACACCATCAAGGATATCGGTGGCCTGGGCGGCGACGGCGGCCTGATCGCGATGGACGCGCGTGGCCGCGTAGCCTTTGCCATGAACAGCCCGGGCATGTACCGCGGCTCGGTCGGCGCCACGCAGCCGGCGCATACGGCCATCTACGCAAGCGAGAAATAATCTCATTGGAGCGAGAAATAACCTCACTCCGGAAGTATTGGCAGAACCTATAACTCATTGAACGGCAAAGTATTTGTGCCTCCCTGCGGCGCGCGCTCCCACGGCCACCCGCTTATCCCGCCGTGTTACGAATGGTTCACTTTACAAACCAATTCTTTCACGTATTATGTGTCCCATGGGTGGTGCAGGACGCGAGTCCGGCGCAACCCCTGAGTCGCGGAACAAGACCCCCCCCGTTTCCGCGCAATACCTTAGAGCCCCGCTTGCGGGGCTCTTTTTTTTTGCCTGGTGCCTGCCCGCGATGCGACTGTAAACCGGCGCGTCAATGCACCAACTTGCGATCGCTGTCACCAGTCACGCCATGACGTCGGGATGTTGTCGGGCGCGCCTCGCAAGCGAGGCGAACCTTGCCTTCGCTGTCGCGACGGCTTGTTGTATCAACGCGAGAACAACAGGTCAGTACCGCGTCGCGACGACGCTCAGGCTACGGCGCCCTCCAATACATCCCGAATTCATGGCGTGGCTGGTAACCACGATGACATGGTGACGCGTTGGCGCGTGGGGTCGCATTAGAATCGTGGAATGTCGCCAGCCAATGAAGCCGCTGAGAGGGCGTTTGCCGCACTGGAGGAGCGGGCGCCGGGGACTGCGACGCTGCTGAAGAACGCATCCGCGCTCGTGCGCGAGTCGGCGCGGCGGGTATTTGCGGCCAGCGATTTCGTCGTCGACGCGCTCGCGCGCGACGAGCGGTTGTTGCCGATGCTGCTTGCGCAGGAATCGCAACGCTTCGCCACCGCGTTGGCGCCGCCACCGGTCGCAGGCGATGAAACAGGCTTCATGGCGCAGTTGCGTTGCTGGCGGCGTGCGGAGCTGGCGCGCATCGCGTGGCGTGATCTAAGCGGTTGGGCGACGCTGGCCGAAACACTGCTGGATCTGAGCAGCGCCGCGGATGCGGCGATCCGCGTCGCGCAGGAATTTGCCTGGCGGGAGCTGAGCGAGCGCCACGGTGCGCCGGCCGCGGTCGATCCGGAGGCGCAACGCCTGATCGTCATCGCAATGGGCAAGCTCGGCGGACAGGAGCTGAACTTCTCCTCCGAC
>PMNQ01000056.1 GCA_003162555.1 Gammaproteobacteria bacterium | reverse complement strand
CCAGCACAAAGAAGTTCAGGCGGGCTTCAGCGCCCGGAGAGGGCCCGCTCGCCTGCTGGCAACGGGTCTGGATCCTGAGGTCTGCGCGCGCACCTGCCTTCTTCAACAGCAGCCGCAGCTTCTCCTCGAGCCAGTCGCAGGAATAGGTGGTGTGGAGCCCGGTGAAGGTCAGTTGGTATTGGTGCGGCTGCCACACGCCGGCAGCCGGAGCCTCAGGCGCCGGGGCCTCGCTCGCCACTGACGCGGTCGTAATGCATGCCAGCAGAATGCTGGCCACCGAATTGCCGATTCGCATGACCGACCTCCGCTGCATTGACAGCGCTGCCGTGCGCACAATAGCATCATGTAAACGTTTACCTACACGATAAACATGGGGTCTGCGCCCCTGACCGCCAGGAAAATAACTATGCGCATCGCAATTCCGCTGCACGCCCCCACCCACCTGCCCCGCAGGATCGTTCGCCACTTTGGAGCGGCCCTCGGCACCTTGCTGGTGGCCGTGCTGGCACTGCAGGCGCGCGCGGCCAATGCGCCGGCGGCCAGCGCTCCCGCGGTCTCGCCCGTGCCGGTGCATACGGGCGTCTACGATTCGCGGCTCGATGCGAAAGTCGAAGCACTGCTGAAGAAGATGACCCTCGAGGAGAAGGTCGGTCAGCTGGCGCAATTTTCAGCCGGGCAGCCTACCGGCCCCGGCACCGGCCGCACCGA
Organism: Gammaproteobacteria bacterium; assembly: GCA_003162555.1. Lineage (GTDB taxonomy): Bacteria > Pseudomonadota > Gammaproteobacteria > Steroidobacterales > Steroidobacteraceae > FEN-1191. Next base: position 7,296 of record PMNQ01000056.1, on the reverse strand, counting down.
TTACAACAACATGCTCGCCCGCGGCCAGATCGGCGCGCTGTTCAACATTTCCACCGCCCGCGAGACCAATGCCTATCAGCACATCGCGGTCGAGAAATCGCGCCTGCACATCCCGGTGGTGTTCGGGCTCGATGTCATCCACGGCTTCCGCACCGAGTTCCCGATCCCCTTGGGCCTCGCCTCAAGCTGGGACCCGCAGCTGGTCGAGCAGGCGGCACGCGTCGCGGCGCGGGAAGCTTCCGCAACCGGCATTCGCTGGACCTTCTCACCGATGGTCGACATCTCGCGCGATGCGCGCTGGGGACGCATGGCAGAGAGTGCCGGTGAAGATCCGTTCCTCGGTTCAGCGATGGCGGCGGCATACGTGCTCGGCTACCAGGGCGAGAGCCTCGATGCGCCCGACAGCATCGCCGCCTGTGCCAAGCACTACGTGGGTTACGGTGCAGCCGAGGGCGGCCGCGAGTACAACACGACAGAGATTTCCGAGCACACGCTGCGCCAGTATTACCTGCCGCCGTTCCACGCCGCGGTGAATGCCGGCAGCGCCACCATCATGAGCGCCTTCAACTCGCTCAACGGCGTGCCCTCCTCCGCGAATCCCTTTACGCTGACGCAGGTGCTGCGCAACGAGTGGGGCTTCCGCGGTGTGGTCGACAGCGACTGGACCTCAATCGCCGAACTGATGGCGCACGGCATTGCCAACGATGGCGCAACCGCGGCGAAGAAAGGCTTCCTCGCGGGCGTCGACATGGACATGGCCAGCAGCCTCTACCACGATCATCTCGCGGATCTGGTACACAGCGGACAAGTGCCGATGTCGCGCATCGATGAGGGCGTGCGGCGGGTGCTGCGGCTCAAGTTCGCGCTCGGACTGTTCGAGCACCCCTACGTCGATGAGTCGCAGGAAGCCGGCGCCATGCTGCGGCCAGAGTACGTGACGCTGGCCCGCACCGCCGCCGAGCGCTCGCTGGTGCTGCTGAAAAATGCTCCGGCCGCGAGCGGCGCGGCCGTCCTGCCGCTGGCTGCCGACACGCAGAACATCGCGCTTATCGGGCCGCTGGCCGACGACCCGCCCAACATGCTCGGCTCCTGGGCCGGCCTTGGCCGCGCTGAGGATGTGACATCCCTGCACAGCGCGCTGGCCGCGCGCATCGGCGAGCAGCATCTGCTGCGCGCACACGGCGCCGGCATCGTCGACGGCACCGACGCCGACATCGCCACCGCGGTCGCCACCGCGGACAAGGCCGACGTGGTCATCCTCGCGCTCGGCGAAGACGCCGGCTCGATGACCGGCGAGGCCTCCTCACGCTCATCGCTCGGCCTGCCTGGCCGGCAGCAGGAACTGCTGGAGAAGATCGTCGCAACGGGCAAGCCCGTGGTCCTCATACTCTTCAGCGGCCGGCCGCTCACGCTCCCCTGGGCGTTCGAACACGTGCCGTCCGTACTGGCCGCCTGGTTCCCGGGCATCCAGGCTGGCCCGGCGCTTGTTGCAACGCTGTTCGGCGATTCCAATCCGAGTGGCCGACTTGTGGTGAGCTGGCCACGCAGCGTTGGGCAGGAGCCTCTCTATTACAACGCGCTCAATACCGGCCGCCCGGCCGGCGCGTTCGACCTGTCCAAACCGGCGGTGGGTGGTGGCGACGACAAATACGTGTCGCGCTACATCGACCAGCAGAACAGCCCGCAGTACCCATTCGGTTACGGTCTCTCCTACACGAGTTTCACTTACGGCCCACTGCAGCTGGGCGCGCAGCAACTCAGCGCGGCAGCGCTCAACAAGGCGCTGCACCAGGCAAATGGCAAGCCCGTGATGACCGCCAGCGCCGATGTGACCAATTCGGGTTCCCGTGCCGGTGTGGAAGTGGTGCAGCTCTACGTGGCATTGCGCGGCACCAGCGTGGCCCAACCGGTGCGCGCGTTGGCTGGCTTCCAGCGGATCACGCTGGCGCCTGGCGAAACGAAGCACGTGAGCTTCGAACTGGGTCCGGAGGCCTTTGCACTCTGGGATGCCCAGCAGCACTACAGTGCGGAACCTGCCAGCGCCCGCATCTGGATCAGTCCGGATTCGGCGCATGGCGCGGGGACCGTAATTAGCATTGTTCGCTGATAGCGGTAACGGCGCCGCGACGCGCGCATGTGTGTATTTTAAACAACAATCGCGCATTGACAGCGTGGTAATTTGGACACTACCATCCAAGTAAGCGTTTACTTTCTCGCTGGTAAACGCTTACATACAGCGAGGCCGGGGCATTGGGGGAATTGTTGGCTGCAACGATCAAAGACGTGGCGATGCGCGCACGCGTGTCCACCGCGTCCGTTTCCCGTGTCTTGAACGGCAGCGGCGCGGTCACCGAGCCGACCCGCCAGCGCGTGCTGCGCGCCGCANNTAGCGAAGCCGCCCGCAGCCTCATCACCCGCCGCACCCGCACCATCGGCGTGCTGCTGCCGGATATCCACGGCGAATATTTTTCCGAACTGATCCGCGGCATCGATCGCGCCGCGCGGCTGCGTGGCTTGCACCTGCTGGTCTCGAGCTCGCACGGCGACGCCGATGAAGCGGCGCTGGCATTGCGCGCGATGAACGGCCGGGTCGATGGCGTGCTGGTCATGTCACCTTACCTCGATGCGCAATCACTCGACGACGCGCTGCCACCCACGCTTCCGGCTGTGCTGCTGAATTCCCCGGAGAATGCGGGCCGCGCGCCGGCATTCGCCATCGACGATTTCGGCGGAGCGAAGGCGATGGTCGATCACCTGCGCGCGCTGGGCTACCGGCGCATTGCGCACATCGCCGGCCCGGAGCGCAATTACGAATCAGCCGAGCGCCTGCGCGGATTCCAGGCCGCGCTTGGACGCACGCTGGCAGCCAAGGCGCTGGTGCTGCCCGGCAATTTCACCGAAGAATCCGGCTACTCGGCCGGCCAGCAGCTGGCCGCGATTACGCCGCGGCCTGACGCGGTATTCGCCGCCAACGACATGATGGCCATCGGCTGCCTGCTCGCGCTACGCGAGGCGGGATTGCGTGTGCCCGACGACATCGCGCTCGCCGGATTTGACGATATTCCAATCGCGCGTTACATCAGCCCGCGCCTCACCACAGTGCGCGCCCAGATCACCGAACTCGGGCGCCAGGCCCTTGATGAGCTGGCGAGCACCATCGATGCGCCCGCGGATGCCAAACCCATGCGCCACACGCTGGGCACGCAGCTGGTGGTGCGCGAATCATGCGGCAGTTTGACCAGACATTGAGATCGGACACTTAAACGGGGAATCGGATATGAAGAAGCGAACGCAAGGTCACAAGAAACTGTACGGACCGGCCATTGCATCGGCACTGGTGTCGGCAGTTGTAATGCCCACCGCCGGATGGGCGCAGACCGCCGATGCAACCGTACGCGGTAAAGCCGCCGCCAACAGTCCGATCACGGCCAAGAACGTGGCGANNGCTACACGCTGCTCGGCCTGCAGCCTGGCACCTGGCGCATCGACGCGGGTGCGGGCACCGAACAGACCGTGACCATCTCGGTGGCTTCGACCACTACCCTGGACCTGGTGGCAGGCGGCGCAGAAGCTACTGGCACGCTGGAAGAAGTCATCGTACGGGCGACCCGCCTGGTCGAAGTGAAGACCTCTGAAATCGGCGCCACTGTTTCGCTGCACCAGATCGAAACCACGCCGCAGATNNCTCGAGTTCGCCGACACCGTGCCGGGCATGGTGTTCAGCGTCGATGCGAAGGGCAACACCTCGATCCAGAGCGGCGCGCAGGCCAACAGCTCGATCAACGTCTTCATCGACGGCGTCGGCCAGAAGAACTACGTCAAGACCGGTGGTATCGCCGGCCAATCCGGTCCCAACGGCAGTGGTGATCCGGGCAACCCGTTCCCGCAGCTGGCGATCGGCGAGTACAAGGTCATCACCTCGAACTACAAGGCGGAATACGACCAGATCTCCAGCGCCGCGATCACCGCGCAAACCAAGTCTGGTACGAATACCGTGCACGGCGAGATCTTTGGCGATTACTCCAACGAGTCACTGCGTTCGGCGACGCCGTCGGAACAGGCCGCAGGTGGCGCCAAGGTCAAATCGGCAAACACCGAATACGGCATGGCTGTTGGTGGCCCGATCATCCAGGACGTGTTGCACTACTTCGCCACCTGGGAGCACAAGGACTTCTCACTGCCCGCGGTCGTCAGTCCGGATGGCAGCCTGGGGAACGTACCGCTGGCCAGTCTGTTGCCGGCCGGCGTATTTACGCAGTTCGGGCCGAGCACCACGCCATTCAAGGAAGATCTGTACTTCGGCAAGGTTGATTGGGAGCCGAGCGACCGTGACCGGGTTGAACTGAGCACCAAGCTGCGAAAGGAAACCGAAGTCCAGGGCGGCTCGGGCAACGTCGCGGTTTCGGGTGGATTCAACTTCCGCAATGATGAAACGCGCATCAACCTGCGTTGGCAGCACAGCGCCGACCGCTGGGTCAACGAACTGATGGCGTTGTATGAAAAGACCACCGATAACCCGTCGCCGTTGAGCAGCAATCCCGCGATCACCTATACCTACTTCGGCGCGACCAACAACTTCCGCCAGGACATCATCACGATCAATGGCGCGGATCCGCGCCAGTACACCGACAAGCACCAGGATGGCACCGGCATCCAGGACGACCTGACATTCAGTGCCATACAGTGGCACGGCGAACATACGTTCAAGACCGGCTTCAAGTTCAAGTCCGTACAGCTGGTCGCGCGTGACGGGTCGGATGCGGCGCACTATTACTACGCGGTCGATGCGAACGGCACGCAAGCCACGCCCTTCCAGGCCGTGTTCGGCAAGGTCAGCTTTGGCTTGCCGCTGACCGCGACGTCGGACAACAAGCAGTACGGTGTTTATTTCCAGGACGACTGGGCGGTCAACTCGCGCCTGACGCTTAATCTGGGCGTTCGTTGGGACTACGAGATCACGCCGTCGTTCGAGAAATACCACACGCTGCAGCGGATCCTCGACTCGCTGGCTCTGCCGTACCAGGATCCCGGCGTGGTTCACTGTGGACCGCCCGACCTGGCTCCCAATTGCCCGGGTGTGCCCGGCTCTTCCGATGGACAGCTGCCACGCCCGACCCCGGGGGAGACCTACGCCGATGCGCTGGCCAAGGGCGGCATCAACATCAACGATTACATCAGCAATGGCCACAACCGCAAGCCGCTGGCTAGTGAAATCGCTCCGCGCCTCGGCTTTTCATTCGACCTCATGGGCGATGAGAAGCATGTGATCTTTGGCGGTGTCGGCCGTGCCTACGACCGCAACCTGTTCGACAAGCTGCAGCTCGAGAATTCGAAGAACGCGCTATCGGAGCCGACCATCAACTTCACCGGCGGCGGCTTCAGCGAGAACAACTGCGTCACGCCCGCGGATGCAGCGGCCAACCCCACGGGCTGCATCGTCTGGGATCCGAAATACCTGAACGCAGCCAACCTGCAGGGACTGGGCTCTCCGGGCGGAGAAGCAAACCTGTTCCCGAACAAACTCAAGGTGCCCTACTCCGATCAGTTCAGCGTGGGCATGCGCAACAAGCTGGGCGACTGGAACACCAGTGCCACGATCGTGCACATCAACAGCTACGAGGGACTGCTCGGCGTACTGGGCAACCGCTATGCCGATGGCAGCTTCGCTGCGGCTGGCTGCGGTGTGGCCTGGGGTGGCGCACCGGCGCAGTGGTGTTCCGCTGCCCCCGCGCAACTGCAAAGCAACCTGATTCTCTGGGAGAACGGACAGAAGACACGCACGACCCAGATACTCCTCGAGGCCGAGAAGCCGTATACGAGAGAGTCGCACTGGAGTGCGACGATTGCGTACACGTACACCGACGCGACCCAAAACCGCTTGTTTAGCGACGGCTATGCCTTCGATCTGCCGCACGTGTCGGATTACCCATTCACCACATCGACCGCGGTGGCGAAGCAGAGGTTGGTGGCCACTGGCAGCATCGACGGACCGTGGGGACTGTCGTTTGCCGGCAAGTTGACCTTGGCATCGCCCATTCCGTTCACCGCAATCCTGGGTTGCAGCCAGCTTGGGGCAGCGCCCGGCACGACCTGCAATGCCTTCGGCACCAACGCCTATCCAGCCGCGGCCAACTTCAAGGAACGGATCGGCTACAGGACGCTTGATCTGCAGGCGACCAAGAGCTTCGACCTGCCGAAGGGCACCAGTGCCTATGTACGACTGGACCTGCTGAATGCCTTCGATTCGGCGAACTTCGATTCGGGGTCCGGCAGCTGGAACTATCCGAACGCACCGGAGTACAACAAGACCGGCCCGATTGTCGGCGTGCCCAAGACGCTGAAGTTGACCGCGGGCATGAAGTGGTAATGAGGGAACCCATCGCCGTGGGCTAAGATCGGCTTCAATATGGCGATAAGCAAAGCCCGCCTAAGCGGGCTTTGTCTTATCTGCGGGGCGTGCAGTTTGATCAAGAGCATCGTCATCATAGGCGGCGGTACAGCGGGCTGGATGGCTGCCAGTGCGCTGGCCAAGACGTTCGGCAAGGCCTATTCGCTGCGCCTGGTCGAGTCGGAGGAGATTGGTATCGTCGGCGTCGGCGAGGCCACGGTCCCGCACTTGTCCTACTTCAACAAGTCGCTGGATATCGACGAGGCCGAGTTCATCCGCGAGACCCAGGGCACCTTCAAGCTCGGCATCCAGTTCAAGGACTGGGCGCGGCTCGGCGACAACTACATACACGGCTTCGGCACACTGGGCCATGACCTGGGCTCCGTACCCTTCCATCAGTACTGGCTGCGGGCGCGCGGCGCGGGCCGCGCCGAGGAGCTGGGCGCCTACTCGCTCAATACGGCGGCGGCACCGCTCGGGAAGTTCATGGTTTCGGCCACCGACGCGCCCAAGGGCTCGCCCCTGGCCGAGGTCGCCTACGCTTATCACTTCGATGCCGGCCTGTACGCGCAGTACCTGCGCCGTTACGCGGAGGCTCGCGGCGTGCTGCGCACCGAGGGCAAGGTCCGCGAGGTGCGGCTGCGGAGCACGGACGGCTTCGTTGAATCTGTGGTGCTGCAAAGTGGCGAGGTCGTTGCCGGCGACCTGTTCATCGACTGCTCGGGGTTCCGCGGCCTGCTGATCGAAGGGGCGCTGCACACAGGCTACGAGGACTGGACCCAGTGGCTGCCCTGCGACAGCGCGCTGGCCGTGCCCTGTGAGAGGGTCGGGCCGCCGACACCCTATACGCGGTCCACGGCGCGCAGCGCGGGCTGGCAATGGCGCATCCCGCTGCAGCATCGCACCGG
>PMNQ01000188.1 GCA_003162555.1 Gammaproteobacteria bacterium | reverse complement strand
GTTGCGATGCAGCCAGTGGAACACGCGCAGCAGCGGGCGGCTGAAGAAAGTCCAGCGCCGGTCCATCTGGTCCATCACGCCGCGGTTGGCGTACATGATGCGCGTCAGCGCGGTCAGGTCAGTGCAGCGCCAGAGCCCATGGATGTAGGCAGCGCCCGCGCTGACGGTGCCGCCGAACACGGCGTCGGCATAGAAGCGGGGGTGCAGCACCTCGATGGTGACGGTCAGTGGACAACGCTCGTTGCGTTCCCCGTAGCGCTGTTCGGCGTCGCCGTCGACGACGCGGATTTCACCGTCACGAAGTAACTTGAGCTGCGCGTGCAGCAGGCGGNNGCCGAGCGTGGCAAGCAGGCCCGGCTCGGCCGCGTCAGGCAACGCCAGGTCGGCAGGCTGGATGCTCGGTTTCACGGGACCAGTATCCCCGAAGCGGGCAGGGCCGACAAATGCGGCCTTCAAGGACTGGTTGCGCTAGGGCAGCCGCCGGGCGGGGTTCTCGCGCACGGCCAGCGGAATCGGCTTCAGGTCCCAGATGACGCCGCACCAGCTCAGGATCTTCAGCACGTAGAAGGTGATGTCGTATTCCCACCAGTAGAAGCCCTGGCGCGCGGTATTGGGGTAGTAGTGATGGTTGTTGTGCCATCCCTCGCCCAGCGTCAGGATCGCCAGCAGCCAGTTGTTGCGGCTGGTGTCCGCGGTCTTGTAGCGCTGGCGGCCGAACACGTGCGAGAGCGAGTTGATCGTGTAGGTCGCGTGCCAGCAGAACACCGTCGAGATCACGAAGCCCCACACCAGCATCTGCCAGCCGGTGGTGCCGAGGCCTGGCGCGACGTTGTGCAGGATCACGCCCAGCAGGAACATGCCGACGCCGAGCAGTACCGGCACGATGATGTCGAAGCGGTCGAGCCAGCGCAGCTCAGGGAATTTCATCAGGTCGCGCACCAGCCGGAAATCCGGGGTGAAACCCTTGATCGTCAGGAACCAGCCGGTGTGCGAGCGCCAGAAGCCGTGCTGTGAAGGCGAATGCACGTCGGCTTCGCGGTCTGAATTGGCGTGGTGGTGGCGGTGGTGGGCGGCCCACCAGACCGGCCCGCGCTGCACGGCCGAAGCGCCGAGCAATCCGAATATGAACTGCCCCGCGCGCGAGGTCTTGAAGGTGCGGTGCGAGAAATAACGATGATAGAAACCGGTGATCGCGAACATGCGCACCAGGTAAGCGCCGATGGCCACCGCGACCGCGACCGTGCTGACGCCGGTCCAGATGGCTGCAAAGCAGGCCAGGTGCATCAACAGGAACGGAATGCTGCGGGCCCAGTCAACGCGGTCGGGCATGCGCTCGAGCGCATGGTCACGCGCAACGGCCATGTTCAGCTTGCTGGTGTCCCAGATACCGGCCACGACGTCCCGGATGCGCGCGGTCAGGCGAAAGGATCGGTGGTCGGCGGGGACGGGCATCGTTATGTTCTCTTTCAGGCAGTCCGGCACTGTACCGGAGGCCGTCCGGTCTTGCAATTCAAGGCTGCAATTTCAATGACTTGGGAGAACTGGGTCACACCTGGGATTGAAGCGCGGCGATGCGCTCGTCGAGCGGGGGATGGCTCATGAACAGCCGCTGCAGCCCGGTGCCGGGTCCGCCACCGATGCCGAAGGCGGCGAGCTGCTTGGGCAGGCTGGGCTCATGGGCCAGTTTCAGCCGCTCGAGCGCCGCGATCATGTTGTTGCGGCCGGAGAGGCGCGCGCCCCCGGCGTCGGCGCGGAATTCCCGCCGCCGCGAGAACCACATGACGATCATGCTGGCGGCGATGCCGAGCACGAGCTGCGTGAACATGACGGTGACGAAATAGCCGATGCCGCCGCGTCCCTCGCCGTCACGCGAGAGCGCGCGGTCGACGATGCCGCCGACGATGCGCGAGAGGAAAATCACGAAGGTGTTTACCACGCCCTGTATCAGCGTCAGCGTCACCATGTCGCCGTTGGCGACGTGCGTGATCTCATGGCCCAGCACGGCCTCGACTTCGTTGCGCTTCATGCTCTGCAGGAGCCCGGTGCTCACGGCCACGAGCGCCGCGTCGCGCCGTGCGCCGGTGGCGAAGGCGTTGGGNNTGACCAGCCATTCCTCGTTGGCATTCGCCGGCTTCTCGATGACCCTCACGCCCATGGCGCGCTTGGCCATCCACTTGGAGATGCCGAGGGAAATCAGCGCACCGCCAAATCCGAACACGGCCGCCATGATCAGGAGGCCGGTGTAGCTGCTGCCATGTAGGGCGAGCCAGCGATCGAGGCCGGTCACGCGCAGCACGACCGACAGGACCAGCAGTACGGCCAGGTTGGTGGCCAGGAACAGGAGAATCCGCTTCATGATGACGAACGCGCCTCGCAGGGAATGGATTCGATCGAATCCTTAAGCCTTGAGATGATACCGAACCGCCAGAGTNNGCGGCGCCGATCAGCAGCATGCGCAGGCCCCCCAGCAGGGCGCTGCGGCCGTTGAACAGGCTGAGCGCCATGCCAACTGCGAAAAGCGCAACCAGCGTGATCCCCACCGACCAGTACTGCGCTGTGCCGCCGGCAGCGTGCAACAGGAAGGGCAGCAGTGGCAGCAAGGCGCCCGATCCGAAAGCGCAGAAGGAGAATATCGCCGCGGTCCAGGGTGAAGCCAGGTCGTCGGGATTGAGCCCCAGTTCCTCGCGCGCCAGCGTGTTGAGCGCGTGCTCGGG
>PMNQ01000249.1 GCA_003162555.1 Gammaproteobacteria bacterium | reverse complement strand
CGATCGAGGCGCGGCCCTTCGGTCAGGGTGCCGAACTTGATCGCTTCCTGCCACGCGGCGCTGACCTGTGCGTCGAGTTCTTCGCTGAGCGCGGTGTGACGCGCCTCCGACCATTCACCGAGCGCGATCAGGTGCTGCTTGAGCCGCGCGATCGGATCGCCGAGCGGCCANNGATGATCAGCGAGATGCCGTTGCCGACGCCGCGCGCCGCGAAGGTCGTCGCCTCGCCGCCGGCGATCGCCTGGAAGGTCGAGATCGCCCACTGGTTGTTGACGATGTTGAGGATGACCGGCGCCTGATACGTCGCCGCGAATGTGAGGGCGTGATGGAAGTCGGCCTCGGCAGTGCTGCCTTCGCCGGTCCAGGTCGAGGCGATGTGCTCTTCGCCCTTGATCGCTGCGGCCATCGCCCAACCCACCGCTTGCGGAAACTGCGTGGCGAGATTGCCGGAGATCGAAAACAGATTGGCGGCGGCGGAGTGGTACATGACCGGCAGCTGGCGACCCTTGCACATGTCGCGCGTGTTCGACAGCAACTGGCACATGAGATCGACCAACGGGCGGCCACGCACCACTTGCAGGCCCTGGTTGCGATAGGCAGGAAACAGCATGTCGCCAGGCTGCAGCGCCATGCCAGCGGCCACCGACACCGCTTCTTCGCCGGTCGACTTCATATAGAAGGAGAGCTTGCCCTGGCGCTGCGAGCGCACCATGCGATCGTCGTAGAGCCGGGTCAGCAGCATGTGGCGCAATCCCACCTGCAGATCGGCGGTCTCGAGGCGCGGGTTCCAGGGACCGATCGCGCGGTGCTGGTCGTCGAGCACGCGGATCAGTCCGGTGGCGGCCGCCATGGATTCGCGCCACGAGGCCGTAATCTCGGGCCGCGCCACGGCGCCGGCCGGCGAAAGCTGCAGGTAGCTGAAGTCCGGGGGCTGACCGGGGCGAGCGGGCGGCTCGGGTACGTGCAGGCGCGATCGGGTTGGCATGTCGTCCTCTGTTCTTATGGCGTGGCCCGGCCGCCGGCTTAAAGTGGCACGGCGACGGTTCCAGCATAACGCGGCGCGGGGCCTTGCCTCAATTTTAACGGGTTTGGGACTCGCCCGCGGCCAGGCTGGCGGAGACGCCTGCGGCAGGCTTTAGAGCGCGTGACCACGCAGCGTTACGGACTTCACCAGCACCCACAGCGGCTGGCCCGCGTGCAGCCGCAGCTCGTCTGCGGCTGCCTGCGTCACGCGCGCCAGCAGTTGCGCACCGCCGGCATCGACGTGCACCAGCAGGTTGTGCGGCGGATCGGTCGTCAGCGCCGTGATCGTGCCGCGCAACTGATTACGCACGCTCAAGGACCGTGGTGCCTCGGTCGCCAGGATCAGGTCGCGCGCAAGCAGTTGCAACCGCACCGCGCTTCCCGGCCGCAGTCCGTCGCCGGGCACCAGCAAATGTCCGCTGCCGACGGCGACGCGCGCGAGGCCAGTGGCGGCGTCGACGGAATCGACGCGGCCTTCGATCACCGCACCGCTCCCATCGGCGCCGAGCAGGATGCGCAGTTCGGGGCCAAGACTGAGCGAGGGCAGGTCGCCCTGGGCCAGAACGCGGCCGGAGTCGATCAGTACCACGTGCGTGGCGAGGCGCACGACGTCTTCGAACAGGTGGGTGATGAGGATCATCGGCAGCGCCAGCTCGTCGCGCAGCCGCTCGAAGTAGGGCAGCACTTCGGCGCGGCGCGGCGCATCGAGCGCCGACAGCGGTTCATCGAGCAGCAGCAGCCGCGGTTGTGCGAGCAGCGCGCGCCCCAGTGCGACGCGCTGACGCTCGCCGCCGGAAAGTTGCCAGCAGCGGCGGTGCAGGAGCGATCCGAGCTCGAGCAGCTCAAGCACACGATCCCAGCGGATTGATATTTGTCCGCGGCGCGCCCGCCGCAGTCCATAGTCCAGATTCGCACGCACGTTGAGGTGCGGAAACAGCCGCAGGTCCTGGAACACGCAGGCGAGGTGGCGCGCCTCAGCCGGCTTATTTGTGCCGCGCGCGGAATCGAACAGCGTCTCGCCGTCCAGCGCGATCGAACCGCTGTCGGGTTTGAGCAGTCCCGCGAGCAGATGCATCAGCGTGCTCTTGCCAGCGCCGGACCGGCCGAACAGCGCGGTGATGCCCGGCGTGGGCGCATCGAAGCTCGCGTCGATGGCAAATTCCGTCCGCGCCAGGCGCAACGTCGCGTTCAACATGGTCAGCGTCCCACGCGCCGGCGCAGCCTGCGCGCCAGCAACTCGGAGGCGAACAGGCCGGCCAGCCCCAGCGTGAAACTGAGCAGCGCGATGCGCGCTGCTTCGTTGCCGCCATCCGGCGTCTGCAGCGCCGAGTAGAGCGCGATCGGCAAGGTGCGCGTTTCGCCGGGCACGTTGCCGGCAAACGTGATGACCGCGCCAAATTCGCCCAGGCTGGCGACGAAAGCGGTCACGGCGCCCGCCAGGATTCCTGGCGCCATCAACGGCAGTGTGACGCTCACAAAGCGATCGACGGCGCCCGCGCCCAGATTGCGCGCCGCATCCTCGAGCCCGCGATCGACGTTCTCGAGCGCGAGCCGGATCGAACGCACCATCAGCGGGAATGCCATCACAGCCGTGGCCAGAGCCGCGCCGGCGGTCGTGAAAGCCAGGCGGATACCCAGATGCACATTCAGCCAGTGACCGATCGGCCCGCGCACGCCAAACAGCAGCAGCAGGACGTAGCCGATCATGACCGGGGGCAGTACCATCGGCAGGTGGACGAAAGCGTCGAGCAGCGCCCGTCCCGAAAACCGCCGGCGCGTCAGCAACCACGCCACCGCAATGGCCAGCGGCAGGCTGCAAAGCACGCTGCGCAGGGCCACCTGCAGGCTCAAGGCGAGAGCTTCGATTTCCGCGTCGCTCATGCGGGTCATCTTACAGGAGGGATAGTGCCCGGAACCCTGGTCGACAATACGGCGAATCATCGCTTCGAACTCGCGGAGCCGGGCGGCACCGCATTCGTGGATTACCGCCGTTCGGGTTCCACGCTGATCCTCGTGCATGCCGAAGTGCCCGCCTCGCTCCGCGGAGGCGGTTTCGGTGCACGCCTGGTGCGGGAAACGCTCGAGCTGATCCGCAGTCGCGGCGAGACCATCGTGCCGGCGTGTCCGTACGTGCGCAGCTTTGTCGATCGCCACCAGGAATTCGCCGATCTGGTGCGCGCGCCGTGAGCGCGGTGCGCGGTGCGGACGGGATCGAGATCGATCCGCAGCTTCTGGCATTCATCGAAGAGGAGGCCATGCCCGGCACCGGCATCGCGCCCGTGCACTTCTGGAATGGACTGGCGGCGATATTGCGCGAATTGGCACCGGTCAATGCCGCGCTGCTCGCAAAGCGCGATGCCTTCCAGGCACGCCTTGATAGCTGGCATGGCCGGCATCCGGGAGCCGCGGGTCTCGGTGACCACTACGAGGCGTTTTTGCGCGAGATTGGCTACCTTATCGCCGAAGGCCCGGAATTCTCGATCACCACAGAGAACGTTGACGCGGAAATCGCCACGCTCGCCGGCCCGCAGCTGGTGGTGCCGGTCAGCAACGCGCGCTACGCGCTCAACGCCGCCAACGCGCGCTGGGGCAGCCTGTACGACGCCCTCTACGGGACCGATGCAATCCCGGATTCGGACGGCGCCGCGCGCGCCGAGGGTTACAACGAGGTGCGTGGCCGGCGCGTCGTCGACTACGGGCGCGAGCTGCTCGATCAGTATTTTCCGCTGACTATTGGTTCGCATCGGGACGCGACGGGTTATCGCATCGCGGACGGAGCGTTGCTCGTGTCCGTCGGCGGCGCCGGCGTATCGCTGCAGCAGCCAGCGGCGTTCGCGGGATTCCAGGGCGTCGCTGCGCAGCCTACGGTCGTGCTGCTGCGTCACCATGGCCTGCACCTCGAGATACACATCGATCGGGCGCACGCGATCGGACGCAACGATGCCGCAGGAGTCAGCGACCTGGTGCTGGAAGCGGCGCTCACGACGATCCAGGATCTGGAAGATTCCGTAGCCGCGGTTGACGCCTCCGACAAAGTCGCGGCCTATCGCAACTGGCTGGGTCTGATGCGCGGCACGCTCGCCGCGAATTTCCCCAAGGGCGGCAGCCAGGTCACGCGCCGTCTGAATCCCGACCGCACCTACACGGCGCCGGACGGCAGCGAATTACGGCTCGCTGGCCGGAGCCTGCTGCTGGTGCGCAACGTTGGCCACCACATGATGAGCGACATGGTGCGTGTCGATGGCCAGGCCGTGCCGGAGACGATGCTCGATGCGGTCATCTGTGCGCTGATCGGCGTGCACGATTTGCGCGCCGGTGACGGCACGCACAACAGCCGCAGCGGTTCGATCTATATCGTCAAGCCGAAACTGCACGGTCCAGAGGAAGTGGCGCTGGCCGTGCGGCTGTTCGATCGCGTCGAAGATCTGCTCGGGCTCGAACGCAACACGCTCAAGATGGGCATCATGGACGAGGAGCGGCGCACGACGCTCAATCTCGTGGAGTGCATCCGCGCCGCGCGCGAGCGCCTGGTGTTCATCAATACTGGTTTTCTCGACCGTACCGGCGACGAGCTGCACACCTCAATGGTTGCAGGCGCCATGCTGCGCAAGGGCGATATCCGCACTGCAGTCTGGCTCGACGCCTACGAGCGCGCGAATGTCGACGTCGGCCTGCGCTGCGGGCTGGCCGGGCGAGCGCAGATCGGCAAGGGCATGTGGGCGATGCCGGATCGCATGGCCGACATGTTGCGCTCCAAGATCGGGCATCCGCGCGCCGGGGCGAGCACGGCCTGGGTGCCGTCACCAACCGCCGCGACGCTGCATGCGTTGCACTATCACGCCGTCGACGTAGCCGCTGTCCAGCACACGTTGCGCAGCAGGCCGCGCGCGGCACTGCGCGAGCTGCTGACGCCACCGCTCGCGCCAGCACGCGCCTGGAGCGGCGCGGACATCGACGCCGAACTGTCCAACAACGCGCAGGGGATCCTGGGTTACGTCGTGCGCTGGATTGAAATGGGCGTCGGCTGCTCGAAGGTTCCGGACATCCACAATGTGGGCTTGATGGAAGACCGCGCCACCTTGCGCATTTCAAGCCAGCACATCGCCAACTGGCTGCTGCACAACGTGTGCACGCACGAGCAGGCGCTCGACGCGCTGCGTCGCATGGCCGCCGTCGTCGACAGGCAAAATGAGGGCGAGCCGGGCTACCGGCCGATGGCGCCGGAGTTCGGCCGGAGCCTGGCCTTTCAGGCCGCTTGCGAACTTGTGTTCAAGGGACGTGCACAGCCCAATGGTTACACCGAGTGGGTGCTGCAGGCACGACGCCGCGAGGCCAAGCTGCGCGCAGCAGGAGTCACCCCGGTAAAGTGAACGGCAATCTCTACGAGCGTTTGTGCGCGCAAGCTGATGCCGCGCGTCCCTTTGCCAGGCAGGCGGGCAGCGGACTGATCAGTTACGCCGCGCTGCGCGCGCGCAGCGCGCAGTACGCGAACGCGCTGCTGGATCTTGGCCTGACGCCGGGCGACCGGGTGCTGGTGCAGGCGGACAAGAGCGCCGAGATGATCATGCTGTATCTGGGCTGCCTGCGGGCGGGCGCCGTGTTCGTGCCGCTCAATACGGCTTACACGATTGCAGAACTCGAGTACTACATCGGCGACGCGCAGCCGCGCATCGTCGTCTGTGCGCCAGGCAGGCTCGCCGCGATCCTGCCGGTGGCGCGCAAACTCGGGGTGGCACATGTCGTGACGCTGGGCGGCGCGGAGTCGGGCGGTTCGCTGGCCTCGCGCGCCGATCAGGGCGATGCGCTGTGCCCAACTGTCGAATGCGACAGTGCCGATCTCGCTGCGATCATCTACACCTCGGGCACCACCGGGCGCGCCAAGGGCGCGATGTTGACGCACGGGAATCTGGCCACCAACGCCTTCGGTCTCAAGGCCTGCTGGCGCTTCACCGCGCAGGACGTGCTGTTGCACGCGTTGCCGCTGTTTCACATCCACGGCCTGTTCGTGGCGGTGAATGTCACGCTCGCGGCCGGCGCTTCGCTGCTGCTGTTGCCGGCCTTCGATACGGATGCGATCGTGGCCAACCTGCCGGCGGCCACCGTGTATATGGGCGTGCCGACGCACTACCTGCGCCTGCTGCAGGACCGGCGCGTCAATCGCGAACTCACGGCGCCGGTGCGCCTGTTCATTTCCGGTTCGGCGCCGCTCCTGGCTGACACGCATCGCGAGTGGTTGGAGCGCACCGGCCACTCGCTGCTCGAGCGCTACGGCATGAGCGAGACCGGCGTCAACACATCCAACCCCTATGGCGGCGAACGCGTGCCCGGCACCGTCGGTCAGCCGCTGCCAGGTGTGTCGGTGCGCGTGACCGACCCCGACAGTGGCGTACCGCTCCCGGCCGGCGCGGTCGGCATGATCGAGATCAAGGGGCCCAATGTGTTTGCGGGGTACTGGCGCAAGCCTGATCGGACGCAGGCCGAATTTCGAGCCGACGGCTACTTCGTCAGCGGTGATCTTGGCCTGATTGACGAACGCGGTTACCTGCACATTGTCGGCCGCAGCAAGGATCTGGTGATCAGCGGCGGCTTCAACGTCTACCCGCGCGAGGTCGAGGGCGAGATCGATGCAATCCCCGGCGTGGTGGAATCAGCGGTGTTTGGCGTGCCGCATCCCGACTTTGGCGAGGGCGTGACGGCCGTGGTGGTGGCACGCGTGCCGCTGTCGGCCGAGTCAGTCATCGCGCAGCTCAAACAGCGGCTCGCCGGCTACAAATGCCCGAAGCAGGTGCTGTTCGCCAGCGAACTGCCCCGTAACGCCATGGGAAAGGTGCAGAAGAGTGTGCTGCGCGGGCAATATGCGGATCTCTACCAGGCGGCGCGCGGCGCCGCCACGTTACGGAGTTAGGCGAACATGAGACTAGTGAGTTGCAGCGACGGTGCGCGCACCCTGACCGGGTTGTGGCGCGATGGACAGGTGCTGGACCTGGCGGCGGCCGGGCGCCGGCTCAATGAGGCGGCCGACCTGGGCAGCATGCTGTCCATTATCCGCGGCGGCGAGGCGACGCAGGCGGCACTGCAGCGCATCGAGGCGCGCAGCAGCGAACTCACCGACGCGTGGCTCGACGCCGCGCCGCTCAGGCTACTTGCGCCTATCCCTGTGCCAGTGCGAAATGTGTTTTGTGTAGGCCGCAACTACCTCGATCACATCAAGGAAGGTTACGCGGTGGCCGGCCGGGAGACCAGACTCCCGGAGGTGCCGCAGTTCTTTACCAAGGCTACCGGCGCCGTGAACAGTCCCGAAGGTGACGTGCGGCTGGATTCGCGGCTTACGCAGCTGTTTGACTACGAAGTGGAACTCGCCGTGGTCATCGGGCGCGGCGGACGCGACATCCCTCCGGCCAGCGCCCTCGAACACGTGTTCGGCTACACCGTGGCCAATGATTTCACGGCGCGCGATCTGCAGCGCCGCCATGAGCAGTGGTTCAAGGGCAAGTCGCTCGACGGCAGTTGTCCGCTGGGCCCATGCATCGTCGATCGCGCCGAGATCGGCGATCCGACCACGCTCGAACTTTCGCTCAGCGTCAACGGCGAAGAACGCCAGCGCGGGCGCGTGGCGCAGATGATTTTCGATATCCCGGCGATCATCGCCTCGCTGTCGGCGGGATTGACGCTCGAACCGGGTGACATCATCTCGACTGGCACGCCCAGCGGCGTTGGCTTTGCGATGAATCCGCCGCAGGCACTCAAGGGCGGCGACCTGGTCGTGGCGCGCATCGATCGCATCGGCGAACTGCGCAACCGCATCGTCGAGGTCTCGCGCCCATGAAGGTACTCAACAGCATTGCGGATCTGCGCGATGTGGCGCGCCGGCGTGTGCCGCGCGCGCTGTTCGACTACGTCGATTGCGGTTCCTATGACGGCCTGACTCTGCGCCGCAACCGGAGCGATCTGGATGCGGTGCGATTGCGACAGCGTGTCATGGTCGATGTCTCGAAAATCTCGACCGCGACCACGCTGGCCGGCCAGGCCAGTGCCATGCCGCTGGGCATCGCGCCCACTGGCCTGACCGGCCTGTTCCATCGCGACGGCGAGATCTGCGGTGCGCGCGCCGCCGCGGCCGCGGGTATTCCTTTTTGCCTCAGCACGGTGTCGATCGGTTCCATTGAAGATGTACGCGCTGCGAGCGCGGCGCCGTTCTGGTTCCAGCTCTACCTGATGCGCGATCGCGGTTTCAACGCGGACCTGATCGGCCGCGCGAGCGCCGCGCAATGCCCGGTGCTGGTGATGACACTCGACCTGCAGGTGCAGGGCGAGCGGCGGCGCGATGCCAAGAACGGGCTGGCGGTGCCGCCGCGCCTGACGCTGCGCAACGCCATCGATATCGCAAGCAAGCCGGCCTGGGTTTACGGCATGCTTCGCGGCAAGCGGCGCAACTTCGGCAACATCGTCGGCCGGCTTCCCAACTCGCAGGGCGCCCGCAACGTCTCGACATGGATCAGCGAGCAGTTCGATCCCAGCGTGACCTGGAAGGATGTCGCCTGGGTGCGCTCGCAGTGGCCCGGCAAACTGGTGCTCAAGGGCGTGCTCGATCCGGACGATGCGCGTCATGCCCTCGACTGCGGTGCCGATGCCATCGTCGTCTCCAATCACGGCGGCCGGCAACTGGACGGCGCACCCTCGACGATCGCGGCGCTCCCGCGTGTGGTCGACTCGCTCGCAGGGCGCTGCGAAGTGCTGTTCGACGGCGGCGTCATGAGCGGCCAGGACATACTTAAGGCACTCGCGTTCGGCGCCCGCGGCTGCCTCATTGGCAAGGCCTTTCTGTACGCGCTGGCTGCCGAGGGCCAGGGCGGCGTGACCCGGGCGCTGTCGATCCTGCGCCGCGAACTGGAGGTCACCATGGCGCTGACCGGCGCGACCGACGTGAAAAAAGTGAACGGCGAGCTGTTGTGGGACTAGGGCCCGTTCACACTAGTAGAATGAGCTGATCCCAACGGGGCTGGAGTATCGGCATGGAAGAGGTGGTCATCGTTGCCGCGCTGCGCACCGCGGTCGGCAAGTTCGGCGGCAGCATTGCCAAGGTTCCCGCAGTTGAGCTGGGCGCACAGGTCATCAGGGCGCTGATCGCGCGCACCGGCATTGCGCCTGCGCAGGTCTCGGAAGTGCTGATGGGCCAGGTGCTGACCGCGGGCTGCGGCCAGAATCCGGCGCGGCAGGCCGCGCTTCGAGGCGGGCTGCCCGACATGGTGCCGGCGATGACCGTCGGCAAGGTCTGCGGCAGCGGGCTCAAGGCCACGCACCTCGGGGCGCAGGCGATCCGCTGCGGCGACGCCGACATCGTGATTGCCGGTGGCCAGGAGAACATGAGCGCCTCGCCGCACGTGCTGCCCGGCTCGCGCGACGGTTTCCGCATGGGCGACGCCAAGCTGGTCGACACGATGATCGTCGACGGACTCTGGGACGCCTTCAACAACTACCACATGGGCACCACCGCCGAGAATGTGGCAGCGAAATTCGGTATCTCGCGCCGCGAGCAGGACGAGTTCGCCGTCGCATCCCAGCACAAGGCCGAAGCGGCGCAGAAGGCCGGGCGATTCAAGGATGAAATCGTTCCGGTCGAAATCGTGAGCAAGAAAGGCACGACGCGTTTCGACAGCGATGAGTACCTCCGACTCGGCGCCACCATCGAAGCCATGACCGATCTCCGGCCCGCCTTCAGCAAGGAAGGCACGGTTACGGCCGGCAATGCCTCGGGGTTGAACGATGGCGCGGCCGCGGTGGTCATGATGTCGGCGAGCCGCGCACGTGAACTCGGGTTGCAGCCGCTGGCGCGCATCAAGGCCTATTCCTCGGCGGGCGTTGATCCGAAGATCATGGGTATGGGTCCGGTGCCGGCAAGCCAGCTGTGCCTGAAGAAGGCGGGCTGGAAGCATGCCGACCTCGACCTGATGGAGATCAACGAGGCGTTTGCGGCCCAGGCGATCGGCGTCAACCGCGAAATGGGCTGGGATACCGCAAAGATCAACGTCAACGGTGGCGCCATCGCCATCGGCCATCCGATCGGCGCCTCGGGNNTGCATCGGCGGCGGCATGGGCGTGGCGCTCGCCGTGGAACGCAATTAACCTGGAATGCGAATAGAAAAGGGGACACATACAACATGGACAAGAAACGTGTCGCACTGGTCACAGGCGGAATGGGCGGCCTCGGCGAGGCCATCTGCATCAAGCTCGCGGCGCTGGGGCACACTGTGGCCACCACATACTCACCGGGCAACACCAAGGCGCAGGCCTGGCTCGCCGCCATGAAGGCCAGGGGTTACACCTTCCACGCCTACGCCTGCGACGTGACCAACTGGGATTCCTGCGTGTCCTGCGTGCAGAAAATCGGCGCGGAACTCGGGCCCGTCGACGTGCTGGTCAACAACGCCGGCATCACGCGCGACATGACCTTCAAGAAGATGGANNTGGGGCCGCATCATCAACATCTCCTCCGTCAACGGGCAGAAGGGCGCGTTCGGGCAGACCAACTACTCGGCCGCCAAGGCCGGCATGCACGGCTTCACCAAGGCGCTGTCGCTGGAAGTGGCGCGCAAGGGCGTCACGGTGAACACCATTTCGCCGGGCTACATCGGCACGCAGATGGTGATGGCGATTCCGAAGGAAGTGCTCGATTCCAAGATCATCCCGCAGATTCCGATGGGGCGGCTCGGCAAGCCGGAGGAAGTCGCGGGACTGGTGGCCTACCTGGCGAGTGAAGAGGCCGCGTTCGTGACCGGCGCCAACATCGCCATCAACGGCGGGCAGCACATGCAATGAGCGCCGATCGCGCACTGGCCATGGTGGGCCTCGGGCGCATGGGCGCCAGCATGCTGCGTCGCCTGGCGCGCGGTGGGTTCCCGGTGTGCGGCTACGACGTGGCGGAGGCCGCACGCGGCGCGCTCGAGGGCGAGCCTAATGTGATAACGGCTGCTAGTCTTGCTGATGCTGTGGCCAAACTCCGTCCGCCCCGTGCGGTGTGGGTCATGCTGCCCGCCGGCGCGATCACCAACCAGACCATCGAATCCATTGCGACGTTGCTATCGCCTGGTGATGTGATCCTGGATGGAGGCAATGCGGATTATCACGACACGCTGCGGCAAGCTGCGGCGCTTGCGGCCCGCGGGCTGCATTTCATCGATGTCGGCGTGTCGGGCGGTGTCTGGGGCCTGGAGGAAGGCTACGGACTCATGTTTGGCGGACCGCCCGCGGCCGTCGCGCCGCTCCTGCCGCTTTTCAAAGCGCTGGCTCCGGCCCCCGACCGTGGCTGGATCCACTGCGGACCTTCGGGCAGCGGGCACTACACCAAGATGGTCCACAACGGNNATGCAGGCCTACGCCGAGGGCTTCGCGCTGTTGCAGGCGAAGCAGGAGTTCGGACTCGACGTTGCCGCGATTGCCGAAGCCTGGCGGCATGGCACCGTGGTGCGCTCCTGGCTGCTGGACCTGGCGGCCGGCGCACTACGCGCGGATCCGACCATGGACCAGGTAGCGCCTGTCGTCGCCGATTCGGGCGAGGGCCGGTGGACGGTGCGCGAAGGACTCGACCTGGGCGTGCCGCTACCGGTAACTGCCGCTGCGCTGAACGTGCGGCTGGCGAGCCAGGGGCGCGGCGACTACGGGGCGCGTTTCCTCGCCCGCCTGCGCAATGCCTTCGGCGGCCATGCCGTGAAGCGGCGAACCTAAGGCCACATCCGCGGTCGAACGGATATCTCCGGCCACCTTCTTGAGGTGCATCATGTCGCGGAAACTCCGAACTACGTTTGTTGCGGCCTGCGCGGCCGTCATGGCAACCGCCGCAGGTACCGCATCTGCCGCGGCCACGCCAACCACCACGACGACTGCCGCTCCCGCGGCGCCGCCTTGGTCGGCGGCGCAATGGCACGCGCAGAAGCTGAAGTTCGACTACAGCGGTTTCACGACGCTGTACACCTGCGACGGTCTGGAAGGCAAGGTGAAGCAGATCCTGCTGACTTTCGGCGCCCGCAAGGATCTGACGGTGCGCGCCACGGGCTGCAATTACGGCTCGAGCCAGCCCAGCAAATTCGCCTGGGTAACGGCTGAGTTCAACGCGCTGGTCCCGGCGGCCGACCCGGCCGCCGCGGACGCCGTCAAGGCCGAGTGGACCCGGGTGCAGCTGGCCCCGAGCCGGCCCGACTACATGGGTGAGGGTGAGTGCGAACTGGTCGAGCAGATACGCGACCTGCTGCAAAAAGGCTTTGCGCTGCGCAATACCGAGTACCGCACCGGCTGCGTTCCGCACCAGGTTTCAATGGCGGACTACAGTGTCTCGACTGAAGTGCTGAAGCCCGCCGCCGCGAACTAGCGCGAACTAGCCGGAAGCGTTCCCGGTTGCGTATGATCGCGCAACCATGAACGCTGTCCCAGCCACCGCCGTCAGCCCTGAAATCTCGCATTGGATTGGCGGGCGCCGGGTCGCGGGCGCCTCCGGCAGGCATGCGGATGTGTACGACCCGAGCAGTGGCCGGGTCAGCGGCCGAGTGGCCCTTGCCAGTGCCGCCGAGGTTGGCCAGGCCGTGGCCGCCGCCCAGGAAGCCTTTGCCGCCTGGTCGCAACAGCCGCCGCTGCAGCGCGCGCGCGTCATGTTCCGCTTCCGCACACTGTTGCTGGACAACGCCGAACGCATCGCCGCGCAGATATCCAAAGAGCACGGCAAGGTCATCGCCGATGCGCGCGGCGAGCTGACGCGCGGCCTGGAAGTGGTGGAATTCGCCGCCGGCATCCCGCAACTGCTCAAGGGCGAGTATTCCGAGAACGTCGGCAGGGAAGTCGACAGTTATTCAATGCGCCAGCCGCTCGGTGTGGTCGCAGGCGTCACGCCTTTCAATTTTCCCGCGATGGTGCCGCTGTGGATGTTCCCGGTGGCGATCGCCTGCGGCAATTGCTTCGTGCTGAAGCCCTCCGAGCGCGATCCGTCCACCGCGCTGCTGCTGGCCGAGCTGCTGAAGGAAGCGGGCCTCCCGGACGGCGTATTCAACGTCGTGAACGGCGACAAGCAGGCGGTCGACGCACTGCTCGATCACGAACTGGTGCGCGCAATCAGTTTCGTCGGCTCGACACCGGTGGCACGCTACATCTACACGCGCGCCAGCGAGCGCGGCAAGCGCGCGCAGGCGTTGGGCGGGGCAAAGAATCACATGGTCGTCATGCCGGATGCCGATCTCGACCAGGCCTCCGACGCGCTGCTGGGAGCCGGCTACGGATCGGCCGGCGAACGCTGCATGGCGATCTCGGTCGTGGTGGCCGTCGGTGAGAAGACGGCCGACGAGCTGGCGGCGCGGCTGATCCCGCAGGTCCGGAAGCTTCGCATCTCGCATTCGATGGATGAAAAAGCCGACATGGGTCCGCTGGTGACCGCCGCGCACCGCGAGCGCGTGCTGGGTTACATCGACAGCGGCGTGAGCGAGGGAGCGAAACTGCTGGTCGATGGACGCGGCTTCGCGCTGGCTGGCCACGAGCAGGGATTCTTCCTCGGCGGCAGCCTGTTCGATCGCGTGACCCCGGCGATGAAGATCTACCGCGAGGAGATATTCGGCCCGGTGCTGTCGATGGTGCGCGTCGCGGATCTGCCCGCCGCGATCGAGCTGATCAATCGCCATGAATTCGGCAACGGCTGCGCGATCTTCACGCGCGATGGCCGCAGCGCGCGGCAGTTTGCCAACGGCATCCAGATCGGCATGGTCGGCGTGAACGTGCCGATTCCAGTGCCGATGGCCTTCCACAGTTTCGGCGGCTGGAAGGCCTCGCTGTTTGGCGATCACCACGTGCACGGTCCGGAAGGCGTGCGCTTCTACACGCGGCAGAAGACGGTCACGAGCCGCTGGCCGGCGCCCACTGCGGGCGGCGCCGATTTCATGATGCCGACGATGAAGTAGTGGGCGCATGACACTCGGTCTTCTGTCCCGCCAGCGCTGGCGAATCGCCACGACCCTGAGCTCGGCCATGATCGTGGTGTATTTCGGCTTCGTGCTGCTGGTCGCCTTCGACAAGCCGCTGCTTGGCACGCTCATCGCGCCCGGTCTCAGCTTCGGTGTGCTGCTCGGCGCGCTGGTCATCGTGGTCGCATGGATCCTCACCTGGTACTACGTGCGCTGGGCAAATTCTCACCTCGATCGGCGCGTCAGCGAAATCCGCGCGGAAGGTTCTTAGAGCATGACCAGCAGCAGCCTGCTGGGAACGCCCAATCCGACCGCGATCGGTTTTTTCCTGGCGTTCGTCTCGCTGACGCTGGGCATCACCTGGTGGGCCGCCCGCCACACGCGCACCACCGAGGATTTCTTTGCCGCCGGTCGCCGCATCACCGGCCGGCAGAACGGCTTCGCGCTGGCCGGCGACTACATGAGCGCTGCGAGCTTTCTCGGCATCGCCGGGCTGGTGTCGACTTCGGGCTTCGATGGGCTGATCTACTCGACCGGATGGCTGGTCGGCTGGCCCGTGGTGCTGTTCCTTATCGCCGAGCCTTTACGCAACCTTGGCCGATACACATTTACCGATGTAGTCACCTTCCGGCTGCGGCAACGCCCCGTACGTATCGCCGCCGCGATCGGCGCGCTCGCGGTCGTGTCGCTGTACCTGATCGCGCAGATGGTTGGCGCGGGCAACCTGATCAAGCTGATGTTCGGCCTGTCCTACGAGACGGCGATCATCATCGTCGGGGCGGTGATGCTGGCCTATGTGCTGTTCGGCGGCATGATCGCCACAACCTGGGTGCAGATCGTCAAGGCCGCGCTCCTGCTCGGCGGCGCCGCGCTGCTCGCGGTGCTGGTGCTGGCGAAGTTCGGCTTCAATCCTTTGCGATTGTTTTCGGCCGCCGCTGATCGGTATGGAGCCGGCGTGCTGGCGCCGGGCAAGTTGATTTCCTCACCCTGGGAAGCCGTGTCGCTCGGCCTGGCGCTGATGTTCGGCACTGCGGGCCTGCCGCATATTCTCATGCGTTTCTACACCGTGCCCGATGCGCGCGCCGCGCGGCTGTCCGTGTTCTGGGCCACCGGCCTGATCGGTTGCTTTTACCTGCTGACCTTTGTGCTGGGCTTTGGCGCCATGGTGCTGGTCGGGCACGATGCGATCGTCGCCGTGGACAAGGGCGGCAACATGGCCGCGCCACTGCTGGCGGAAGTGCTGGGCGGCAAAGCGCTGCTCGGTTTCATCGCAGCCGTGGCCTTCGCGACGATTCTCGCCGTCGTGGCCGGGCTGACGCTCTCGGGTGCGGCGGCGCTCTCGCACGACCTGTGGGTCAGCGTGGTGCGCAAGGGCACGGCGCCGCATGATGAGCAACTGAAGGTCGCACGGGTTGCGAGCGTCATACTGGGCGTATTGGCGGTAACCCTGGGTCTGATGTTTAAAGGCCAGAATGTAGCTTTCATGGTAGGACTGGCCTTCGCGCTGGCGGCCAGTGGCAATTTTCCAGCGCTGCTGCTGTCGATCTACTGGCAGCGCTTCACGACCGCGGGCGCGGTGGCCGCGATTGTCACCGGCACCGTGACGGCCGCGGTGCTGATTTTCCTTTCGCCGACCGTGCAGATCGACATCCTGCACCACGAACATGCCTGGTTCCCGCTGAAGAACCCGGCGCTGGTGTCGATGCCGCTGGCTTTCTGCGTCGCGATCGTGGTCTCGATCCTGGCGCCGGAGCCGGAAGCGAGCGCCGGCTACGCGGCCAAGGAGCGGCGCATGATTCTGGGCGAGGCATGAGCACCCTGATCACGGCCGCCGTCCCCGACCCGCGCTCCGCCGAGCTGGAGAGCATCGCGCGGCAGATGCTGGCGACCGTCACGACCGCACGCGTGTGGAGTCTCTCACTCCATGATGAACACGCGGACGTGCTGTGGCTCAACGAGAGCGTGCTGGGTCCGGACGAGCACGACGCGGTGCGCGCATCGCTCGAGGTCTTCGCGGGCGAGGGCGCGCCGGAGCGCTACGAGCACGACCTGGGCGATGGCCGCGTTGCGGTGACCTATCGCGCGGCGCGCGGCGGCTCGGTATTGGGCGTACTGATGATCATCGTCGATCGCAAGGCGGTGATGACCGATACGCTCGGCGCCTCTGGCGGCGCGAGCGGTTTGCTGCGCGAGCCGCTCGAGCGTTTCTGCGCCTGGTTGAACGCCGACCTGTCGGCGACCCAATTGCGTTTGCGCGCGCTGCCGGATTTGCCCGCACCGGGGATGGTCCTCACCACCGATTCGAACACCGATCTGAACAGGACACTTGAGGAGGAGCTGACAGCGACGCTCGAACTTCTGGGGCCAGAGACGGTGGCAGCCGCGGCCGCGTCGCCCGTGGAGTATGTGAGCTCCACGGAGACCACGGTGATCGCGCCGTCCGCAGCGCCCGAATTGACTCTCGCACCAGACGCGGTCCCCGCAGCAGCGAGCACTTCGCCGGCAGCTGCTCCGGCCCCGATTGACCCCGCGCTGGATCGCCACTATGCGGCGTTGCGCGCGCAGCCGATCATTCTCTACACGCAGCAACTCGAACCGCTGACCGAGGGCAACCGCATCCGGCGCTACGAGATCCTGCTGCGCACCGGCTCGGAGCATGGCCGCTTGAAGGCGCCGACGGCCATGATCGAGGCCGCGGCGAAGCACGGCCTGGGTTCGGTGGTCGACCGGCGCGTCATCACCGACCTGGTGTTGTGGCTGGCGCGGAATCCGTCTGTGTGGCGCACGGATCCGATAAACGTGTCGGTGAACCTTTCGCCCACCGCGCTCGTCGATCCGCATTTTTTCAAGTTCCTCGATCTGTGCATGACCAAGGCCGACTTGCCGCGCGGCATGATCGCCTTTGAACTCGACGCGGCGCGCAGCGCGCTGAGCCCTCAGCGCACGGCGGAGGCTGCGCAACTGCTCGCTGCCATCGGCTGCACGATCATCCTGGATGATTTTTCCATGAGTGCGGAACAGGTTGAGCTGCTGACGCTGAAAGGTTTGCGCATGCTCAAGCTGCATCCGCGCCTGACTACGGACATCGGCGCCGACAAGCGCCGCCAGGCAGTCGTTGCCGGCGTGGCGCAGATGGCCTGCGTGCTGGGCATGCACACCTGCGCCAAATCCATCGAATCGCGCGACGATGTGCGCGCGCTGACCGCGCTCAAGGTCGACTTCTCGCAAGGATTCGGTTTCTCCATGCCGGCGCCGCTTTCAGAACTCGCGCAGCCGCAGGAAGCTCAACCGAAGTCATAGCGGTTGGCGGGAGAGTCAGTGGTCGCACACCCCGAGTTGAGCCTGTTGCTGCTGCTGGCTGCCGCCGCGCTGGTCGCCGTGCTCTCGAACCGCGCGCGGCTGCCCTATGCGATCGGCCTGGTGCTGGCGGGGCTCCTGCTCGGCAACCTGTTGCGCTACTCCGGGCCGCACCTGTCGAAGGAACTGCTGTTCCTGGTGGTGCTGCCCGGTCTCCTGTTCGAGGCCGCCTACCAGATGCACTTCGCCGATTTCTGGCGCGCGCGGTTGTCGATAATGACGCTGGCGGTGCCTGGGCTGGTGGTCGCGACCTTCCTGACCGCGGCACTGGTGTGGTGGGGAGTCAACTGGGTGTCGCCCGGCTCGTTGAGCTATATCGAGGCGCTGGTGTTTGGCGCGCTGATCTCCGCCACCGATCCAATCAGCGTGTTGGCCATTTTCCGCACACTCGGCGTCGACAAGCGCCTGGCAGTCATCGTCGAAGCCGAGTCGCTGTTCAATGACGGCACTGCGATCGTCATCTTTGGCATCGTGTTGGCCATGGCGAGCGGCACACCGCTCAGCGCCGGCGGCGCCGTGGTGGAATTCGTACGCGTAGCGGGCCTGGCTGCCGTGGCGGGTGGTGTGGTTGGCGTCGCGGTCGGAGCGCTGCTGCGCTCGCAGGAGGATCCGATGATCGGCATCACGCTGACTGTGCTCAGCGCCTACGGTGCGTTCATCGTCGCGGAACTGCTCGGGCTCTCCGGCGTGATCGCCTGTGTCGTGGCGGGCATGATCACGGGCACCTGGGGCGCCCGCAACGGCAAACGCGGCATGGGCGATGCGGCCCGCGCCGCCGTCGATGCCTTCTGGGACTACGCCGCGTTCCTGCTCAACAGCTTCGTGTTCCTGCTCATGGGTGTCGAGATCAACCTGGCCACGCTGGCGCATTACCTGCCGCAGATCCTGATCGGCTGGGTCGCGATCAACGTGGCCCGGGCGGCGTTCGTGTACGCGAAGTACGCGCTGATGCGGGCCGCCGGCAACGAAAGCTGGCCCTTGTCCTGGGCGACAGTGCTGACCTGGGGCGGACTGCGTGGCGGCCTGTCGATGGTGCTGGCGCTGTCCTTGCCAGCCGATTTCGCGCACCGCGACCTGATCCTGCACATGACCTTCGGGGTCGTGCTGCTGACGCTCCTGGTGCAGGGACTCACCATCAAACCTTTGCTGCGCCGGATCGGTCTGGCGAACGCGCTCCCGCCCGGATAGCCTTGCGCGATGAGCAAGCTACGCGTTCAGAGTTTCAGTATTTCCCTCGACGGGTATGGAGCCGGCCCCGACCAGTCGCTTGACCATCCCCTCGGCGTGGGTGGCATGGCCCTGCACGACTGGGCGTTCACCACGCGCACCTTCCGGCAGATGTTTGGCGACCAGGGTGGCGCCACCGGAATCGACGATGATTTCGCCGCGCGCGGCTTCCGCAACATCGGTGCCTGGATCCTGGGACGCAACATGTTTGGTCCCGTGCGCGGGCCCTGGCCGGACGAAAACTGGAAGGGCTGGTGGGGCGACAATCCGCCGTACCACACGCCGGTGTTCGTGCTGACGCATTACCCGCGCGCGCCAATCACCATGCGGGGCGGCACGACATTTCATTTCGTGACCGACGGCATACACGCCGCGCTGCAGGCTGCGCGCGCGGCGGCCGGGGCGCTCGACGTGCGCCTCGGCGGCGGGGTGGCCACGATCCGTGCCTACCTGGCCGCAGGGCTCATCGATGAAATGCACCTGGCCATCTCGCCGGTATTGCTGGGTTCGGGAGAGCACCTGTTTTCGGGTCTCAACCTGCCGAAGGTGGGGCTGCAGCGCACGGAACATGTGCCAACGCCGAACGCGACCCACGTCGTGCTGACGCGGCGGCATGAGCGCCCGGCCTGATCGCTTAAGGCTACTTGCCGGTGTGGTGTTCGGCGGCCCGCAGCTGCTGTTCGATTTCGCGCAACGCGTCCAGTCCCAGGTAGTCCGCCTGCGCCTGCAGGTATCCCATCAGCTCCTGGAATTCAGCCGTAACCTCGCCGCGCGGCGCGTTCCTGCGTTCCTCAGTGAACTGCCGTAGTTGGCGCTTTACCGCGGCCAGATCCACCGGTGAGCGGGTGTCCGCATCCGTGATCGTCGGGGCGGCGTCATCGCTGTGCGGCTCGACTCGCAACCAGCCGATCGCCGCCTCGCCATCAGTGAAGGTCGCCGCCAAGAGTCCGCGCAGCGTCAGCACCCGTTCCCAGAACTGGGAGTCGGTGGAGCGATGCCGGCATAGCATGGCCGTGCGCGCGATCGCCGGGAGTCCGTGCTGGCTGAGCAGCTCGGCCTGGCGGTTCAGCGCCAGCACATCGTGCGTGAGCTTGGAGCGGCGGAAGTCGAACAGGATGCGCCAGTTGGCCGTCTCTTCAGCCAATGCCAGCGCCCGCTGGGTCAGGTCCCGGCTGGCGTTTTCGGCCAGATTCCCGTTGGGAGCCGCCCATACAATGCCGCCTTCCAGCCATACATCTCGCTCAGCGGTCATGTGTAGTCGCCAACCTCTTGATTCAATTGTCGTATAAATCTGGACACACTCTAAGTTTCAACACCTGCCGTCGTGGTTGATGCCGGGAACGTTGGTCTTGGCGTGTAGGGAGTTCTTGCATGCAATGACGACCCGCGCGCGGTGTACTATCCGGAGGTTCCTCTTGAGGACGCCTTGCCCGATACATGTCGACCACAGTTTTCGTAGCAGATGACCACGCCATCGTCCGCGATGGGCTGGTGTCGCTACTGAACGCGCACGCCGGACTGGAAGTGGTCGGCACGGCGGAAAACGGCCGCGACGCCGTGAACGAAGTATTGCGGCTCGCGCCGCGCGTGGTGGTCATGGATATCTCGATGCCGGACCTGAACGGCATCGACGCCGCGCGCGAGATCCGCGCCGTGCTGCCCGACGTGGGCATCGTCATGCTGACCATGCATTCCAGTGCCCAATACGTGTTCGAGGCGCTGGAGGCCGGCGTGCGCGGCTACCTGCTGAAGGAATCGGCCAGCGTCGAGATCATCGATGCCGTGCGCGCGCTGGAGCAGGGGCGCCGGTATCTGAGCCGGAAAGTCGCTGAAATTGTCGCCGACGGCATCGGCGAGCGCACCGGCCCCGGCGTACTGGACAGCTTGAGCAAGCGCGAACGCGAAGTGCTGCGGCTGGTCGTGGATGGTTACTCGAGCACCAGGATCGGCGCGCTCCTGCACCTCTCACCCAAGACCATCGATAGCTACCGCAGCCGCCTGATGCACAAACTGCGGGTCAATCAGCTCGCCGGGCTGGTCAAGTTCGCCGTGCAGCACGGCCTGACGGCGCCGGAATAGTCACATGGCGCGCAGAGCTGAAAAAACTGAATGGTCCGCTTCGGTCGAGGCCATCGTCGGGCGTGCGCCGAAGTCCGGCGTGGGACCCGATTCGCTCGGCGCGCAGATCCGCCTGCTGGCGCTGCTCGGGTCGGCCGCACCGCTCAACGTCCTGCTCGATGGACTGGCGACCTACGTCGAGACCTGGGCGGATGGCATGTTGTGCAGCGTCATGCTTGCCGATACCACGGAAGGGCTGCTGCGGCCGGCGGCCGNNCCGGCGGCCGCACCGAGCCTGCATGCCGACTACGTCAGCGCCATCGATCCGGTGCACATCGGCGATGGCCGCGGTTCCTGTGGCACCGCGGCGGCGCGGCGCGAACTGGTCGTGGTCGAGGATGTCGAGAAGTCCGAATTGTGGCGTGGATTCTCCGCAATCGCCGTGGCGCACGGCCTGCGCGCCTGCTGGTCGATGCCAGTATTCGATGCCGACAGTGCGCTGCTGGCAACGCTCGCGATCTACTACCGCACGCCACGCAAGCCCTCGTCCGACGAGCTGGAGCTGATCCAGTTTGCAGCGCTCCTGGCCGCGTTTGTGATCCAGCGGCACCGCGATCAACAGCGCCTGCGCGCGAGCGAGGCCCGGCTCGGTGCGGCTGTCTGGGGCACGGAAATCGGGCTGTGGGAATACTTTGTCGATGGCAGTTGCCGCTGGTTCGATGCCTGGTCCGAGCAATTCGGAGTCGATCCTCACCTGGGCAAGGACGCGATGAGCGAGTGGCGAAAGCTGGTGCATCCAGACGATGGCGCGCGCTACGACATGTCGGACGAACCCTGCCAGCGCCCCGGTACCGACAACTACGCGGTGGACTACCGGATTCGCGCGCTCGACGGACGCTGGCGCTGGATACACGAACGCGGCAAAGTCACGGCGCGTGCGCAGGATGGCACGGCGGCCAGCTATGTGGGCGTCTGCATCGACGTCGATGAAATGAAGTCCACGGAGGCGGCGCTGCGCCGGGCCGAGGAACTGCACTCACTCACGGTCGGGGCTGCACGTCTCCCGATGTGGGAGTACGACGTGCCGACGGACACGTTGCGCGGCAACAGGCATTGGCACCGGGCCGCGGGCTACGAGCTCACTGAGGAGCAGGCGCGCGTGCGATCCGAGACCTGGCTGAGCCATGTACACCCGGACGATGTGCCGAAGATCGGCCGCGTCATCGAGTCGAATGCGACGGACCAGGCCGGATTCTTCGAGAACGAATTTCGCATCCAGCTCCCTAATGGCGAGTACCGCTGGCTGCTCGACCGTGCCCGCGTCGTCGAGCGCGGCACCGATGGCGCGCCACTCAAGGTCGTCGGCGTATCGCTCGACATCGATGCGCGCAAACACATGGAAAATTCGCTGCGCGAGAGCGAAGCGCGCCTGGAGGCCGCGGTTGGCGGTTCGGATATCGGCCTGTGGGATTGGCAGATCGGGGCTGATGCGCTCGTCTGGCTGTCCGACTGGCCGAGGCGCAGGGGCATCAAGTCCAGCGTCGACCGGACGACGATGGCTGATCTGCTGGTCGCCGTGCATCCCGATGATTGTCAGCGCCTCATCGACGATGTTGAACTGGTCGTGGGCGGCGGGCACGGCTCGATTGAAACCGAATATCGTTTCCGGTCAGTGCAGGATGAATACCTTTGGCTGCAGACGCGCGCACGCGTCGTCGAGCGGGATGCGAATGGACGGGCCAAGCGCGTTGTCGGCGCCTGTATCGACGTGAATCAGCGCCGCCAGGCCGAAGAACAGCTGCGCACCCAGGCGAAAATCCTCGATACGATGAACGAGGGCGTCGTACTCATCGATCCGGCCGGCTGCATCGAGCTGACGAATCCGGCCTTCGACCGCATGTTCGGCCGCGAGCCGGGACAGCACCTGGGCCGACCCTTGCGCAGTCTGCTGTCGCAGGACGGGCCGGAGAATGCCGAACCGCTCGAAGTCGCCCGCCTGATGAAACGCTTTGCCGGGCACTCCAACCGTGGCGATGTGCTGTTCCGGCGCGCGGACGGCAGTGAGTTCACCGGCGAGGTGATTGCCGAGGCGATCGGCCTGGCCAGCGGCCAGAAGTGGCTGCTGGTGGTGCAGGACGTGTCCGAGCGCAAGCAGCTCGAGCGCGAGGTGCTCGATATCGCCAATCGCGAGCGCCACCGTCTCGGCACCGACCTGCACGACGGACTGGGGCAGGAGCTGACCGGCGTGGCGCTGATGTTGCGCAGCGTGTCGACGCGCCTCGGGCTCGACGCGCCTGCCGCGGTCCCGCAGATCGACGGCATTGTCGGACTCGTCAATCATGCGATCGAGAGCACGCGCGCGATGGCCAGGGGGTTGGCGCCGGTCACGATCGACCAGGGCGGACTGGGCCCGGCGCTCGAGGAACTCACCAGCCGCTCGCGCGCGGCCTCCGGTGTGCAGGTGCGGCTGCGCCGCANNGCCGAGGACACCGCGATCCACCTGTACCGCATCACGCAGGAGGCGATCAACAATTCGATCCGGCACGGACGGGCCGCGCGGGTACAGGTGACACTGCGCGAGCGCGCGGGGCAGCTCGAACTATCGGTCAGCGACGACGGTGTGGGGCTGGCGGAGGGTCACGCGCAGGGTCGCGGGATGGGCCTCAAGATCATGCGGTACCGTGCCCGGATGATCGGCGGCACGATCGAGATCCGGCGGCGACGCCTCGGCGGGACGCGCGTCAAATGCGTGTGTCAGTCGGGGCAGCGTGCTCGGGCCGGAGCTCCTTGACCGCACGGCACTGCTCCGCCACGTTTTCGCGCAGCAGCTGCGCCAGACGCAGGGCGCCGGGGCCGGCGTAGTCGCGGTCGGCATACACGAGGTACAGCTCGGCCCAGCGCTCCTTGCCCTCGCGCATCGGCAGTTGCCTGAGCTCGCCGCGCTCCAGTTCTCCGCGGATCGTGTCATCGGCATACCAGGCGAATCCCAGGCCGGTGCTGGCCGCGTGGATCGAGGTCGCCTTCTGGCTCACGGTCCAGCTCTGCTCGGCGCCCAGCCAGCTGCCACTGCGGCGCTGGCTGCCGGAGTCGCGGATGATCAGGTGGCGATGCCGGCGCAGGTCCTGAAGCGTCAGCTCGCGTCCGAGCTGGTGCAGCGCGTGAGACGGGTGGGCGACTGGGATGAAACGCAGCCGCATCAGCGGGTCACCGGTAAAGCCTGCCGGGATCTGCGAACAGATGGCCAGGTCCACACGGCGCTGCTGCAGCGCCTCGTCGGTACCGCCGAGCACGGTCTCGTAGAGTTCGATGCGGGTCTGCGGCTGCTCGTCGCCAAAGCGCGCAAAGCACTTGAGCAGCAGCCAGGTCGGAAAGATGATTTCCGCGGCAATCCGCAGTTCCGATTCCCAGCCAGCGGCCAGGCTCCCCGCCGCGCCCTCGAGCGCGCTCGCTTCCTCGAGCAGCGATCTGGCGCGCCGATACAGCACTTCGCCGCCAGGAGTCAGCCGCGCCTTGCGGCCAACGACCTGGAATGCCTTGACGCCCAGGATCGATTCGAGCTTTTGCACGGCGTAGGTCACGCTGGACTGGCTCTTGTGCAGCGCCGCCGCGGCCTGTGCGTAGCCGCCTGCGTCCACGACGGCCAGCAGGGCACGCCACTGCTCCAGGGATATTCGGGGGTGCTTGTCCATGTATCTAATAATACGATTGATAGACGCCAAAAGTTATGCTTTTTTATCAGTTTAGTAAATTGTTCAATGGCACATCGAAACCTGAGGAGAAGTGCCATGACGACCCTGCTGCAGATCAATACCAGCATCAACAACGGCAACGGCCAGTCCAGCCAGCTCGCCCGCCAGTTCGTCGCCGCCTACCGCAACAGCCATCCGGACACGCAGGTGCAGGTGCGCGATGTGGCCGCCGCCGAGCCCGTGCCGCACCTCGATGCGGAGCGTTTTGGCGCCTTCATCAGCAAACCGGAAGATCGCAGCGCCGCGCAACATGCCGTGGTCGAGTACTCCGATGCGCTGATCGATGAGCTTAAGCAGGCCGATGTCATCGTGCTGGGACTCCCGATGTACAACTTCGGCGTGCCCTCGCAGCTCAAGGCCTACTTCGACCACATCGCCCGCGCCGGCGAGACCTTCAAGTACACGGACAAGGGCCCGGTGGGCATGCTGACCGGCAAGAAGGCTTATGTTTTCGCCGCGCGCGGCGGCGTCTATGCTGGCACCCCGCTGGATACGCAAACCGCTTACGTGCGCGACTTCCTGCGCTTCATCGGCATCAGCGACGTGAGTTTCATCTATGCCGAGGGACTTGCGGTGAGTGCGCAGAGCAAACAGGAAGGCCTCGCACGTGCGGCGGCCGAAATCGACAGGATCGCGGCCTGATTAATTTGAGGAGACTGGTCATGACTACACGGAGCCTTACGCAAATCATCGAATCGATCGCGACGGCCGATGGTGCCGGCGTCAAGTTGCGCCGCAGCCTGGGCAGCCAGCGCGGCGTGCATGTCGATCCGTTCCTGATGCTCGATGAGTTCTACTCAGATGATGCGGACGATTACCTGGCCGGATTCCCCGCACATCCGCATCGCGGCTTCGAGACTGTGACCTACATGCTCGACGGCCACATGCGTCACGAGGATCACATGGGCAATCGCGGCGATCTTGGGCCCGGCGATGTGCAGTGGATGACGGCCGCGCGCGGCATCATCCACTCCGAAATGCCGCAGCAGAGCGAGGGCCGCATGCGCGGCTTCCAGCTCTGGCTGAATCTCCCGTCACAGGAAAAGATGAAGCCGGCTGCTTACCGCGACATTGCGGCGCGCGAGATTCCTGTGGTGAAACTGGCCGGCGGCGGCGAAGTGAAAGTCATTGCGGGCGCACCGCTCCTGGAGGGTGTGTCGACCGCAGGGCCCGTCAATGGTGGCGGTGCGCAGTTAAGCACTGACCCGTTGTATCTGGATGTCCGTCTGCCCGCGGGCGCGGTGTTCAGTGCGCCCATCATCGCAGGGCACAACGCCTTCCTGTACCTTTACGAAGGCAGCGCGACAGTCGGACCTGAGGGCGTGGCGAAGCCGTTACCGCACCGGGCCGCGGGCGTGTTGTCCGACGGTGACGACGTGCGCGTGCAAGCTGATGCCAGTGGCGTGCGCTTCCTGGTGCTGGCCGCGAAGCCACTGCGCGAGCCGGTGGTGCAGTACGGCCCCTTCGTCATGAACACGCGCGAAGAGATCGAACAGGCAGTCGCGGACTTCCGCAGCGGGCGGCTGGCCTCAGCCGCCTAAGCCGCCTAAGCCGAAGCGGCCGCCTTGGCCTTGGCGGCTGCCTCGATCACTTCCTCTGCGACCTGGCGCGGCACCGGGTCATAGTGCGAGAACTCCATCGTGTAGGAAGCGCGGCCGCTGGTCATGCTGCGAAGCTGACCGATGTAGCCGAACATTTCCGACAGCGGGACTGGTGCGACCACGGCGATGTTGGTGCCGCGCTCGAGCTGCTCCTCGATGGCGCCGCGGCGGCGGTTGATGTCGCCGATGACATCACCCAGGTAGTCGCCAGGCGTCACCGTCTCGACCCGCATGACCGGCTCGAGCAGGATCGGCCCGGCCTTGCGGATCGCTTCGCGGAAACAGGCCTTGGCGGCGATCTCGAAGGTTAGCGCGTTGGAATCGACGTCGTGGTAACTGCCGTCGATGAGCGTGGCGCGGAAATCCACGGTGGGGAAGTGCGCCAGCACGCCGTCTTCCTTCTGCATCTTCAGGCCTTTCTCGACCGCCGGCACGAACTCGCGCGGCACCGAGCCGCCCTTGGTCGCATCGACGAACTCGAAGCCGGCGCCGCGCNNCGGTCTGCTTCTTGTGCGTGTACTGCTCGGTCAGCTTCTTGGTGAAGGTCTCACGGTAGGCGACCTGCGGCTCGCCCATGATGCCCTCGACGCCAAATTCAGTGCGCATGCGATCGAGCGTGACTTCCAGGTGCAGTTCGCCCATGCCGCGCAGGATCGTTTCGTTGGTCTCG
Organism: Gammaproteobacteria bacterium; assembly: GCA_003162555.1. Lineage (GTDB taxonomy): Bacteria > Pseudomonadota > Gammaproteobacteria > Steroidobacterales > Steroidobacteraceae > FEN-1191. The sequence goes on along the minus strand of PMNQ01000249.1, from coordinate 639 downwards.
CGATCGGTCTCCAGATGGAGCGAGGGATCGGCGCGTACCATCTTGCCGAGCGCAGCGCCAAATTTATCCGCCTCTGCCTTGTTCTTGGCCTTCACCGAAACGCTGATGACCGGATCCGGGAAACGCATGCGCTCGAGCACCACCGGGTTCGCGGAATCGCACAGGGTGTCGCCGGTTTCGGTATCGGCCAGGGATACCAGCGCAATGATGTCGCCGGCGCGCGCTTCCTCGACCGGGTTCGCCTCCTTGGCGAACATTTCGACCATGCGGCCGATCTTCTCGCGCTTGCCGCGCGTGGTATTCAGTACCGAGGCGCCCTTCGTGAGCACCCCCGAATACACGCGCACGAAGGTGAGCTGGCCGACGTAGGGGTCNNTCGTCGTCGGAGCACTTGCGCTCGCCGATCGGGTGGCCGTCGGCATCGACGGTCTTGATGGAGGCGACGTCGGTCGGAGCGGGGAGGTAGTCCACTACTGCGTCGAGAACCTGTTGTACACCCTTGTTCTTGTATGAGGAACCGCACAACACAATGGTGAACGCCGAGTTGATCGTGCCCTTGCGCAGGCATTTGCGCAGCGTTTCGACCGAGGGCATCTCGCCATTGAGCAGATGCGCCTCCATCGCTTCATCGTCCTGCTC
>PMNQ01000215.1 GCA_003162555.1 Gammaproteobacteria bacterium | reverse complement strand
AGCCGGGTCACAGCCCGGTTCGCGCTGGCGCTGGCCGCCGGCTTCGCCGCTGCTGCTGCGGCCGACGACGCCCGTGGCCTGCTCGAGCGCATGGAGCATGCGCTGGCAACCCGCAATTACCAGGGCACTTTCGTGCACGAGCACGACGGCGCGAGCGAGACGCTGCACATCATCCATCGGGGCGAGGGCGGCGGTTTCGCCGAGCGGCTCGTGTCCCTCGACGGATCGGGGCGCGAGGTCATCCGGCGCGATGGCGAACTGCGCGCTTATTTTCCGGACCAGCACGTGGTGCTGGTCGAGAGCGATCCGAACGCGGGGCTACTGCTCACGGGCCTGCAGGGTCTGGACAGCGCCGCGGGCCAGATGTATCGCCTGAGCGAAGAGGCGCCGACGCGCATCAGCGGCCGCGTTGCGCGCGTACTGCTGGTCGAGCCGCAGGATGACCTACGCTACGGCTATCGCGTGTGGATCGACGAGTCGAGCGCGATGCCGCTGAAGACGCAACTGCACACGGCGGCTGGCCGCGTCGTCGAGCAGGTCGTGTTCACCGATCTGTCACTCCCCACGCGTGTTGCTGATGGCGCGCTGCAGCCGGCGTTTTCGGTGCGCGATTACCGGCAGCTGCGCCGCGGGGCCGCCACTGCGGCCGCGCCGCAGCCCGCGGCCGATACCACCTGGGACGTCGCCGACCTGCCGCCCGGATTCCGGCTGGTGGCCAATTCCACGCGCCTGATGGGCGACAACCCGCATGCGGTGACGCACCTGGTATTCAGCGATGGCCTGGCATCGGTGTCGGTGTTTGTCGAACCACAGTCGCGCCTCCCGGCCAATGGGCGGCGAGATTCCAGTCCGCCGACGGTGACGCAGCTTGGTTCCTCGTCCGCGGTGTCCACCGAGGTCGATGGCCATCGCGTCACGGCCATCGGCGAGGTGCCGCCGGCTACCGTACGCGCCATCGCTGGATCGCTTCGACCAGGCTTTGCCCCGGCCGCGCGCTCGGGTGCCGGCGGCCATCGTTGAGCACCGCTGGGCCGCGGCCAGCCGCTGAGCTGCGGCCGGCAGCCGAGGCGCGCCTGTCACTGCTGACGCGGCGCGATTGCGGCCTGTGCGAGGAACTGCTGCTCGAACTGACCGCGTTGCGCTCGCGCGTGCCGGCCTTGCCGGAGGTGCAGCTCGTCGATGTGGATGCCGACGCAGCGCTGCAGCAGCGCTGGGGACTGAAGCTCCCGGTGTTGCTGCTGGATGGCGCACTGGTGTGCGGAGGAAGGCTCGACACCCCGGAATTGCTGCGGCTTTTGCGGCTATAATCCGCGCGCTCCGGGCCGTAAGGGCCTGTGCGCCCTGCCGGCAGCGGATCCCCACTTGATGCAACGCATACGTAATTTCTCGATCATCGCGCATGTAGACCATGGTAAATCGACGCTCGCCGACCGGCTGATCCAGCTCTGTGGCGGGCTCGAGGAGCGCGAGATGCAGGCGCAGGTGCTCGATTCCATGGATCTGGAGCGCGAGCGCGGCATCACCATCAAGGCGCAGAGCGTCACGCTGCACTACACGGCGCACGACGGCGAAAATTACCAGTTCAACCTGATCGACACGCCCGGGCACGTCGACTTCTCCTACGAGGTGTCACGGAGCCTGGCGGCCTGCGATGGTGCGCTGCTGGTGGTAGATGCCTCGCAGGGCGTCGAGGCACAGAGCGTCGCCAACTGCCACACGGCGGTGGAGCTGGGGCTGACGGTGCTGCCGGTGATCAACAAGATCGACCTGCCGGCCGCCGATGCCGAGCGCGTGCGCAAGGAAATCGAGGAGATCATCGGCATCGAGGCACACGATGCCGCGTTGGTGAGCGCCAAGACCGGTGAGGGCGTCGCGGAACTGCTCGAGCAGATCGTGCTGCGGATCCCGCCGCCCAAGGGTGATCCGGACGCGCCGCTGCAGGCGCTCATCATCGATTCCTGGTTCGATAACTACGTCGGCGTGGTCTCGCTGGTGCGCGTCATGAACGGTGTGCTGCGCACGGGCGAGAAGATGCGCGTCATGTCGACCGGGCGCAGTCACCAGATCGACAAGCTCGGGCGGTTCACGCCCAAATCGGTGGCCACGCGGGAACTCGGCGCCGGCGAAGTAGGTTTCGTCGTAGCTGGCATCAGGGAGATCGACGGTGCGCCGGTCGGCGACACGATCACCGCGGAAAACCGGCCGGCAGCGGCGCCGTTGCCGGGTTTCAAGCAGGTGCAGCCGCGCGTGTTCGCCGGCGTGTTCCCGATCAATTCGGAAGACTACGAAAGTTTTCGCGACGCGCTCGCCAAGCTGAAGCTCAATGATTCGGCACTGCACTACGAGCCGGAAGTATCGACCGCGCTGGGCTTTGGTTTCCGTTGCGGCTTCCTCGGGCTCCTGCATATGGACATCGTGCAGGAACGGCTCGAGCGCGAGTATCAGCTCGACCTGATCACCAGCGCGCCGACGGTCATCTACGAAATCGCCTGCACGGACGGCCAGGTGCTGCACATCGACAGCCCCGGAAAACTGCCCTCGCCCGACAAGGTCGAGGAGATCCGCGAGCCGATCATCACGGCCAACATCCTGGTGCCACCCGACTACGTCGGCGCGGTGCTCAAGCTGTGCAGCGAGAAGCGCGGCGTGCAGAAGAAGATGCAGTTCCTCGGCACGCAGGTCTCGCTCCAGTACCAGCTGCCGCTGGCCGAGGTGGTGCTCGATTTCTTCGACCGGCTGAAATCGGCGAGCCGCGGCTACGCCTCGTTCGACTATGAATTCAGCCATTTCCAGGCCGCGCCGCTGGTGAAGCTCGACGTGCTCATCAACGGCGACAAGGTCGACGCGCTGGCGCTGATCGTGCACCGGGACAATTCCTACCATCGCGGCCGCGAACTGGTCGACAAGATGCAGGAGCTGATCCCGCGGCAGATGTTCGAGGTCGCGGTGCAGGCGGCCATCGGCACGCACGTGATCGCACGCGCCACGGTAAAAGCGCTGCGCAAGAACGTGCTCGCCAAGTGCTACGGCGGCGACCTGTCCCGCAAGCGTAAACTGCTCGAGAAACAGAAGGCCGGCAAGAAGCGCATGAAGCAGGTGGGTTCGGTGGAAATTCCACAGGAAGCCTTCCTGGCAGTGCTGCAGGTCGGCCGCAAGTAACCGCAGAAGGATCCGCGCATGCTGTTGCAGATATCGACCGTGCTCGCGTGGCTGGCCATACCGGTGTCGCTGCTGGCGATACTCGATGACTGGATCCTCCGGCCGCGCCGCCGCCTGGCCGCGCCCCCGGGGCAGGTCGAAGATCCGGCGTGGGCGCGTGCCGCCTACCTGGCGATGCCGGTAGTCGTCATCGGCTCGATCCTGCGCGTCGTGATGTCCGAGCAGCTCGACTTCAGCCTGGTGCTGGTGCTGGTGCTGCTGGTCTCGGGCCTGATATGGATCGTCGACCGCTTGCTGCTGGCGCCCGCCAGGGTGCGGGCCGCGCAGCGCGCCAACGCCAGCGACCTGGTCATGCCGCTGCCCGTGACAGTCGACTACGCGCGCAGCTTCCTGCCGGTCGCGGCGCTGGTGCTGGTGCTACGCGGTTTCATCTTCGAGCCGTTCCGCATCCCGTCCGATTCGATGATGCCGACGCTCGAACAGGGTGACTTCCTGGTCGTGAACAAGTTCGCATACGGGCTGCGGGTGCCGGTGCTGAACCGCAAGTTCCTGGACATCGGCGAGCCGCAGCGCGGCGAAGTCGTGGTGTTCCGCTACCCGCCGCATCCGGAGGTCAATTTCATCAAGCGTGTGGTCGGCCTGCCGGGCGACACGGTGCGCGTACGCAATGACCAGCTCATCATCAACGGTGTGCCGGTGCCGCTGAACGAGCAGGGCCGGTACAACGACGGTTGCTACCAGAACATGCGCCTCGGACAGGAGCTGCTCGGCACGCACAGCCACCAGGTGCTGTCCTGCCGCACCAGCGGGGGACTGTTTGCGGAAAAGTCCCCCAGTTGCCGGCGGGATATGGACCACAGCTATATGTGTGTGGAAGACAGCGGCGAACCCGAGCGGGACGCCAATGATACCGACTACGATCGCGTCGTGCCGCCCGGGCAATACCTGATGATCGGCGACAATCGCGACAACAGCTCGGACGGGCGGGTGTGGGGTTTCGTGCCTGAGGACCACCTGGTTGGCAGGGCGTCCAGAATCTGGCTGAATCTGCCCCTGGGCCGCTCCGGCTGGCCCGACTGGCATCGTTTTGGCAAGCGTATAGAGTAATGGGAACAAGGAGAGCGACCCATGCGTAAGTCTCAGCGCGGTGTGACCCTGATCGGTTGGGTGATACTGCTGGCGCCGGTTGGCGTGCTCGTTTATGCCGGCATCCGCCTGGCGCCTGTGTACATCAACTATTACCGCGTCGTGGAAGCTCTGAAACAGCAGGCCACGGAGTCGAAGGACGACACCCAGATCAATCCGGAGACGGTGCGGCGCTCGCTGGAAAAGCGCTTCGACGTCGAGTACGTCGATCATCCCAGCTCCAAGGACATCGACGTGCATCGCGAGGGCGATCACTGGGTGGCGGTGGCCAATTACGAGGACGTGGCGCCGCTGTTCGGCAACGTCTCGATCCTGGTGCAGTTCAACAAGCAGGTGGATCTGCAGTGACGGATGTCGGCGGGTGACATGCCGGGCAGTGTGCCGGCGGCCGCATGGGTGCGCCGTCACCTGCAGTACGAGCCGCGCGATGCCGGTCTGTTCGAACAGGCGCTCACCCACCGGAGCGCCGCGCGCAACAACAACGAGCGGCTGGAGTTTCTCGGCGACGCGATCCTCAACCTGGTTGTTGCCCAGTATCTCTACGCGCAATACGCCGACGCCGATGAAGGCGCGCTGAGCCGGCTGCGCGCCTCGGTCGTCAGCGGCGCCTCGCTGGCGCGCGTCGCGGCGGCGCTGGAGTTGGGTCCGGCGCTGGCGCTCGGCGCTGGCGAACTCAAGACCGGCGGCTTCAGGCGTGAATCGATCCTGGCCGACGCGTTCGA
>PMNQ01000090.1 GCA_003162555.1 Gammaproteobacteria bacterium | reverse complement strand
ACGCGGCGCGCGCGCCGGTCGCCTTGGGCGTATGGTGGCCACTTGCGGCAGTGATTTTTCCTTGTGACTTGAACTAAGGGGGACCCATGCACAAATCCGCGTTAGTAGTATTCGCCGCGACGCTGCTGGCTTCGGCCGCGTGCGGTACCATCGCCACTGCGGCTGATGCCGCGCTGACCAGCGTAGCAGGCAACTGGCAAACCGAACCGGATGGCGGTGCGGCCGGCATCGTCCAGGTCAGCGTCGATGCCGCCGGCAATCTGCAGGGCCGCATTGTCGGCGGCAGTCATCCCGGGCTGAAGGACGTGCACAATCCCGACCCTGCTGCGACAAAGCTCGAACTACGCGGCCAGGTGATCCTGCGCAACATGAAATACGATGGCGACGGGCACTGGTCCGGCGGCACGATCTACCGCGCCAGCAACGGCAAGACCTACAAATGCAACGTGATGCTGGGCGCCGGCGGCAAGCTCAACGTGCGCGGCTTCATCGGCTTCTCGCTGCTCGGCAGCACGCAGGAATGGACGCGCTATACCGGCACGTCGATGGATTTGCCGCCAGTGAAGTGAGGCCCTAGGCCAGGCGGTTCAGGCCGTTGTAGGCCGCGACGCGGTAAGCCTCGGCCATGGTCGGATAGTTGAAGGTTGCGTTGGTGAAGTAGCGCATGTTGTTCAGGTCGGCGCTCGCCATGACGGTCTGGCCGATGTGCACGATTTCGGCCGCGCCATCGCCGAAGCAGTGCACGCCCAGCACCTGCAGTGTTTCCGTGTGAAACAACAGTTTCAGCATGCCGATTTTCTGATCGGTCATCTGCGCACGCGCCAGGTTCTTGAAACTGGTGTGGCCCACTTCGTACGGTACCTTGCGCGCCAGCAGATCGCGCTCGGTCAGTCCCACCGATGAAATCTCCGGCAGCGTGTAGATGCCGCTCGGCACCAGATCCAGGCGGAGCGGCGGCAGCGTGGGATCGAGGATGTGCATGACTGCGCGGCAGCCCTGCACGTAACCGGCGCTGGCGAGCCCCGGAGGACCGGCGATATCGCCGACCGCGTAAACGTGTTCGAGCGAAGTGCGGTAGTGCTCGTTGACGGCGAGCTGGCCGCGCGAATTGCCCGCCAGCCCGATGGCCTCGAGGTTCATGCCGTCGCTGTTGCCGGTGCGGCCGTTGGCCCACAGCAGCAGGTCGGATTTGATCTTGCGGCCCGATTGCAGGTGCAGCACCACATCGCGCTCGCGCGGCTCGAGCGAGGCAAACTGTTCGTTGTGGCGGATGACGCCGCCCTGTTCGTGCAGATGGTAGGAGAGCGCTTCGGCGATTTCATCGTCGAGGAATGACAGCAGGCGGTCCTGCGTGTTGATCAGCGTGACCTTGCAGCCCAGGCCGAGAAAAATCGACGCGTACTCGCAGCCTATTACACCAGCGCCAAAGATCGTGACGGCAAATGGACTGGACTCGTACCTCAACACACTGTCGCTGTCCTTCACGCGCGGGTGGCTGAAATCAAGCTCCGGCGGATGATAGGGGCGCGAACCGGTGGCGATGACGATGTGCTCGCCACGGATGCGCTCTGGCTCGCCAATCTGCGTGCGGATCTCGATGGTGTGTTCGTCGACGAACCAGGCCGAGCCGCCATAGACGGGCACGTGATTGCGGTCGTAGAAGCGGCGACGGCTTGCCACCTGCGATTCCACCACGCCCTTGGCCGCGGACAGCAGTTGCGGCAGTTCCATGTGCAGGTGCGCGCGGATCGATTTGAGCAGCGGATCGCGCCGCGCGTCGCCGAGCGTCTTCACCGCGTGGCGCAATGCCTTGCTCGGAATCGTGCCCCAGTGCGTGCAGCCGCCGCCGACCTCGGCGTACCGCTCGATCACGGCCACGCGCTTGCGGTTCTTGGTGGCCATCATGGCCGCGCCTTCACCGGCCGGTCCGCTGCCAATAACGATTACATCGAATGAGTCCATATCGCTCAGGTATCGGCCGCACCCGCAGTGGGCTGAAGGGCCGGCCGGACCTAGCCGGCCACACGCGCCGGGCTGACGACGGCGATGACGCCAAAGCCCGGGTGGTCGAAGTAATTCTTCTCGTTGTAGCGGATCTTGCGCAGCTCGCGCAGCGACCAGACCGGTTCGGTCCCCAGGCGCAAATCGAACCCCAGATGCAGGTACTGGCCATGCTCGAGGTACACCGTGCCGCTCAAACCGCCGGCGTTCAGCCCCAGCTGCTCCAGCGCCAATCCGTCGTGGTGCGGCCATTCGCTCGCTGTCTGCACCCAGGCCGCGTGCGCCAGCACGGTCCACTCGCCGCTGGCGCGCAACTTCGAAGCCATGCTCCCTAGCTGCATCTGCGAGGAATCGAGCGTACGCAGCACGGCGGGCGTCGCATTGTCTCCCGAGGCCTGGCCGGAACCCTGGCCGGCTGTCTGACCGGCGCTCTGGCCGCTGCCCTGGCCGGTGAAGCCGCGCCCCTCGGCGGCCGCGCTGAAGTCCTCGCCTGCAGGCGGCGTGACGGCGCGGAATATCAGCACTTCGATCTGGTAGGCCCCGGTGTTCGGAGCTGCCGCCGGCAACGGAGTCGCGGCGGCCAGCGCCAGCAGGAGCGCCAGCGCAAGCGAGGGCAGTTTTGGAAAATGGCTCATGTGCCTATGGTAGCAGGCCTTCATGGCACAGGCCCCAGCTCGGCCAGCAGTGCGCGCGCAAATTCGAACCGCGCCGGGATCGCGCTTAAGCCCCGGCTGAAGCGCAATTTCAGTGGCCCATCCATGCGGTAGTCGTGCGCCGGACGCTGGATCAGCCGGATCACCGCGGTCGCGTCGATGCGGTTTTCCTGCTCGAACTGCACGCTGCCGCCCTGTGGTCCCAGATCGAGCCGGCGGATGCCGAGCTCGCGGGCGCGCAGCCGCAACATGGCCAGTTGCAGCAGGTTGCCGGCCACCGCGGGCAGCGGGCCGAATCGGTCGACCAGCTCACCGCCCATGTCCTGCAATTCAAGCGCCGAGGCCGCTGCGATGCGCTGGTATAGCGACAGGCGCAGATGCACGTCGGGCACGAAGTCCTCGGGCAGGAGCGCGGGCACGTGCAGCTCGACCTCGCTGACCGCGGCCAGTGGCCGCTCGAGCGCTGGCGCGCGCCCGGCGCGAAACGCGCTCACGGCCTGCTCGAGCATGTCGAGGTAAAGCGTCAGCCCGACTTCGGTGAGCTCGCCGGTCTGCTGCTCGCCGAGGAATTCGCCGGCGCCGCGGATCTCCAGGTCGTGGGTCGCGAGCAGGAACCCAGCGCCGAGGTCCTCCATCGACTCGATCGCCTCGAGCCGCTTGGCGGCATCGCCAGCCAGCGCACGGCGCGAGGGCACGATCAGGTAGGCGTAGGCGCGGTGATGCGAGCGGCCGACGCGCCCGCGCAGCTGGTGGAGCTGCGCGAGGCCGAGCCGGTCG
>PMNQ01000233.1:2337-3540 GCA_003162555.1 Gammaproteobacteria bacterium | reverse complement strand
CGCGCCTGGGGCCCGCCCGATTTCAAGGACGCCGGCTACTCCGCGTACTACGCCAGCGCCAACCGCAACAAGCGCTCGATCACCGTCGATATCGCCACGCCCGCCGGTCAGCAACTGATCGCCGCGCTGGCGCAGGAGTCGGACGTGCTGGTCGAGAATTTCAAGGTCGGCAGCGCCGCGCGCCACGGGCTCGACTACGCCACCCTCAGCAAGCTCAATCCGCAGCTCATTTATTGTTCGATCACCGGCTTCGGCCAGACCGGCCCGTATGCGCCGCGCGCCGGCTACGACGCGATGATCCAGGGCATGGGCGGGCTCATGAGCATTACGGGCAAGCCGCGCGCCGAAGCGGGCAGCGGCCCGCAGAAAGTGGGCGTCGCAATGGTCGATCTGTCGACCGGACTGTACGCGGCGATCGCGGTGCTCGCCGCTCTGGTGCAACGCGCGCGCACCGGAGCGGGCCAGTTCATCGACCTGGCGCTGCTCGATGTTGCGGTGGCGATGCTCGCGTATCAGGGCATGAATTACCTGGCGACCGGCGTGGCGCCCGACCGCCCCGGCAACGCGCACCCGAGCATCGTGCCGTACCAGGATTTTCCGACCCAGGACGGCTGGATGATGCTGGCGATCGGCAATGACGGCCAGTTCGCGCATTTCTGCACCTGCATCGGCCACCCCGAATGGTCAGCCGACGCGCGCTTCGCCACCAATCCGCAGCGCGTTGCCAATCGCACGCTGCTCATCGAGATGATGACCGCGGTCACCAGGACGCGCAGCACGGGCAAGTGGATCGCGCTGCTCGAAGCCGCCGGCGTACCCTGCGGGCCGATCAACGACATCGCCGGTGTATTTGCGGACCCGCAGGCCATTGCCCGCGGCTTGCGCGTCGACATGCCGCCCGCTGCAGCCGCACTGCCGAGCGTGCCCGGTATCGCCAGTCCGCTGCGGCTCTCGGATGCGCCAGTGGATTATCGGTTGCCGCCGCCCGCGCTTGGCGCACACACGCGTGAGGTGTTGCGTAAAGTGCTGTCGCTGAGCGACGCGCAGATCGACGCGCTGGCGCAGCAGGGCGCGGATCTGCTCGTCGGTCTCGACGCCCGGCCCCGGCGAGACCTCGCCGCCGTTGAACGGTTCCATCGCCGGTTGGTTCAAGATGCGCCGGGCGATGCGAATGGCTTCGACCCACTCGCGACGATCCTCCGG
>PMNQ01000233.1:0-2324 GCA_003162555.1 Gammaproteobacteria bacterium | reverse complement strand
CCGAGCGATCGCGTGCACGCGGGTGCGTTCGGGGCGTGCCTGATGGCCGACCCTAAGCGCGTGGCTGATTGTGTGGCTGAGATGCGCGCCGCGGTGGCCGTACCCGTGACCGTAAAGATGCGCATTGGCATCATTGAGGGTGGCGCTGGCGCGCCGGTGCGCGCGCGCCTCGGCCAGTACGACGAGACGGACTACGAACGGCTCGTCGCGTTCACCGTGGCCGTGAGTGCGGCCGGCTGCAGTCTGTTCATCGTGCACGCGCGCCAGGCGGTGCTGGGCGGGCTGTCGCCCAAGGAGAACCGCGAGGTGCCACCACTCCGGCCAGAAATCGTGCAGCGGCTGACACGGCAATTTCCATCACTCCAGTTCGTGCTCAATGGTGGATTGCGGACCGTGCCTCAGGCGCAGGAAGCGCTGACCTGGAGCTCAGGGGTGATGCTGGGGCGCGAGGCCTATCACCGGCCGTACGTGATCACCGAGCTGCATCAGCAGCTGTTTGACGACGGCTGGCAGCGGCCGAGCGAGCGCTCGCTGCTCGAGCGCATGGCGCGCTATGCCGTGCGGGAAACGGCCGCCGGCGAGCCCCTCAACGCCATCACGCGCCACATGTTTGGCCTGTACGCCGGCCAGGCAGGCGCGCGCGCATTCCGGGCGCGGCTGGCTGAAGGTTCGCGAAAGAGCGGTGCGGCGGCGGACTTTTTCCTGTACTGATCATGCACTTATCGGGTATTTGTCGTAGTCTGGAGCAATTGCTCGCGTATAATCCCGGCGGGCTTCGGCCAGCTTATGTGAACTAGCGGCCGCCGCCCGCCATCCATGCCGGTTACGGGGAACATGGTCAAGGATATCGAACTCGCCATTCTGTTCGCGGACGTCGTCGGCTCGACGCGTCTGTTCGAGTCGCTGGGCGACCAGCGCGCCCGGGCCATGGTGGCGATCTGCATCGACGTCATGCGCACGGCGACCGAGCAGCACAACGGCACGGTGATCAAGACGATCGGCGACGAGGTCATGGCCACGTTCCCGAAGCCCGACGATGCGCTCGACGCCGCCGGCCAGATGCAGAAGCAGATTGCCGCGCACGCCGAGCTCAAGATGGACGGCCAGCAGGTCGCCATCCGCATCGGCTGCCACTTCGGTCCGGTGGTGCTGGAGGCGCGCGACGTGTTCGGCGCCAGCGTGCACACCGCCAATCGCATGACCAGCCAGGCCAAGGCGGGACAGATCATCACCACCTCGGCNNGTGACCAGCATGCTGCCGGCGATTGCGCTGACGGCGCGCGACCAGCGCCGCACGCTGCGCCTGCGCCTGACGGTGGCCGATCGCGAGGTCGTCATCGACCAGCTTCATCCGCAGGTGGTCATCGGCCGCGCCGATGAGAGCGATGTGATCGTGCGCGGCAACCTGATCTCGCGCCTGCATGCGCGCATCGAATTCAACCGCAACCGCTTCACGCTCACCGACATGAGCACCAATGGCACCTTCGTGCAGATCGTTGGCCAGGAAGAGGCCTTCGTGCGGCGCGACACCATCCCCGTCAAGGGGGAGGGCATGATCGGGCTGGGCAAGACCCCCGACATCGAATCGCCGCAGACGCTGCGATTCGTCTGCGAAGAGATCTGAACGGGCACAAGCCGGGGCCGCCAACTTCGGCCTTGAGTCCAGCCTTCAGGCGTTGAGCCGCCGCTCGATATCGTCCAGTTCTGTGTACAGCGCCGCGGGCGTGTGCGCGCCGAATCCCTGCAGATAAGTGCGAATGTCCGCCAATTCGCTGCGCAGTGCCGCGGCCGGGACCGATGTCAGCTCGGCCAGCACCGCAGGCTCGATGACGAGCCCGGTCGTGTCCAGATCGGCCGGCTCCGGCAACAGGCCGATGGCGCCGTCACGCGCGCCGACGCGCCCGGCGCAGCGTTCGAGCATCCAGTGCAGCACGCGCAGATTTTCGCCAAAGCCCGGCCACAGGAATTTGCCCGCAGCATCCTGCCGGAACCAGTTGACGTGGAAGATGTGCGGCGCACGTGTCAGGAGCTGACCCATGCTCAACCAGTGCGCGAAGTAGTCGCCGAAGTTGTAGCCGGCAAAGGGCTTCATCGCCATCGGATCGCGGCGCANNAACGCCGAGATCGGCACGCCGTGCGGATCCTCGGCGGCCTTGCCGTAGCTGGGGTTTTGCGCGGCCGCGACCGTGAAGCGCGAATTCGGATGTGCGGCGGGCCCATTGGCGCGATCGTAGGGGCGGCCGCGCCAGTCGATGACCGGCTCGTGTTTCTTGCGTCCTTCCCACCACGGTTCCTTGTCCGCGGTCAGCGCCACGTTGGTGAAG
>PMNQ01000047.1:8528-8729 GCA_003162555.1 Gammaproteobacteria bacterium | reverse complement strand
TGCGCGCCGCCATGCGGCGAGCGGATTCTCCGAGGGCAGTGGCGCACGCGGGACGCGCCGTTCGCCGCCGCAGATAAACTCGGCCAGCGATGGCATCGGCACGGCGGGATCCCGCAGTCCGGCCATGATCGGATGCAGATTGCGGAACCGATCGCCTGCCCATGCGGGTGACGCCTGGACGCGTTCCAGGCGTGCTCCCTG
>PMNQ01000047.1:8286-8498 GCA_003162555.1 Gammaproteobacteria bacterium | reverse complement strand
CGTAGAAATTCGCGCCCGCGAGTCTGGGCGCCGGCTTCTCGGGCGTAGCCAGCGTGGCCACGAAAGCCTCGGCGCAGGCGCGTGCGGCCATTTTCTCCGGACGAGCGGCCAGCGATACGGCCGGTAGCAGCGCGATGGGCAGGGTGATGACCAGCGTGGTGGTAATAGCGGCAAACGCCGCGCGATTCTTGTTGCTCATGTTGGTGTCAGCT
>PMNQ01000047.1:0-8191 GCA_003162555.1 Gammaproteobacteria bacterium | reverse complement strand
GCGGCATCGACCACGGCGGACATCGTGTCAAAACGGATCAGCTGGCGCGGCTGCAGCGGGGCGAGGCCAGCCGCCTGCGCCCACTGATCCCACAGGTCCGCGCGCCGCGCGTGCACGATCAGCGATTCGCCGGCCAGATCGGCGTGCTCACGCACGCCGGACGCACGCAGCAGCGCCGGCGAGCAGGCCGGCACGAAAGCCTGGGCAAACAGCGAGCGCGCAACCAGTCCCGGCCATTGCCCCGGGCCGAGCGCCACGGACACATCCACATCATCACCGTGTGGCACCATAGGTGCGGAGCGCGTGTCTATCTGCAGATCGGTGTGCGGGTGCGCCGCGCTATAGGCGCCGAGCCGCGGCAACAGCAGCTCCTGCGCGAAGAAAGGCGGAACCTGCAGTCGCAGCGGCACGCGCTCGCGCGGCATGCGCAGCTCCGCGGTGGCCGCTTCGAGCGTCGCAAAGGCAGGATCAATCTGCTCNNAACAGTGCAACGCCGAGCTGTTCTTCGAGTCCCCGCACCTGGTGGCTGACCGCTGAGGGCGTCAGGTAAAGTTCGGCGGCCGCAGCCGCAAAGCTGCCGCGCCGCGCTGCGATCTGAAAGGTTTTGAGGAATTTGAGTGAAGTCGCGGCCAATGCATGAGGATCCCTGCAGCGGAATACACCCGGATTCGAGCAAGCCGCGTGCCACCAGCGTCAGGAGCGCGTGGCTATCGCCAGAATGCCCGTCCCGGTAGTCTTGTCCACGTGATGGTGACCGCAGTACCTGGCCGTAACGACCCCTGCCCGTGCGGCAGCGGACGAAAATTCAAGGCCTGTTGCGGCCGCCTGCCGGACCGGCAGCGCGCGGGCGAGCCCGACGAACCTTCCGAGGATCAGACCGCACTCGTGGACGAGCTGGGCGAACTCGCCCTGCTCATTGATGCGGGGCATTACCTGGAGTTGGAACAGCGGGCGCGGCGTTTGCTCAGCGCACAGCCCGCGCTCGGCGCCGCCTGGCAATTGCTGGGTATTGCACTGCGCGCCCAGAGCAAGGACCCGCTGCCCGCGCTTGAGCGGGCAGCCCAGCTGCTGCCGCACGACCCGGTGGCTCAGCTCAATCTCGGCAATGCCTACGGACGTGTTGGGCGCCTGCGCGAAGCGGCGATCAGTTTCAACCGGGCTCTGGAGTTGCGTCAGCAGTTTCCAGAGGCGTACGCCAACCTGGCCGCTGTGCAGATTGAGCTTGGACAATTTCACCAGGCGGAATCCAGCTGCCGCGAGGCCCTGAAGATTCGGCCCGATTACACGGACGCACTGCGTAATGCGGCCGTCGCGCAGATGCACCTTGGCCGCAACGAGGAAGCGCATCTGAACTGCACGCGTGCGCTGCAGCTCGAACCTGACTCGGCCGCTACCCTCAACGCGTTGGGCAATGTGTTGCGCCACATGGCGAGACTGGATGAGGCGATGGTCTGTTTCAGGCGGGCGCTGCATTTGCAGCCGGATTTCGCCGAGGCGCACGTCAATCTGGCCAATGCACTGCGCAGTGTCGGTCAACTTGACGCCGCTGCAGCGAGCTATCGCAGGGCGCTGGAGTGCAGGCCGGATTTTGTCGCCGCGCACGCCGAGTTGGCAACGACACTGCGGCTACAGCGTCGCACGGCAGAGTGCGAGGCCAGTTGCGCACGGGCCCTGGCTCTGGATCCGCGCCACGTTCCGGCTCTGGTGGCGCTGGCCGAACTGCGCGCCGACCTGGGGCACTTTTCCGCCGCCGAGGAAATTTTCCGGCGCGCCATCGCCATTGATCCGCAGGCGGTGGAGCCCTGCGCGGGCATCGCACGATTACGGCGCCTGACCCGTGCGGACAGTGACTGGCTGGCTTCGGCCTGCCGGTTGATCGAGTCGGGGGGAAGCGCAAGCAGGCAATTGCAGCTGCACTTTGCGGTTGCCAAGTATTTTGATGACACCGGACAGTACGACCAGGCCTTCGCTCATTTCCGGCGCGCGAACGAACTGTCCCGGCAGTGCGGATCAGTACATGACCGCGATGCAATGACCCGCGCGGTGGACCGGCTGATGCGCACTTCCTCAGTCGACATGCGCTTGTCAGCGATTGCCATGCCAGACTCGTCGCGTCCGGTGTTTGTGGTGGGCATGCTGCGCTCCGGGACGACGTTGGCGGAACAGATTCTTGCAGCCCACCCTGCGGTGTATGGTGCTGGCGAGCTGAGTTTCTGGAGTTCCCAGGCCGGGATCTTGACCGCCGAGGCCGAGGCCGACACCGCAACTCTGGCCACGCTGGCGCACGATTACCTGCAATTGCTGGCGGGTCTTTCAGCCGGAGCCCTGCGAGTGGTGGACAAGATGCCCACCAACTTTTTCTTCCTCGGTCTGATTCATGCGGCGCTGCCAAACGCCCGCATCATCCACATGCAGCGCAATCCGATCGATACCTGCCTGTCAATTTACTTCCAGCAGTTTGAGGCTGCCAATACCTACACCAACGACCTGCATGATCTGGCGCATTACTACCGTGAATACCGGCGCATCATGCAGCATTGGCGCTCGACACTGCCGCCGGGAGCCCTGCTTGAGGTGCCGTACGAAGGCCTGGTCGCCGACCCGGAGACCTGGAGTCGACGGATGATCGGGTTCATAGGACTGCCGTGGGACCCGCATTGCCTCGAATTTTACAAGGCGGAGCGCGCGGTTGTTACGGCGAGCAAATGGCAGGTGCGTCAGAAGATCAACAACACCTCGGTCAACCGCTGGCAACACTACGCCGATCATGTGGAGCCGTTACGAAGTCTGCTGGAATGATGTCGTGTCAGCGCCCCATCCAGAGCGCTGATCGCGCTGACCAGGTGGTAGAAGGAACTTGCCGGCGAGCAACCTGGCACGAATTCACCGCTTGCCAGCCGCAGATCGAACCAGAGTCCCGGGGTCTTCGTTCCGAGGTACTGCAACAGGCACTCCGCAGCCTGGCGCGCGCTGTGCAAGTAGGATTCAACTCCGGTGATTGTCGCAGCCAGGGCCGTCGCCTTGAGGCGCTCCGTCTGCGGCCAGAGACGCGCACCTGCATCGAGTACGGTGAAATCGTCGTTCAGCGCATTGACAGCGTAGCCGTCGTGCACGCCCCGCGTCTCGGCGATTTCAATCAGGCGCAACGCGACCGGAACACACCGCGGATCGTGCCTGTGGCCGCTGCGCATCAACAACCAGGCCCACTCGAACTGGTGGCCCGGCTCGATGCGCCGGCCCGCGGCTTCAGGCACTGGCAGCCATTCGGTGGTGTAAGTCTCACCAATGGCGCCACTATCCTTGCGCACCATGCGATCGAGCGCGAGCGCCAGCAGGTCCGCCACGCAACGTTGCCACGACTCGTCAGCCCCAATCTCCGCCCAGCTGAGGCAGGCTTCAAGCAGATGCATGTGCGGATTGGACTCCCGCACATCCAGCACACCGGCTTCGGAAAGGTAGCCACCGCCTGCCGCAGAAAACTGCTGCTCGATGGCGGCACGCAGCTGCAGGGCGCGCGCCTCTTGTGCAAGCCTGGCACGCGGCGCTCCGGCGGCGGCACTGAACCCGAGCAACGCGAAGGCCTGATCGTAAAGCAGCGCGCGATCATCGAGCGGCGCACCGCTGGCGCTCGCCAGAGTGCGAAACAGGCCGTCTTCCCGCTGGTACACGCGGCAAAAATGCTCCATGCCGCGCCGGCCTATGGTCTCCGCGTCACCGCTCCAGCCGAGTGTCGCCGCCTGCGCGAAGGCATGGACCTGGCGCGGCTGGACGCGCGCCCGGCGCGCCTCATGCAGCGGCAAGGCATCCGCGTCCAGCGTCTCCTCGAAGCCACCGCCAACGGCGTCTACGCCGCGCGCCTGCCAGAGCGGGCAAGCCGCATAGATGAGCCAGCCACGCAGCTGCGCATGCAGTTCAGTTAGCCTGAGCAGGGGCCAGGACTCCACATCGGGTGATCAGTGCGGTGCGCGCGCCGGAGTGCCATCGCGCGCGAGGATGGGCGCCCGGGCGGCACGCACGGCAAACAGCACAATCAGGGCATAGGCAGCCAGCGGCACCCAGTAGGCGGCATTGCGCGACGCCAGATCAGCTACCCGGCCGTACACCAGCGGCAGCAGCGCGCCGCCGATGATCGCCATGCACAGTAATCCCGACGTCGCAGCCGTTGGCGCGCTGGAGCGCTCCAGCGTCATGGTGAAGATCACTGGAAACATGATGGAATTGAAGAAGCCGATGGACAGTGCGACCGTCCCGGCCAGCTCGCCGCTGGTCTGGCTGACAATGAGGCACAGGATCGTGGCGCATGCCGCGGCAATTGCCAGGATGCGCGTCGAGGCGACTCGTGTGAGCAGCAGGCTCCCAACCAGGCGCCCCGCTGCCGCGCCGCCCCAGTAAAATTCGCCGGTCAATTTGCCGGCGCGTTCGGGNNCCCGTCAACTTGCCGGCGCGTTCGGGCGTCACGCCAAAGATATTGGCCTGGCTCAGGAAGTTGGTCATCAGACTGCCGATCGAGACTTCGGCGCCGACGTATAGAAATATTGCCGCGGCGCCAAACAGCGCCCAGCGCGAACGCATGGCGGAAAATGCCGACAGCTGCGCAGTCGACTGTGGTGCCGCGGCCGAGAAGCGCGCGCGATTGGCCCACGCAAAGATGACCAGCAAGGCGATGAACGCCGCCAGCAGCAGGTAGGCCGAATTGATTTTCTGCAGCGACTCGGCGCGTACGCCAGCGTTCACAACCACCGCGCCACCTGCGAACACACCGCCAGTCAGCAATACCTTGGACCCGAAGTACGGACCCAGCACGGTGCCAATCGAGTTGCAGAACTGCGAAAGCGTAAGCCGGAAGTGCGACAACGCGGGCGGGCCCAGCGCCGCCGACAACGGGTTGGCGGCCACCTGCAGCACCGTCATGCCGCTGGCGATGACAAACAGCGCCACGAGCACGATCCAATAGCCATTCAGGCGCGAGGCCAGCGGCATGATCAGGCAGCCGAGCAGCATGGCCAGCAGACCGTACACGATGGCAAGCCCGTATCCGGAGCGAGCGACCAGGCGGCCCGCTGGAATCGAGACCACGCCATAGGCGATGAAGAAGGCGAACTGCGTCAGCGAACCCTCCGTGTCGTTGAGACTGAAGATCCGTTTGACGGCGGCGATCAGTGGATCGTTAAGCGAGGTGACAAAGCCCCACGCAAAGAACAGCAACGTGACCGATATGAAGGCCGCAAGCATCCGGCCTTCACCAGGCTTATGTGCCGCTGCGGTCGTGGAACTATGTGTGGGCATTGAAGGCTCCGGTTAATCGCCCTTGAGCAGGGCAAAGCGGGTCGGCAGCAGGCTATGGCTGAACGGCAGGATAGCCGCACCGACCGCGGGGGCATCGTCGGCCGTCACCGCGCGCGCGACCGGCGCAATGGCCGGCATCAGCGCGGCAAATTCAACCATTCGCTCATTGATGGACGCAGCCAGCTGATCGACGAGCGGCGCCGGCAGGCGTCCACCGATGAGAATCGCTTCCGGGTTGATCAGGCAATTGATCGCCACCAGTGGATTGACAAGTGCATCAGTGGATTCCTTGATCCAGCGATCGACAATGGCGCGCGCACCGGGCTCCAGGCGCGTCAGGCCGCGGGGCGAGGCCACGCGGTAGCCACCGTCGCTAAGACGGCTGTACAGCGCCGAGAGCGAGACAATGTATTGCAGCTGCTTGTCCTGCCCGGTCGCATCGTGGTCATGCAGCAGGCCGATTTCACCGCTCCGCCCGTTGGCGCCCCTGAAGTAGCCGCCATCGATCACCAGCCCGCCGCCGAGTGCGGCCGTTACCAGCAGATAGAAGAAGCTACGGTAGCGATGACCCGAGCCGAACTGCATCTCGCCGATCGCGGCAGCCGCCGCGTCATTTTCCACGAACACGGGAATGCCGAGCACATCGTAGAGCAATGCATCGACCCTGATCGCCGCCCAGGCGGCGTAGTCACCGGGCTGGTCAGGCAGATGTGCCCTGGCAATGTCATCGGGAAAGGCGACACCGACGCCGACCAGGCGGCTGCGCGCTATGCCGGCACGCGCGAGCATCTGCCGGACGGAACGCTGGTAGAAAGTCTGCACGGTTGCCGGTTTGGCAAAATGGATCTCGCGTGTGGCGCGGCTGCGAACCTGGCCGGCAAAATCCAGCAGCACCATCGTGATGTGATCGCGGTCGATATTGAGGCCAATTGAAAAGCAGCTGTCCGGGTTGACCACCAGTTTGGTTGCCGGCTGTCCGCGCGCACCGTGTATGCGGCCAGCGGCCAGCACCAGGCGATCCTTGAGCAAGCGGCTGGTGATGTTGGCAATCGCCGCCGGTGTCAGTCCGGTCTGCTGCGCGAGCGCCACCCGGGTGACCGGACCATTGACGCGAATCGCATGCAAGGTCACGCGCTGATTGTGGTCACCCGCACGTTGCAGGTTGCTGCCCGACAACCGCGGCCCTTGACTGCGATCGCCGACGGCCACGAACGGCTTGGATTTTTTCTCGCGCATCATGGCAGGAGTTTGCGGTGCGGTGACGGCCAAGCGCAATCAGCGCGTCGCGGCGTTCGCGGCCGAACAGTTCGCGTCGCTCGCCAGTGCCAGCGCACCCAGCGGGCCGGCGAGCATGCCGAGTCCCGGGGCCACGACATACTGCGCGATCGAGCCGGTGAGTTTCTCCAGCGGAAGATAGCCGTTGAGGCTCCGCAGCAGGCGCACCCGCACTTCCTCGATGAGTTGCGGCCGCGATTGCATGACGCCGCCGCCAAGGATGATCCGGCGCGGCGCCGTTGCCAGTACGATGGTGTGCAGGAGCTGCGCGATGGCGTGCGCGACCGGCTGCCACACCGGGCTATCCACCGGTAGAAGTTCGGCCGCCGCTCCGGTTCGCGCGGCGATAGCCGTGCCCGAGGCGAGTCCTTCGACGCAATCGCCGTGCGACGGGCAGGAGCCCGGCCATTGATCGCCGGCCAGGCGGGCGACGCGGGTGTGGCCGAGTTCAGGGTGCCCGAAGCCGTACACGAGACGCCCGTTGACAACCAGTCCTACGCCGACACCGGTGCCAACCGTGACGTAGGCAAAATCCGCCAGTTCCCGTGCCGCGCCCCAGCGACCCTCCGCCAGAGCGGCACCGTTAACGTCAGTATCGAAACGCGTGGGTATCGGTTCCGCAGCGCCCAGATGCCCCACAACATCCACATCCTGCCAGCCAGGCTTTGGCGTAGAGGTGATATGGCCATAGGTCGGCGAGCGCGGTTGCAGGTCAACCGGGCCGAAGCATGCAATGCCCAGCGCCGCGATCTTGCCGTGCACGCCCTGCCAATTGCCCAGCTGCTCGGCTATCAAGCCCAGGGTCTTGTGCGGTTCGGTGCCGGTCGGAATGGACACCTGATCGCGAATGTCGTCGGGCGCAGTACCGATGAGGCAAATGCACTTGGTGCCGCCCAGCTCGACGCCACCCAGCAGCGGCCTTGTTGGGCTCATGGATGTGCCGCGCTGTGATTGCCGGCGCGGTCGACAAAATAGGAGTCGTGGAACGGGCTTGCCCTGGCTACTTCAGCAGTGCCGCGCGCCATGGACGCCAGAATTTCCCTGAACCGCGCCTCCTCGACCACGTCCACCAGTGGATCGTAGGCTACCGGCCGTACGCCCAGGCCCTCGAAGATGTAAAACCAGCTCAGATCGGTGAACAGCTCGCCCGCGCGCCAGCGTATGCGGCCGGTCTGGCGGTACAGCTCGATGCGTTCGCGCAGGCTGTCTGGAATGCTCATCGAGCGGCAATAATTCCAAAGCGGAGCATCGTCGCGCTGCGTGAGGTGGTAGTGGAGAACGATGAAATCGCGCACCCGCTCCGCTTCGTAGCTCAGCTCCGCGTTGCAGGAATCTATGTTGGCCTGATCGAAATGCCGGTCGGGGAAGTGCTCGAGCAGGTGGTGCATGCTNNATGCTGGTGGACTCGAGCGGCTCCAGAAATCCGGATGCCAATCCGACCGCAAAGCAATTGCGATTCCAGTAGAGCCGCCGCCTGCCAGTCACGAAGCGCAGGAACCGCGGTTCCGCCAGCGGCTTTTCGCCCAGCGTGGTGAGCAGATCATTGAGAGCCTGATCGTCCGTGCAATGAGCGCTCGAATAGACGTAACCGTTACCGACGCGCTGTCGCAGCGGAATACGCCACTGCCAG
>PMNQ01000068.1 GCA_003162555.1 Gammaproteobacteria bacterium | reverse complement strand
AGCGTAAGGCCGGTGGACATGTCAGCCGAAAATCCCGTGTAGCTCGCCTTGATGCGGATATCGCCGACCGCGCCGTGAGTGCTGTTGACGATCTCGCCTGTGTCTTCGTCAGAAGTCTGAAAATAGCGGTGCCAGTAGGGCACCTCAACGGTCAGTCCCCATGAGCGGTTGAACTGGTACTGGCCACCCAGCGTCCAGAAACTCGTACGGATTTCCTTGTCTTCATTGTTATCCGCTGGCGCACCCGAGGTGCCGCTGCGGTTGTGGCTCTGGTCAAGATAGTCGAATTCGGCGAACACCATGCCGCCGGCGTGGTTCGCATACATCGAGCTGGTGCCAACATCAAAAATCCCGCAACCACAGGCACAAGCCAGGCTCAACCCTGGAAATGCCATAAACAGCGCCACGAGGCGCAAACTTCGCATATTCATGATCTGCTCCCGCAAGAGATTGCACAGCGCGGCGCGGTCATCGTGACCGGTGCCGCGAACGCTACGAGCACTTCTCAGGCGAGAGCGGGCGGGCCCCGTGGGGCGCTATGCCGGATCGGCGGCGCAATGGGAATGGAAAGGACCACGGCCACCGCAACCGGACGCACGACGGTGAAATAGGGTTCGGTGACTTGCGGCACCGGTGCCGGCAGCACACTGGCACTGGCGAATGCAAACGGGCACTGTTCGGCCGCCAACGCCGCGTGCGCGGAATGATCGACGCCCGCCGCATGCATCATGTGCGCGGATGAGGAAGCGTCCATCACCATCATCGCCGCCATGGCGGCGGCGTGCTGTTTCATGGCGGTCGCATGAATGCCGGCCGGACACATGACCAGCTGAGCGTGCCCACCCACCGCGGCCAGCATGAACCCTGTCGGTATCAGGGCCTTGAGCCCCATTGCCAGGACCACCAACAGCACGAACCCGCATCGCGACGCGGCCGAACGCCGCATGCCCTGCAGGCTCACAGGGAACTCCCGACCGCTCTGCGCAGCTCCAGCTTGCCAGAGGCTTCCGAACTCTCATGGTCCATGAGATGGTGGTTGAGGGCAAACCGGGTGATATCGGCAGTGTTATGCAGCGCGAGCTTGCGCATCAGATTGGCGCGATGCTTTTCAATCGTCTTGACACTGAGATTCAGCTCGCGCGCCACAACCTTGTTCGAATGACCCGACGCGATGCGCGTCAGCACCTGCCGTTCGCGCGCAGTTACAGAATTGAGCGGATCCCGCTGCGGCGAATGCCCGTCGCGCAGCAGGTATGTGGCGAGCACCCGCGATGCCACGGCCTTGCACAGGAAATGCTGCCCGGTCACTACGGTGCGGATTGCCGCAATCAGCTCGGCGTGTCCGGCGTCCTTGAGAACGTAACCATCGGCCTGGGCATCGAGTCCGGCACGGATGTACTCTTCGCTCGCGTGCGCGGTCAACAGAATAACCCGGGCGGCGGGACACACCCGGCGCAGTTCCCGCACCAGCAACAGTCCGGACCGGCCGGGCAGGCCGATATCCGTCAGCACCACGGCCGGCTGGAGCCGCGTGGCGAGTTCGACGGCCTCATCGAATGCGCCGGCCTCGCCAACGACGCGCAGGTCAGGTTGCAACTCAAGGAGCGCGCGCAACCCCTCGCGCAAGATGGTGTGATCGTCGACCAGCAGCAGCGACAACGTAGTACCCGCCGGGCCTGGCACTGCAGCGCTTTCCATGACCGCAGCGCCGGCGGGAGGCTGCGCCATGGGCGCGCCCGCTTTCCTTGCGTTTGCTGTCTCGAACGGTGTGCGCGCCAAGAAACCTCGCCTCCCTGGCTTGGAAATCCCCCAAGCCATTGTACCGATAACCTCTTACCGCTTCCCGTCTGCCTTTGACATAAGGGTCGTTCAGGCGGTCAGCGACGCGCGGCCCCCGGCGACTCGGGACCCGGAATGTTGACCATGACGCCACCATGCTTCGCCGCAGGCAGGTCAGGACGCACGAAGGTATTGGCCTGCAGCGTCGGGTTGATTGCCACCTTCTCGATGATCATCCTGTCGGAGTTCGCGCCGCCCTCGGCCTGAGTCTCGACCAGCAACGGGAGCTTCAAGCCTCCGATCGACTGGTAGTTGCGGTAGTACACCGAAATCTTCGTCGCCATGCCCATTACATTGCGTGAATTGCGATCGTAGCGCAGCTCCAGATACGTATTTGCATCGATCCAGTGCGTCTGGATCTGGCCCGAGGGCAAGGTCACATTCAACCGCCAGGCATCGCGACTTTCGATGTTCTCCAGGCGGTCCAGAACCACGCGGATGCCTTTCGCCGCAGAATTGACGAGCGGCCCATCCAGGCCTCCGGAGTCACGCGCCGCGCTGATTTCCTCAGGCGTGTACTCGTTTACCACGGTGCCGGTCTCGCCACCCGGGGTGGACCTCCATCCACGCGCGCCATCAAAAATTCGCATGGAGTGCTGGTTTTGCGCCGTGACCTCGAAATGCGTGGCGCCTGGGCGCTGGAACAACAGCAGGAAGGGAACCTTGGGACTCCCTGGCAGGCCCGATTCGATGTGCCCGATCCAGCCCAGGGTGTGCACCTTTGACCAGGCCGCCGCGCCACCCCGCGCCTCGAGGTATTGCGCCAGGATTTGATCGACCGTCGGAGTCACAGCGCTGCCTGACGCATTCGCAGCGCAAGTCAATCCCGCACTCAGCAACGCAAGGACCCAAAGTCCCGCCGTTTTCATTCATTCTCTCCGCTGCATCACTTGGGTTTCGTGAATTGCGAATCGTCCAGCTTGGGGTTCACCAGGACGCTGTCCACTGTGATCTTCTCGGTCTTGGCGACGCCCTGCACCTCAGTCTCGACGGTGTGCGCGATCATCAGACCCTGCTCGGGCTTGTAGTCCCGCAGGTAGATGGACACGGGATGCATGCGTGCATCCAGCTTGCGTGGTGCGCCGTCTTCCTTGGTCTCAAGGAAGCTCTTGGCATCGATCCAGACGCGCAGGACCTTGCCGTCCGCGCGCGTGACTCTCAGCCGATACGCCGGATTGCCCTCCACCATGTCTGTTCCGGCCGATTCCACGTGTCGGCCGTTGCTCGCTGCGTCAACCAGCAGGCCATCCATGCCGGGCTCGGCCGCAGCCAGCTTCGTTTCATCCGCGCTGTAGGGTTCCCAGTCATTCCGGCCCATGAATGGGCGGTACTTGTAGCCAGCGGTCCCGTCGTACACCTGCACCGCCGTCTGCCCATTGAAATTGAGTTCAAGGCGTGTCTTGTGCGGCCGCTTGCTCGACAGCGTGAACGGCAACAGCACCTCGGGGCGCTCTTTGCGCTCGAGCGATCTCTTCGCGGACACAGCCTCGTAGACGGTGCCGCCGGCGCCCATGTTGCCCTTGAAGGTGATGGAAAGCACTGCCTTCCAGGCCGCGGCACCACCGCGGGCAGCGACATGCCTGTCGATGATCTGCTGCACGGTCATTGGAGGCAGCACCGGTGCTGCCACAACTTTCGAGTGCATGATCGTGGGCTTCGGAGGCACGACGTGTGGCTTCGCGACAGCGGCGGACGGCTTTGCAACCGTTGTTGATGGGCTCGCCGCGGCATGAACTTGCAGCGTCATGCACGCTAAGCCCGTGGTGAGAATCGGTCCTGAAAATCTGCTCGCCTTCATCCGCATGACTCCTGTAAATCAGCCACTCGCAACGCATTAATACTACGCCAAAACAACAACTTACATGCCCTTTTGCTTAACATATCGACCTTAAGTGTGACCTGCATCCATAATCGGAACACTCGCAGGCCTAGGGCGCTATCCAGTCTCCATCAGCCACGACGCGCGTACCCGTCCCTTCGGCAAAGTGCGCCAGATATCCGCCTTTGGAGGCGAATCGCTGGTTCGGCGCCAGCGCGAGGTGCGGGTAGTAACCTGTGAGAATCCGGTGTTCGAGCATCTCTTCGATGCGCTCGATCAAATAGTCGCGAACAAATGTGTCGACCATGTGATTGAGCGTGTCCGAAAGGATGATGCACGCAAGATACGTATCCGCCTGGACCTGCTGCGCAACGACCGGGATCTGACGCAGGCGAAACCATCCGAGCGGATAGTCCACTTGCACAACCCGATGTTCAGGCAGATCGAAGGGATAGGCCATGTGCGTCAGATGCCGCCAGGCCGTCGGCAACGGCGCCTGGTCCAGACCGCCCATGCGACCCGACATGTACACCACCTTGACGTCCGCAGGCAGCGGGCCCAGTGCAGCGATGTCCTGCGGCCGCAGCCAGAGCACGAGTGCGTCGCAAGGGCCGACACGCGCCAGCGTAGCCCGCAGTGCCGATGCAGATGCCGCCGCAGGTATGGTTTCGCTGATCACATGCCACGCATGGCCATTCAAGGTTGCGCGCAACCGGGCAGCGGCATCCGGGCCCACGTCTCCGTCGCGGTAGACCTGCACCAGTTTCCGCTCAGTGGCTTTGTCTGGCATCGCGAGCAGCGCATGCGCCATCAGTTCGGCTTCCAGCAGCACGCCCCTGGAGAAATAGACTGTCTCGAAGTTGCTTTCCGCATCGACAGGCAGGTCGACGTTCGGGAAAAGGCAAGGCAGCTGCTGCGCTTCACAGAAGCGCTGCACCGGCGCCCAGGTGTGGCCGCCCAGCCCGGAGATGACCGCGAACACCGGTTGGGCCTGCAGTTTGGCCCGCAATTGCGCTTCCCAGGTATCCGGCGCACCGCTGAGTTGCCAGACATGCAGCTCCCAGTGACGGTTGACCTTGAACATCATGCGGCGCGAGGAGCGCATCCTTGGGCTCTCCGCGCGCGTGTAGTGATTCTTGTCCTCGAAAAACCGGTTGAGCACATCCAGCACACCCTGGCGCGCGACAGGATCGGAGTCGGGAGTAAAGATTGTCGCGAAGTGCAACACGGAATCCGTCACGCCAGGCACAGCGCCCGGCGAGAGCTGCTTGAGATAGGCGATCAGCGCTGCCATCTGCGCGTCATCCAGTTTAAAACGCGGCATCAACACATCGAGCGGTTTGCCACCCATTCCGATGCCATCGCGTATGGCCTGCGCCAGCGAAGCGTCCGTATAGGGATCGCGATCGGCGCGCATGCCGGGTACGAAGGGCAAGTCGAGGTCGTCGATCGTGCCGGCGCGCGGATGAAACAGGTAGCTGCCGGCAACGGGAGGAATGGTCAGGTGCCCTTCCTGCATCCCGAGCCCGCTGCGGCGGTGGCAATTCACGCAGGCGGCCGTGTTGCCTTCAACGTACATTCCCGCCGCGCGCTCGCCTCGAATGGGCTCGCCACCTGGCAGTGCACCGTGGCGGTAAATGGCCTCACCCAGTGTCTCCGGTTGTGTTGGCGGCACTGCGGACCAGGCGCACGCGGTTATCAGGGCAAGGCCGCAGAACCAGCGCGCCCGTGCTCCCATGGTCATTTGGCGGCGAGCAGCTGGCGGTAATTCTGCAGCAGTTCGTCCGGTGTCACGAAGCCTTCCAGGCGCAACCAACGCTGCCCCGGGGCCATGCGCAGCAACGTCACGGGCGCGTGGCTCATCTTGTCGCCGCGATACACGCCGAAGGCGCGCTGCGCCGCCTGGCTCGCCGCCAGCGTGCCTGTGTAATGTTGCCACCCCGGGCCGGCACCAAAGCGTTGCGCGTATTCGCGCAACCGCGGCGGCGTATCTTCCTCCGGGTCGATCGAGATCGACATCAGATGGACATGCGCGCCATCCGGGCCAAGCTTGTGCTGAAACTGCCCGAAAACCTGGCTCATAAGCGGACAGATCGAACCACAGGTCGTGAAGATGAAATTCAGGACAACCGGGCGGCCGTCGTCCATTTCCTTGAGGAGCGAGACCTGCTTGCCGTCCTGGCGCGTGAGTGTCAGATCAGGAGTCACATACTGCACGGACGAAGCAGTCACCGCGGCAGCGCGCGGCTGATGGGAATCGTGCATCCCGTCAACGGCTTCGTCGGCCCGCGCGCCGACGCTGGTCAGCACCAGCGCGCTGGCCATCAGCGCGACCCCCGCAATGTGTCTGGCTCGTAGCTTCATCGCCGCTCTCCCGCTTCGCTACTGCACT
>PMNQ01000079.1 GCA_003162555.1 Gammaproteobacteria bacterium | reverse complement strand
GCGCCGCTGACCGAATACGGCGCCCCGGCTATCTATGACCAGGGCAATCTGCTGCAGCTCACACTCGCGCACCTGGCCACGGTATGCGTCGCGGCGATCGCGAGCACCATCGTCGCCGTCGGGCTCGGAATCCTGGTCACGCGCCCGAGCGGCGCGGAATTCCTGCCGCTGTCGCGCTCGCTCGTCAACATCGGCCAGACATTTCCACCGGTCGCCGTGCTCGCGGTCGCGGTGCCGCTGGTCGGGTTCGGGGAAGCTCCGACGCTGATCGCGCTGTTCGCCTACGGATTGCTGCCCATCTTCGAGAACACCATGGTCGGGCTGCAACGCTGCAGCGGCGAATTGCTGGAAGCCGCCAGCGGCATGGGCATGAGCGCACGCCAGCGGCTGCTGCGCGTGGAGCTGCCGATTGCGCTGCCGCTGATACTCGAGGGGATTCGTCTGTCACTGGTCATCAACATCGGCACCGCAACGATCGGTTCGACCGTGGCCGCCAAGGGACTGGGCGAGGTGATCATCGCCGGCCTGCTGTCGAACAACACCGCTTTCATCCTGCAAGGCGGACTGGTCACCGGCTTGATGGCCATTTTGCTTTATGATGCAGTAGGTTTGCTGGAGCATCGGCTCTGCAAGGCGGCCCATGTGCAGTGAACGCGGATACAGTGTGAAGTGAGTTCAGTCGGCGCGATTCCAGTCAAAGCAGATCCGGTCGGCGCCATGCCCGCCGTGGAGTGGCAGACGCTGTTGCTGGTGCTGGTCACCTACGCGGGCTGGCTGGCCGTGACTCACGCCTACGGCCACTGGTCGCTGTGGATCATCGTGCCGCTCGCCGTGGCGCTGGTCACACTGCACAGTTCACTGCAACACGAGATTCTCCACGGGCATCCGACGCGCTGGGCCGCCTTCAATCAACTGCTGGCGATCGTGCCGCTGTCGCTGTGGCTGCCCTACAAGCGCTACCGGCACCTGCATCTGACGCACCACCACGACGAGCGTCTCACCGATCCACTCGATGATCCGGAGACCTATTACTGGACGGCCGAGGATTGGGCGCGTTTGAGCCGGATCTCACGCGCCGTGCTGCACATCCAGCAGACTCTGTCGGGCCGCGTACTGCTGGGCTCGTTCTGGCGGATCGGCATGTTCATGCGCCACGAGCTGCACGCATTGCATGACAACCTCGAGCGGGTTCGCGGCATCTGGCTTGAGCATCTGCTGTGGTGTGTACCGGTCATCGCCTGGGTCACACTCGTGTGCCACATGCCTCTATGGATCTATGTGCTCGCCATCGTGGTGCCTGCCCGCGGCATGGTGCTGATCCGCGCCTTTGCCGAACATCGTGCGCGGCCCGCGGTGCGCCAGCGGGTCGCAATCGTCGAAAAATCCTGGATCCTGGGGCCGCTGTTCCTCTACAACAACCTGCACTCGCTGCACCATGAGAAGCCCAGCATGCCCTGGTACCAGTACAACAAACGCTACCGGCGCGAGCGTGCGCGGTTGATCGCCGAGAATGGCGGACTCGTGTACGTGACCTACTTCGATGTGGCGCGCCGCTACCTGTTCCGGCCGCACGATGTGCTGCTGCACCCCACCGGCCGGGTGCCGCCGGATTCAGCGCAGTGATTTATTGCGAGGGCCGGTAAACCGGCCCTATGCGGGCAGCTCGTAGCCAGCCGCCCTGGCCTCGCGATCCCACTCGAGGTACGGCGCGTAGTCCGCCACGGTCACGGCGGCAAATCCTGCGAGCTGCAGCGGATCGCGCAAAGATTCGAACCAGGGCTGGCTGGCCGCGGACAGGAACGCGGCTCGGAGCGCCGCGACCATTTCGGCCGGCGCCGCCGACGCAGCCACGAAAGCCGGGATCGGAGTCAGTGCCGTGGTCGCCAGCACGCGCACTCCAGCCGTCAGCTCCGGTGAATGGTGTTCGAGCAGCAAGTGCCAGTAGGCATCGAGCGGCCCGATGTCGATCCGCCCGGCGAGCACGGCATCCAGCACGGCGCGCGCGGTCACCAGATTGCCGGTCATCGAAGCGTACAGATTGGGGCGCGCGGCACTGCGGTACCTGAGCAGGTGATGGCGGAAGGCATTGAAACCCGACTGCGAGTGCGCCACCGTGTAGCCGGCGCGAGCGCCGAAGCTGTCTTCGAGCGTTGCATACGGCGCATCGCGCCGCACGATCAGGTTGCTGCGGTAGGCCGCCCTGCCGCCCGCCCAGGCCGCGACCGGAATCGGGGCCGCGATCGGCACCACTGGTGCGAGCCCCAGCGCAACGGGAAAGCCGCACATGAACACGGCGCCCAGATCGGCGCGCGACCAGAGTGGCTCGAGCGGCTGCGGCGCCGGGTATGGTTCGTAGCGCAGCGCCACGCCTGCGTCGCGCGAGACGTGTTCGAGCAATGCCCGCCAGGCCGCCTCGGCCTTTGGCGTCACCGCATACATGCGGGCGTTGGCGATCCACCCGCTCACGCGCGGTTGATTTCGATGGTGCGCCTGGCGACGTAGGCCTCGATAGCTTCCCGGATCGCCGGATCGAGAGGTGGCGGAACATGTTCGGCCAGCAACTTTTTCCAGATGCCGGTGGCGCGCTGCGTGGCATTGCGCGAACCCGCGTCAGTCCAGTTCTCGAAATTCGACCAGTCCGACAGCAAGGGCCGGTAGAACGCCTTCTCGTAGCGCGCCAGCGTGTGCGGCGAACCAAAGAAATGTCCGCCCGCGGGCACCGCTTTGATTGCTTCGATGCCGAGATCGTCGTCACTGAAATCGACCGGCTTCAAGATCGCCTCCCAGTTGCGCAACATCTCGGCGTCAACAACGATTTTCTCGAGCGAGGCCGTCAGGCCGCCTTCCAGCCAGCCGGCAGCGTGATTGATCAGGTGGCTGTGGCTGAGGATTGCTGCCTGCAACGAGAAAGCTGTTTCCCAGGTCGACTGCGCGTCGACAACCGGCGAGGCATTCACCGAACTGGTGCGCACCGGCAATTTCAGCCGCCGCCCGATCTGCGCCCCGGCGATGACGGCGTGCACGTATTCGGGCGTGCCGAAAGCTGGCGAGCCGGTGCGCATATCCACGTTCGAAGTAAAACCACCCATGACGCAGGGCGCGCCGGGTCGCACCATCTGGCACAGCGCGATGATGCCAAGCGCCTCGGCTGTCTGTTGCACCAGCGCGCCAGCCAGCGTGATCGGCGCCATCGCGCCCATCAACGTGAACGGCGTGATAACCACGCACTGGCCGTGCTGCGCCATGACCATGATGTTGTCGAGGATCTCGGCATCAACTCGCCGTGGCGAATTGACGTTGGTGATCGACAGCAACGTCGGCCGCGCGGCCAGCTGCTCGATCGTGCAACCGTGCTCGATCGCCGACATGGCCACCGCGTCTTCAGCCTGCACGCCACCGACGCCGCGTGCGCCCCAGACGATGTCGGAACATTCGATATGCGCCTGGAAAATCGACAGGTGCCGCACTGGCACTGGAATGTCCGTCGGCTCGACGACGATGCCGCCCTGCCAGTGGAGAATTCCCAGCGCCTGCGTCAGATGCAGGATATTGCGAAAGCCCTCAAGGTCGCCATAACGCCGCCCGCGTTCGAGATCACTGATATTCGGAGCGCCGCTCACCGGTCCGAAGTTGACCACGTTGGCGCCGACATGCAGGTGCCGCCCGGGGTTCCGCGAGTGGAGTACGAACTGCTCCGGTGCCAGCGCGATCTGCGCATCCACGATGTCGCGTCCGATGCGCACCAGCTGTGTCGCCTCATCGACAATCGCGCCGTGGCGACGGTAGATCTCGCGCGCTGCCTCATTGCGGATTTCGAGCCCGGCCTCCTCCAGCACGCGGTAAGCCGAGCGCAGGATTCGCTCCACCTGCTCGCCGCTGAGCAATTCGAGCGGTGGAAACGGGTTCTCGAGCCGCGGCATCGGTGCCAGCGAGGGGCCGGTCGAGCGGTGGGCACGGCTGCCAGGCCGGCGGCGCGGACTCGTTGATTGGCCGGTCTCGCGGTGCTCAGCGTCAGGCCGCGGTAGTTCTGGGCGCGTCACGAACCCGATACTGAGGCCGGACGATTACAACGGCAATAAACCTGTGGTAGCCACCCCTTTGGCCTCGCTGAAGGCGGCGGGCAAGACCGTGGCAAAAACGCAACTAAATCTGGAAATCGGATGCCCCGATCTAGTTTTCAGATAGCGCGGGAGTGGATACTATGTCGCCGGGCGGGTACAGTCCGGCTGGGGATGCGCGCCGCAGTGCTGCGGCAAGCAAGACAACGCCAGGCCGGCATCATTCAAGTTGGGGAGACTACCTTGAGTTCAAATCAATCGATCCAGCGCGCTATCTGGGCCATTTTGGGTACCACCACGGCCGCAGCGGGTTTCGCGCCGACCGTGATGGCGGCCGATGCCACCGCCGCTGCTAGCAGCGGCCTCGAAGAGATCGTGGTCACGGCGCAGCGTCGCAATGAAAACATCCAGAACGTGCCTATCACCATTCAGGCCGTCAGCGGCGAGCAGCTGAAGTCCCTGAACGTCACCACCATGAATGACCTGCTCAAGTACACGCCAAACGTGTCCTTCAGCGGCAACGGCGCACCCGGCACCGGCAACATCTTCATGCGCGGCCTGAGCAGCGGTGGTTCTGGAAACCAGTCGCAGTCGACGACGGCCCCCTTCCCGAACGTAGCACTGTACCTCGACGACCAGTCGATGCAGTTCCCGGCGCGCAACAACGACGTCTACATGGTCGACCTCGAACGTGTCGAGGTGCTCGAAGGCCCGCAGGGCACGCTGTTCGGTGGTGGTTCGCAGGCCGGCGCGGTGCGCTACATCACCAACAAGCCAAAGCTGAACGAAACCAGCGGCACATTCAATGCCGGCTATGGCGTCACCGCTGGTGGTGATCCCAACTCGAACATCAACGGCACATTCAACCTGCCGCTCATCCCCGGCAAGTTGGCAGTGCGGGCAACGATCTTCAGTGACAGCCGCGGCGGCTATATTTCGAACGTGGGCGGCACGATTTCGGTTCCTCCGCAGACGCTCACGGGAGTCGGCGAACCGCCGGTGCGCCCGGGCAGCGGAGAGGTTGGCAATGTCGGCGTGCAGGGCATAAACCTCAACACCGCGAACAAGCAGGGCATCCGCCTGGCGGCGCTGTTGCAGATCAGCGATGATTGGGACCTGCTGCTGCAGCAGAACTACCAGAATTCCGCGGCTCACGGCTACTGGTCCACGGAACCGGTGGGTCCGAATGGCCAGGCCCTGTCCCCGTACCAGACGATGAACTTTGCCCCGGCCTTCTCCAAGGACCGCTACACGAGCACGGCATGGACGGTGAACGGAAAACTGGGTGACCTGCTGAAGGTGGTTTACACCGGCAGCTACCTCTCGCGCCACATCGACGGCCAGGAGGACTACTCGAACTACCTGCGCTCCTTCCACGGCTCCTACTACGCCTGCAGCGGCCAGGGAGCGGGCTACTCCTACTTCCGCTCCACGAAACCGACCTCCTGCTACCCGCCGGTGGGTTCTTGGCGCGACCAGGTCCGGAATACGCATGACAGCCACGAATTGCGCATTTCGACCCCGGATGACAAGCGATTCCGGGCGCTGGTGGGTGCGTTCCACGAGAACTTCACCATCTATGACGACATGAACTTCAACTACATGGGCGCGCCGCAATGCACCCCGGGAAACCTGGCAATCGCGCTCGCGCCCTGGAACCTGGATCCGACCATGGGCCCGATCGTGCCCCCGGGACCTGATTGCGTTGCAGCGCCCGGCCCGATCCCCGGCTTCTTTGCCAACGATCCGAGCCTGCGTGAGAACGCCGGCACGGCCTTTGGCGAGGACGTGCGGCGCGGCTACAAGCAGACGGCGTTCTTCGGCTCCTTCGACCTCGACCTGATCCCGAAGGTGCTGACCGCGACGGTCGGTGCGCGCCACTACAAGTACGACGAGTTCGAGGAAGGCTCCGAGTACTACAGCGCCTCATCGAGCGTGCTGAACGTGCCCAACGGTTCGGTGCGCCAGGGCTTTGGCATCAACCTGCACAAGAGCGAGAGCGGCACCAAGTACCGCGGCAATATCACCTGGCACATCACGCCTGACGTGCTGGCCTACGTCACCTATTCGGAGGGCTTCCGTCCGGGTGGCTTCAACCGTACCAAGACCAATATCGACGGTAGCGTGATCAGCCTCAAGGCCGTGGCTCCTTACTACGCGGACGGCACGGGCAAGCAGTTCAACAAGCCGGTCGGCTACGATTCCGACAACCTGACCAACAAGGAAGTCGGCCTCAAGAGCCAGTGGTTCAACCACCGCCTGCAGGTCAATGTTTCCGGTTACATGATGGACTGGAAGGGCGTCCAGCTGCCGCTGTTCGATCCCACGCACCTGGGCAACACGACCTTCGACATCAACGGTCCGACCTATCAGGTCAAGGGCGTCGAGGTGCAGTTTGTCGCTCGCCTGACCCAGGGCCTGACGGTGCAGGGTTCAAGCTCCTGGAACAGTTCGAACCAGACGAATGCACCCTGCCTGCAGAGCAACCGGGTCGCGGCGGACAACCCAACCCCGATCGGCCAGTGCATCACTCAGATCAAGGGCCAGCCCTATACCAACCCGTACGGCGTGCTCGACACCTCGCCGGCGTACTCGCCCGCCTTGCAGTTCAATGTCCGCGCCCGTTACGATTTCACCGCTGGCGAATACAAGGGCTTCTGGAGCCTGGGTATGAACCACACGGCGCACTATCGGAACGAGCCGGAGAGCTTCCCGAACGGCGACGCGCCGAACGCGGCATACACCACCACGCTCCTCAAGTACGACATCCCGGGCTACGACACGTACGACGGCGCCATCGGCGTGGCCAAGGACGCCTGGACAGTGCAGCTCACGGCCAACAACCTGGGCAACAACGACGCTGCCACGAGCATCAGCTCGGGTCAGTTCATCAAGCAGGTGGTGCCGCTGCGGCCGCGCGTGATGACGCTGGAATTCGGCTACAAGTTCTAAGCCGCAATTCGCGTTGGAGTAAGATCAAGGGCGGACACTTCGGTGTCCGCCCTTTTTTTGGACGCCCATGAATGCAACGGATGCCACGCCTGGCACCGCAGTGAACGCCGCCGAGCTCGCGGGCCTGGCGGAGTTGCTGCGCCAGAAGAGGTTCGCTGAGGCGCTGCAGGCCGGCGAAGCGCTGCTCGTGCGGATCCCAAACCACCGGGACACGCTCCTGTACGTGGCCAGCGCGCTGCGGTTCCTCGGCCGCATCCCGGAGGCGCTCCATGCGCTGGCGGTCCTTCAACAGCACTACCCGCGATTCAGCCGCCTGTATGAAGAGCGCGGGCACTGTTACGTGGAGCTGCGCCAGGCGCCGCAGGCGCTCGAGGCCTTCCTGGCCGCCGTGAACATCAATAACGCGCTGCCGGCCAGCTGGAGCATGCTCGAGGGCCTGTACCGCATCCTCAGGCAACCTGGCAACATGGCGATGGCAGCCGGCCACGTAGCGACGCTCCGGAACCTGCCACCCGAGGTCGTGACGGCCACCGGGCTGTTCATGGATGGCGATCTGGACGCGGCCGAGGCCCGGGTGCGGGCCTATCTGCTCCAGCATGGCGAAGACGTCGAAGCCATGCGGTTGCTCGCGCGGATCGGCATGTCACGCAAGGTCTACGATGACGCCGAGTTGCTGCTGTCCGCGCTGCTCGAAATTGCGCCGGACTACCGCCTGGCGCGCGCCGAGTACGCCGAGACGCTCATCGAACTGCAACGGTACCCGGAAGCGCAGCGGGAACTCGAGCGTCTGGTGCGTGAGGATCCTGCCAACCGGTTGCATTACCAGGGCCTGCAGGCCACCGCCTGCGTGGGCCTCGGGCAGCACGAACGCGCGGTGAAGCTCTATCGGGAGGTCCTGCAGGGCACCGGCGCCGACGCCGACGTGCACCTCTCCATTGCGCATGCACTGAAGACACTCGGCCGGCGCGAAGAAGCAATCGGATCCTACCGCAAGGCTGCGGCCAGCCGGCCCGGATTCGGGGACGCCTACTGGAGCCTTGCCAACCTCAAGACCTACCGTTTCACGGACGAGGAACTGGCGCAGATCCGCGCCCTGCTGGCCGATCCGTCGCGCGCCCGGATCGATCGCTACCACCTGTGCTTTGCACTGGGCAAGGCGCTGGAGGACCGCGGCGACTATGCCGAATCCTTCCGCTGCTACGAAATGGGCAATGCCCTGAAACGTGCCGAGAGCCATTACCAGCCGGAGATCATCGAGACCAACACGCGGGAGCAGATCGAGGTCTGCACGGCGGAATTTTTTACGCGCACTAAGGGCTGCGGCGCGCCCGACCCGGATCCGATCTTCATCATCGGCCTGCCGCGCTCCGGTTCGACGCTGGTCGAACAGATCCTGGCTTCGCATTCGATGGTCGAAGGCACGCAGGAACTGGCCAACATCCAGCAGATTGTTGCGAAGCTCCGCGGCCGAGATCCCGACCTGCAGCATCCGCGCTACCCGCGGGTGCTGACCGAACTGGCCCCAGAGGATCTTCGGCGCCTGGGCCAGCAGTACCTGGATGCCACCCGCGTCTATCGCAGCGGAAAGCCCCATTTCATTGACAAGATGCCAAATAATTTCAGGCACCTGGGACTTATTCATCAGATTCTACCGCACGCCAGGATCATCGACGCGCGGCGCGAGCCGATCGCCTGCTGTTTCAGCAATTTCAAGCAGCTGTTCGCCAAGGGCCAGGAGTTCACCTACAGCTTCGAGGACATTGCGCGCTACTACCGCACCTACCTCGAGCTGATGCGCCACTGGGACCGCGTGCTGCCGGGATGGATCCTGCGCGTGCAGCACGAGGATGTCGTCGATGACCTCGAGGGCAACGTGCGACGCATTCTCGATTTCTGCGGCCTGGGCTTCGAGCCGCAGTGCGTCGAGTTTCACAAGACGCAGCGCAGCGTGCGCACCGCCA
>PMNQ01000109.1 GCA_003162555.1 Gammaproteobacteria bacterium | reverse complement strand
GCCGGGATCGCGATCGCGGCCAGAATGCCGATGATCGCCACGACGATCATCAACTCAATGAGGGTAAAACCTTTCTGGATGGACTTCATGACTGCTCCTTGTACAGCTGTAATTGAGACAACAAACCCGGCTTGCGCCGTTGCCAGTAGAGATAGCAACAGGCGTGCCAGCATTAGCGCTGAGCATGTAACGCATTGATATAGAATAGATTTAGTGCGGAATGCGCCCCGCTCTTTAACCCTTTGAAACGTGGTTTCCGGCGACAAATCCGACGTGGCGTGTCACAAAATGACGTAGTGCGTCAGTCGGGCAGCGGCGCCGCTGGAAAACGCGGCGCGTACGTTTCACTCGATGCCGAGCTTCTTGACCTTATATCGCAGCGCGCGAAAGGTGATGCCCAGCAGCCGCGCCGCCGCGGTCTTGTTGTAGCGCGTCTGCTCCAGAGCCTTGAGTATGGCATCGCGCTCGATGTGCTCGAGCTGGTCGCCCAGATCCGAACCACTCGTGCCGGCACCGGCCGCCGCGGCCTTGACGATGCTGGCGGCGTCGCCTTCAGGGGCCGCGCCTGCGGGCGCCGCGCGCAGTTGCAGGTCGGCCACGCCGATCACATCGCCGGTGCACAGCGTCAGCGCCCGCTCGAGGATGTTTTCCAGTTCACGCACGTTACCCGGGAAGGCGTAGCTTTGCAGCGCGGCGAGCGCGTCCGCGCCCAGCGCCGGCGCTTCGGAGCCGAGGCGGCGGCGCAGTCGGCGCAGGAGCGCCGCAGCCAGATCGGGGATGTCGCTGGCGTGCTCACGCAGCGCCGGCACATGGATGTCGATGACGTTGATGCGGTAGTACAGGTCCTCGCGGAATCTGCCGGCCTGCACCAGTGCGCCCAGATTCTTGTGCGTCGCTGACAGCACACGCACATCGATCGGCTGCTCGCGCTGTTCACCGACCGGACGCACGGTTTTTTCCTGGATGACACGCAGCAGTTTCACCTGCATGTGCAGCGGCAGGTCGGCCACCTCGTCGAGAAACAGCGTGCCGCCCTCGGCGCTCTGCACCAGGCCCTGCTTGTCGCTGACCGCACCGGTGAAGCTGCCGCGCTTGTAGCCGAACAGCTCGCTCTCCATCAGCTCGGTCGGAATCGCGCCGCAGTTCACGGGAATGAAGCGGCCATCGCGCCGTGCGCCGCTGGCGTGGATCAGCCGCGCCACCAGTTCCTTGCCGGTGCCGGACTCGCCCGAGATATGCACCGGCGCCTGGCTGCGCGCCACGCGCGCGATCAGCGCGCGCAGCTGATCCATCGCGGGGGACCCACCCAGAAGATGCGGGCCCAGGCGTGTGGTCTCGCCGGCGTCGTCGGCGCCGAGGCGGATGGCGACCGACACCAGGCGCCTCAAAACGCCGAGGTCGAGCGGCTTGGAAACGAAATCGAAGGCGCCCGCTTTCAACGCGCGCACCGCGGTCTCGACATTGCCGTGCGCCGTGATCACGGCCACCGGCAACTGCGGCTGGTGCTGCTGGATCCAGGCGACCAGGTCGAGGCCATCGCCATCTGGCAGGCGCATGTCGGCCAGGCACAGGTCGAAGCGTTTTTCGCCGAGCAGCCGGCGCGCCGTGGCCAGGTCGCCTGCGGCCGCGGTCGCCAGGTCCATGCGCTCGAGCGTCAGCTTGACCAGCTCGACCAGGTCCGGCTCGTCGTCGACTATGAGTACCGTGTGTTTGGCCATGCCGCTACTTTAAACCGGGCAGGCGCGGAAAATCACAGAACGGGCGTTCCGGGCAGCAGCACCGACGTCCAGCGCGAGGAGTCGGCGAACACGAGGCGAAAGATGCTGCCGCCGCCTTTGCGCGTTTCGTACAACAGGGTTGCGCCGTTGATCTCCGCCAGCTCACGCGCCAGGAACAATCCGAGGCCGGTGCCCTGCGCACCGCGCGTGAAGAAAGGTTCGAAGATGCGCTCCACGTCCTGCAGCGCCACTCCCGGGCCGCGATCGGCGACCTCGAGGCAGACGCGCCCGTAGCGGGCGACGCGCGCCAGCAGCAGCTCGACGCCCGGCACGCTGCCGTCGGAGCCGCCGTGCAGCCAGGCGTTCTCGCACAGGTTCCACAGGATCTGGTGCAGCTGGCTGGCATCGATGGTCGTTTCCAGATCGGGCGAGCTGACCTGCAGCTGGAAGCGCGCCGGATCGCACTGCGTCGTGGCGCAGAATTCCTCGCGGAAGCGCGCGCACCATTCGGGCAGCGCAACGCGCTCCGGACGCGGCGCTTCGCGGCGCGAAAGTCGCAGCACGTTCTCGACGATCGCGCTGACGCGCTGTGCGTTGTTGCGAATGATCTCGGTGAGGCGCAGGTCCGCGGGCGCGAGGCCGCTCGATTCGCCCAGCAGTTGCGCCGCGTGGCTCATCGCGCCGACCGGATTTCTTATCTCATGCGCGATGCTGGCGGTGAGCCGGCCCAGCGCCGCCAGTTTCGATTGCTGCACGCGCGCTGCCAGCGCGCTGGTGTCTTCCAGGAAGATCAGCATGGGCGCCGGCTCGGCCGCGCCGAGCGGTGCAAAGTGCGCCTCGACGATACGCGCGCCGTCGGCGGCGCTGAACGTTCCCTGTGGCGATTCGCCTGGCCGCAGCTCGGCCGAGGTGCGCCACGTGGTCAGCAGGTACAGCAGGCGCGGGGAGACTTCGCCCAGCAGCGCGCCCGGCACCGCGGCAGCGTCGCCGAGCATCTCCGCCGCGGATTCGTTGATCAGCCGGATGCGATCGGAAGGATCCACCACCAGGATGCTCTCGCGAAGCCGCTGCACGATGTATTGCGACAGCTGCGCGAGGTTGGCGAGATCCACTTCCTGGCGCCGCACCTGCGCTTCGCTCTCGCGCAACCGGTTGGCGACCGGCCAGGCTGAAGCGGCGACCAAAAACACGATGACGCCCATGACGCCGGCCAGCAGGTAATCGCCGGTGCCGCAGAATCCAGACAGCTGGCTGGCGATCTGCTGCGCCAGGATCGCCAGCGAGGCGATTGCGGCGATGACCAGCGCTTCACGCCCGACCGCCAGCAGCGCCATCGAACCCACCGGAATGACCAGCAGGACGCCGAGGTTGCTGGAGACGCCGCCGCTGGCGTACATCAGCAGCGCGATCGCACCGGCATCGACCAGCGCGTGCGTCAGCACCAGCGCGCGCCGTCCGGGCCAATAGCGCCGGCCGACAAAAGCCAGCAATACTGCTATGACGAAGTAGACCACCAGCACGCCACCGAACAGGCGCGGCAGGTTGCTGCCAAAGGCTGGCGCAGGCTGCGTCAGCAAGTGGACCGAGAGCAGTACCACCACCGCCAGCAGGCGGTAGAGGTTGGTCAGTCCGACGATGCGCCAGCCGAGAACGGTCTGCGTGCTCTCGCCGACCGCGGCCACATCCGGTTGGGGACTCATGCCATCAAGGTAGCATCCGTGACGGCTTTCCGCGACAATTCCGCTCCTTTCGCTCCGGGCCCGCCTGATGAACCTGCACGAATACCAATCGAAGAAAATCCTCGCCAGTTACGGCGTCGCCGTGCCGGAAGGGATCGTGGCAGCCAATCCGGGCGAGGCCGAAGCCGCGGCGCGCGCGCTGGGCGGCGAAGTGTGGGTCGTCAAGGCGCAGGTGCACGCTGGCGGTCGCGGCAAGGCGGGCGGCGTCAAACTGGCGCGCAATCTCGATGAAGTCAGCGCTGCCGCTGCCAGCATGCTCGGCACGCGCCTGGTCACGAAGCAGACCGGCGCCGCGGGACTGCCGGTCGAGCGCGTCTACGTCGAGGCCGGTTCGAACATCGAACGCGAGCTGTACCTGAGCTTCACGCTCAACCGCGAGAAGGGCCGCATCGCGGTGGTCGCATCGGCCGCCGGCGGCATGGATATCGAGCAGGTGGCGCACGACACACCGGAGAAAATACTTTCGGTCACTGTGCATCCGGCCGCCGGGCTCCAGCCCTGGCAGTGCCGGCAGCTCGGCTTCGGCATCGCTCTCAAGGGCGACCAGCTGGCGCAATTCCAGACCATACTGCTCGCGCTCTATCGGCTGTACATCGAGCGCGATGCGAGCCTGATCGAGATCAATCCGCTGATCGTCACGCGCGAGGGCAAGTTGCTCGCGCTCGATTGCAAGCTCGACATCGAGGCCAACGCGCTGTTCCGCCAGAGCGCGATGGCCGCGCTCCGTGATGCGGGCCAGGAAGACCCGGCCGAGCGCATTGCCAGCGAACACGACCTGAATTACGTCTCGCTCGACGGCGACATCGCCTGCATGGTCAACGGCGCCGGTCTGGCGATGGCCACGATGGACCTGATCAAGCTGCACGGCGGCGCGCCGGCCAATTTCCTCGACGTCGGTGGCGGTGCGACCGCAGCGCGCGTCACCACGGCCTTCGAGCTGATCCTGTCGAACCCTAAGGTGCGCGCGATCCTGGTCAACATCTTCGGNNGTGGTGGTGCGGCTCGAAGGCACGAACGCGGAAGCGGCGCGCACCAAGCTCGCCGGTGGGTCGCTTGCGATCATCACCGCGAGCGATCTCACTGACGCGGCGCGCAAGGTCGTGGCCGCAGCCCGTGCTGCGCCGGGAAGAGCCGCAGCGGGCAAACCCACGGCGGGCAAGGCCGCGGCGGGCAAGGTTCCGACATGAGCATCCTGATCAACAAGCGCACCGCGGTGATCTGCCAGGGCTTCACCG
>PMNQ01000174.1 GCA_003162555.1 Gammaproteobacteria bacterium | reverse complement strand
CGCTTCATCGACGAGACGCCCGAACTGTTTGTGGCCTCGAAGCGGCGCGATCGCGCGACCCGCGTGCTGAATTTCCTGGCCGACATCATCGTCAACGGCAACCCGGAGGCGCGCGGCCGTCCCGCGCCGGTGCGCGTGGTGACGCCGCGCCTGCCACGCCTGCCGCTGACGCCGCCGCCGGCGGGTAGCAAGCAACGGCTCGACGAGCTGGGTCCGCAGCGCTTCGCGCAGTGGCTGCTGGCGCAGCCGCAGGTGCTGATTACCGACACCACAATGCGCGATGCGCACCAATCGCTCCTGGCGACGCGCCTGCGCGGCTACGACATGCTGCGNNGGCGGCGCGACCTTCGATGTGGCGCTGCGATTCCTGAAAGAGGATCCCTGGGAGCGGCTCGAGCGGCTGCGCGCCGCGATGCCGAACCTGCTGCTGCAGATGTTGCTGCGCTCGGCCAACGCCGTGGGTTACGCCAACTATCCTGACAACACCGTGCGCTACTTCGTGCAGCAGGCGGCGGCCGGCGGCATCGACCTGTTCCGCATCTTCGACTCGCTCAACTGGGTCGAGAACATGCGCGTGGCCATCGACGCCGTGCTCGAGTCGGGCAAGCTGTGCGAGGCGGCGGTGTGCTACACCGGGAATCTTTCCAATCCGCAGGAACGCAAGTACACGCTGGCTTACTACCTGAAGCTGGCCGGCGAGCTCAAGGCGGCCGGCGCGCACGTGCTCGGCATCAAGGACATGGCGGGGCTGTGCCAGCCGCAGGCGGCTTACACGCTGGTCAAGGCGCTGAAGGAGGAAATCGGCCTGCCGGTGCATTTCCACACGCACGACACCAGCGGTATCGGCGCCGCCAGCGTATTCGCGGCGATTGCGGCCGGGGCCGACGCGGTCGATGCGGCGATGGATGCGATGAGCGGGCTCACCTCGCAACCGAATCTCGGTTCGATCGCCACCGCGATGCGGTACGCGGAGCGCGACCCGCAGCTCGATCCGGCCAACTTGCGTCTGATCTCGCATTACTGGGAACAGGTGCGCAACTACTACGCCGCCTTCGAGAGCGACATCCGCTCCGGCACTTCAGATGTGTACGTGCACGGCATGCCGGGCGGCCAGTACACGAACCTGCGCGAGCAGGCACGCTCGCTTGGCATCGACGACACGCGCTGGCCCGAGGTGGCGCAGGCCTATGCCGAAGTGAACGAGATGTTCGGCGACATCATCAAGGTGACGCCGAGTTCGAAAGTGGTCGGCGATCTGGCGATGTTCATGGTCAGCAGCGGCCTGACGCGCGAGAACGTGCTGGATCCGGACAATGCGGTGGCGTTCCCGTCCTCGGTCGAACAGTTCTTCCACGGCGAACTGGGGCAGCCCTACGGCGGCTTTCCGAAAGAGCTGCAGAAGAAAGTGCTGAAGGGCAAAGCCCCGCTCAGCAAGCGTCCGGGCGAGGCGCTGCCGCCGGCCGACCTTACGGCGCTGCGCGCGCAGGCGCAGACCGCGCTCGGCCATGACATCAACGACCGGCAGTTCGCCTCGTGGCTGATGTATCCGCAGGTGTACGCCGACTACGACGCCAGCCGCCGCCGCTACGGCGATGTCGCACAGCTTCCAACCATGGCCTTCTTCTATGGCATGGAGTCCGGCCAGGAAATCAGCATCGACCTGGAAGCGGGCAAGACGCTGATCGTGCGCTATGTGACGCGCAGTGAACCGCACGAGGATGGCACGCGCACCGTGTTCTTCGAGCTCAACGGCCAGCCGCGCGAGCTGCGCGTGCTCGATCGCACCGCGACGCCAAGCCGCCCACCGCAGCGGCGCATCGAGCCTGGCAATCCGCGCCACATCGGCGCGCCCATGCCGGGCACGGTTGCTACGGTGGCCGTAATCGTGGGTCAGACGGTGGCGCGCGGCGATGTCGTCGTCACACTGGAATCCATGAAGATGCAGACCGCGGTGCGGTCCGAGTCCGCAGGCGTGGTGAGTGAAGTACTGGTGCGCGTCTCCAGCCAGGTGGACGCCAAGGATTTGCTGGTGGTACTCGCCTAGTGCTGATAGCGCAGCGCCAGCTGCCACTGCCGCTCGCTCGCGTTGGCGGGAATACCCAGGCCGCCATACTCCGATTCGAGGGCTCGCTGCGCGACCCAGCTTTGCACACCGATTCCTTCCAGCGTCGCGCTCCAGCGGTCATTGAA
The DNA here is from genome assembly GCA_003162555.1 of Gammaproteobacteria bacterium. Classification (GTDB taxonomy): domain Bacteria; phylum Pseudomonadota; class Gammaproteobacteria; order Steroidobacterales; family Steroidobacteraceae; genus FEN-1191. Next base: position 1,227 of record PMNQ01000174.1, on the reverse strand, counting down.
GCGGCGCTCGCAGGCGAAGGTCCAGGCATGCCCTCGGTCGCCAAAATAAGTGTTGTTGACGTAGGCGAGGAAGTTGCTCGCCGTCTGCTGCGAGGCAAAGCGATCGTATCGCGCGGAGTAGCGCATCGAACCGTGATGCCAGCTCGCCAGCAGGAACTCGGAATCGAAGCTCCAGGCATTGATCGGCGGCCCCAGGCCCGCCAGCGTGCGGCCGTGCAGCCACTGGCTGATCAGCGTCCAGTCGGCGCTCGGCGTCCAGCGTGCGCCCAGGCTGTCGAAGTAGGTCTGCCAGGTGGAATCCTGGATCGGCGCTGAATACGGCGCGAGATTGGCGCGATTGTCGTAATGCAGCGCGTGCAGCTCGAGCAGGCCGCGGTAGTTGGCGGTGATGCCGAAGTGGTAGCCGGCGCGTTTGTCGAGATCATCGTAGAACAGCGTGCGTGCGGGATTCGGATAGCCGCCGTTGTCGAAGCGTCCAAACAGCGTGCTCTGCCGGTCGGTCAGGCCCCAGCCGCGCGTGGCAATGACCGTGCCGGCCGGATCGTTCCAGCCGAACGCGGCAGCATTGAGGANNTGAAATCAAAGCTATGGCCGTTGCTGCGGCCCAGCCAGTCGAGGCTGTATTCAGCGCCGATCGTGCGCAGTTCTTCGCCGATCCAGGTATTGATGGCCGAGTAGGTCAACGTGTAGGGCGATCCCCAGCCGCGCATGCGATTCTCGAGCGAGATCTCCGGATAGAACGCGCCCACCTTGACGCGCGAGCGCCAGATGGAATGCGGGATCGGCCGCCAGTCGACGTAGAACTCGGTGAGGTCGACCGGGTTGACGTCGTGATCGCCGTAGGCCACGGCATCGGCCACCAGGCGCACCGTCTCGGTCAGATCGCTACGCAAGCTGGCGCGCACTTCGCCGAGCCGCAGACCATCGTGGTCGGCATCGTAACGCAGCTTGCCGAGTCCACCGTTGAGCCGCGAGGCTTCGCCGTTGCTCGACACGGCCCGCAGGTCGACGCTCCAGTCGAATTCCGTGGCGGCGCACGCGCTATGCGCCAGCAGCAGTGCGCCCGCTGCGCTGATGGCGGCTAGTAATCGGCCCATGTCTTGTCCGCTCCGTGATGCATCAGCTCCGCTTTCAGGGCGTGGCGCAGGTGGAAGCTCGCCGTGACCGGCGCAGCATCCGCGACCCGCAGGCGGGTCTCCAGCTGCGGGCCCGTTTCACTCAAGCGCG
>PMNQ01000124.1:771-14517 GCA_003162555.1 Gammaproteobacteria bacterium | reverse complement strand
CACGATTGCAGGCTCGAACCCGCCTCGGCAGACGCCAGTTTCCGCCGCTATTTTCGCGTCTGGCAGCCCTCGGGAGCCACCCGCGTAGTGATGGACGCGCCGCCTGGCAAGGAAGACATCGGACCCTACCTGCATGTCGCGCGGCTGCTGCGGGACTGCGGTGTGCATGTGCCGGAGATCGAGGCGGCCGACAGCGCGCGCGGCTTGCTGCTGCTCGAGGATCTGGGCTCCACGCACATGCTCGCCCGTCTGCGCAGCGGCGGCGATTCCGAGCAGCTCTACAGTGAAGCGCTGTCGGCACTGGCGCAGATTCAATTGCGCGGTGGCGCCGGAGCGCGCGAGCTGGGGATGTATGGACCTGAGGCTCTGGAGCGCGAGATGCGCCTGCTGCCCGACTGGTTCTGCGCGCGTCACGTGCAAGTGCCGATCGATGCCGAGGGCGCGGCGCAGCTGGAGCAGACTTTCGCCTTCCTGGTGCGCGAACTGCAGACGCAACCCACGGTGCTGGTGCATCGCGATTATCATTCACGCAACCTGATGATCAGCAGCTCGCGCAATCCCGGCATCATTGACTTTCAGGACGCGGTGGCCGGACCGATTGGCTACGACCTGGTTTCGCTGCTCGAGGATTGCTACATCTGCTGGCCGCGTGCGCGCGTGCTGGGCTGGCTCGAAAAATATCGCCTGCAGCTGCAGGCCGCGGGCGCGGCAGTCGGCGCCGACAGCGGCGAATTCCTGCGCTGGTTCGATCTCGCCGGACTCCAGCGGCATATCAAGGTGCTCGGCATTTTTGCGCGCCTCTGGTACCGCGACGGCAAGAGCGCTTATCTCGCCGATCTGCCGCTGACGCTCGAATACGTGCGCGACGCCGCGGCGCGCTACCACGAGCTGGCCGACTTCAGTGCCTGGGTCGAACGCAACCTGGTGCCACGCCTCGCCGCCGCCAACGCCCGCGTGCTTGCCGCAGCGGTGACGGTTTGAAGGCCATGGTGCTGGCGGCCGGGCGCGGCGAGCGCCTGCGGCCGCTGACGGACGACACGCCGAAGCCGTTGCTGAAGGTGCGTGGCAAGCCGCTGATCGCCTGGCATCTGGAAGCCCTCGCGCGCGCCGGCGTGCGCGAGGCAGTGATCAACGTATCGTGGCGCGGTGCGCAGTTGCGCAGCGCCCTGGGTGACGGCGGGCAATTCGGACTGCGCATACACTACAGCGATGAGAGCGCGCTCGCGCTCGAGGTTGGCGGCGGTATTTTCCATGCGCTGCCGCTGCTGGGCGAGGCCCCATTCCTGGTCGTCAACGGCGACACCTACACCGACATCGATTTCGCGCGGCTGACCATCGGACCACAGGAACTCGCCCATCTGGTGCTGGTCCCCAATCCGGATCATCACCTGCAGGGAGACTTTGCGTTGCGCGCTGGCGCGGTCGAGGCGGCGGGTGAGCCGCGACTGACCTACGCCGGAATCGGCGTGTTCCGCCCGGAGCTGTTCGCACACTGCACGCCGGGACGCTTTCCGCTGCTGCCGCTGCTGCAGGCGGCAATCGCGGCGCAGCGACTCGGCGGCGAACGCTACGATGGCGCGTGGACGGATGTCGGCACGGCCGCGCGCCTTGCGGCGCTGAACGACTTGCCGCACGATGGCGCGTAGCGATGCCTGAATTCAAGAACATTCCGGTCGTGAGCGCCGCGCCGCGCAGCGGCGAGAAATACGTGACGCCACAGGGTTTCACCGCCATCAAGGATGGCGCGCGCGCGCGCGGCGGTACGGCGCTGCGTGCGCCGACCGGCAAGCCGCGCTGGCTCAAGGCGCCGCTGGCGGCGGGCGCAGGCTACGAGGCCGTGCGCCGCACCGTGCGCGAGCATCGTCTCGCGACGGTCTGCGAAGAAGCCAAGTGCCCGAACATCGGTGAATGCTGGAATGCCGGCACGGCCACCATCATGGTCATGGGCGCGGTCTGCACCCGCGCCTGCCGCTTCTGTGCGGTCGACACGGGCAATCCGCGCGGCTGGCTCGACGCCGAAGAACCCGCCAATGTCGCCGCCAGCGTCGAGCTGATGAAGCTGCGCTACGTGGTGTTGACCTCGGTCGATCGCGACGATCTGCCCGATGGCGGCGCCGCGCATTATGCGGCCTGCGTGCGGGCCATCAAGCAGCGTACCCCGGCCACGGCGGTCGAGGCGCTGACGCCCGATTTCCAGGGTGTGCTGCGCGATGTCGAGCAGGTGGTCGACTCCGGCGTCGATGTGTTTGCGCAGAACATCGAGACGGTGCGGCGCCTGACGCATCCGGTGCGCGATGCGCGCGCGGGTTATGAGCAGACGCTGGCCGTGCTCGCGCATGCCAGGGCGCATCGTCCAGGTGTGCTGACCAAGAGCAGCCTGATGCTCGGGCTCGGCGAGACGGCTGCGGAGATTGGCGAGTGCATGGACGACCTGCGTGGCGCAGGCGTCGACATCCTGACGCTGGGCCAGTACCTGCGGCCTACTGTGCATCACCTGTCAGTCGAGCGTTTCGTGACGCCGGAAGAATTCCTGCAGTATCGCGAGTGGGGCCTGCGCCGCGGCTTTCGCGAGTGCGTATCGGGCCCGCTGGTGCGTTCCAGCTACCGTGCGGAACAGGCCTTGGCGGGCAACAATGTCGGTCTGGCAAGCAGCACCGCCAGCCGCTGAAGGCGCGCGCCTGCCGTTGCACGTCAAGTGGCTGGGTCGCGTGCCCTATGAACCCACCTGGCGCGCGATGCAGCAATTCACCGATACGCGCGACGAGCACACCGACGATGAGTTGTGGCTGCTTGAGCACGAACCCGTGTTCACGCTGGGGATGAATGGCGATCGCGCGCATGTGCTGGCGCCTGGCGACATCCCGGTGGTGCAGATCGATCGGGGCGGTCAGGTGACCTATCACGGCCCCGGCCAACTGGTCGTCTATCCGCTCATCGACATGCGGCGCGCCGGGCTCGGCGTGCGCGAACTGGTCACGGCCCTCGAGCGTGCCGTCATCGATCTGGCGGCGCGCTATGACATCAGGGCCGAGTGCCGCGCGCGGGCGCCCGGCGTCTACGTGGACGGCCGCAAGCTGGCCAGCGTTGGGTTACGCATCCGCCGCGGCGGCAGCTACCACGGCCTGGCGCTCAACGTGAACATGGATCTCGAGCCTTTCGGCCGCATCAATCCCTGCGGCTATGTGGGCCTGGAGATGACGCAGCTCGCTGCGCTCGGGGCACCTATGGACCTGGCACAGGTCGCGCGCGAATTTGCACCGCTCCTGCTGGCGCGGCTAGGTCGTTAAGTCGAGAGCTGAGCGCCGTTCGCGCAGCACCGGCCGCGCCTCACAGCACCATCAGTACCCCGGGTAGATCCTTCAGGTCGGTGAACAGTGCCTCGATGTGCGCGGCATCGCGCGCGCGGATCGTGTAGGTAACGCCGAGGAAATTGCCCTGCGCCGAAGGCCGTTCGGTGGCCGCGGCGATCACCGTGGCGTCCGTGTGGCGCGCCATGACCGCGTCGACATGGGCGCGCGAGCTCTCGTTGGCGCGCAGCATGACCTTGATCGGGTAATCGCAGGGAAAGCTCAGCAGCTTTGGATCGCTCATGCGCCTCAGCATACCGCGGCGGCGGTGACAAGCGCATCACTTGCGAGGAAAATGCGGCCATGCCAGTCATCGCCCGCACCATCGCGCTGCTCGTGATATCAAACGTGTTCATGACCTTTGCCTGGTATGCGCATCTTCGCAACCTGGCACAGCGTCCCTGGCTGATCGCCGCGCTCGCGAGTTGGGGCATTGCCCTGTTCGAGTACCTTTTCCAGGTGCCCGCCAACCGCATCGGCCACACCGAGATGTCGCTGGGTCAGCTCAAGATCCTGCAGGAGGTCATCACACTGTCGGTTTTTGTGCCCTTCGCCTGGTTGTACATGCGCGAGCCGGTGCGTCTCAACTACCTGTGGGCGGCGTTGTGCATGTGCGGCGCCGTGTACTTCATGTTTCGAAAGTAAGTCTTGGACGGTGCCCCAACAATTCGCGCCGCAACTGCTGCCGACGCCGCGGCGCTGGCGCGCATCTACAATTACTACATCACCGACACCGTCGTCACTTTCGAGGAATCGCCAGTCAGCACTGAGGACATGGCCGCACGCCTGGCCGAGACCGCTACGCTGAATCTCCCCTGGCTGGTCGCGCAGAAAAGCGCGGCCGTACAGGGTTATGCCTATGCCAGCCGTTGGAAGGGACGTTGCGCTTACCGCCATTCCGTCGAGGTGACGGTGTATGTCGACCACGAAGCGGTGGGGCAGGGCCTGGGTACGCAGCTGTATACGGGGCTGTTCGCCGAGCTCGGGCGCGGTCCCTGTCATGTCGCCATCGGCGGCATCACGCTGCCCAACGAAGCCAGCGTGGCGCTGCATGAGAAATTCGGCATGCACAAGGTCGCGCACTTCAGCGAAGTCGGCCACAAGTTCGGGCGCTGGCTGGACGTGGGCTACTGGCAGCTCGTGCTGCCCGCGACGGTTGCCGCCTAGGAATTGCCGCCTGTGCCCTTCGGCCGCACCCAGCTCGCCTCGACCAGCGCGCGCATGCGGCGCCACAGCGGCCCCGGGCGGCCGTCGCCGACGCTGACGCCATCGAGACGCGTCACCGGCGCCACGCCGCGCGTCGCGGCGCTGAGCCAGATCTCGGCGGCGCCGCGCAGTGCCGCCTCGCTGACCGGTACGCTGCGGCAGGCTATGCCGTTGGCCGTGGCGATTTCCTCGATCAGGCTGCGGGTCGTGCCCGGCAGCAGCTGATGACTGCGAGGCGGCGTGCGGATCTCGCCCGCCACCACGATGTGCACGGCCGAAGCGCTGGCGTCGGTCAGCCAGCCATCGCGCAGCAGTATGGTCTCGGCCGCGCCGGCTTCGACCGCCTGCTGGCGCAGCAATACGTTGGCCAGCAGCGCCACCGACTTGATGTCGCAGCGCGCCCAGCGCGTGTCCTGCGCGGTGATGCACGCCAGGCCCTGCGTAGCGAGCTCCGCTGGCGGAGCAGGGAGCGGCGCGCAGAACGCGAACACGGTCGGTTCAACATCGGGTAGCGGGGCGTGGTTACGGCCGTACTCGGCGCCGCGCGACACCTGCAGGTAAACGTACAGGTCGCCGCCGCCGTTGGCCGCCGCCAGCTCGTGCACCAGCTCGGACCAGCGGGCATCGCCGTGTGGATTGCGGATGCGCAGTTCCGCCAGGCTCCGTTTCAGGCGGGCGATGTTGGCGGGCAGCCTCGAGGCGTAGCCATTGTGGAACGCGACCACTTCATACACGCCGTCACCAAACAGAAAACTGCGATCGAGCGGCGAGATGCGCGCTTCGCGCAGCGGCAGCAGCGCACCGTTCAGATAACAAATCGATAGTGGTTCGGCCATGCGTAGCGCTCCGATGGTGCTAGAACCAGAGGCTGATGGTGTCGATCATGCGACGCCACAGACCGCCTTCCGCGACATCGGCAACCGGATAGAGCGGCACGCGCGCCACGGTCTTGCCGGCCACGTCCACCTGCAGCTCGCCGACCGCCGTGCCGGCCGGCAACGGCGCCAGCAGCGGCCCGCGGACGCTCGCGCGCGTCGTCACCGTTGTGCCCTGTCCGCGCGGCACCATGACCTGCACGGCATTGATAGGCGCGACGGCAACGTATTGTTCGGTGCCTTTGTAGACACGCGGTTTGAGCACCATCTCGCCCGCGTTCTTGACGGTGACTGCTTCATAGAAGTTGTAGCCGTAGGTCAGCAGCGCAGCGCTGCCGCTTTCGCGCGCGCCGACGCTCTTTGCACCCAGCACCACCGACACCAGGCGCATGCCGGAGCGCAATGCCGAGCTGATCAGGCAGTAACCAGCACTGTCTGTGTGACCGGTTTTGATCCCATCGACGGTCGAATCGCGCTCCAGCAGGCCATTGCGATTTTCCTGGCGAATGTTGTTCCAGGTGTACTCACGCATCGAGTAGATGCCGTAGTACTGCGGGAAGTCCCTGATGATGGCGCGTGACAAAGTCGCCAGGTCGCGCGCCGTGCTGTAATGCGTGGGTGAGGGCAGGCCGCTGGCGTCCTCGAAGTGCGTGCCGTTCATGCCCAATCGGAGGGCGTAGGCATTCATCATCTGCACGAACGCCGGCTCGCTCCCGCCAACGCGTTCGGCCAGCGCGATGGTCGCGTCGTTGCCGGACTGCACGATCATGCCCTTGACCAGCACCTCGACCGGCACGCGCGTGCCCACCTGCACGAAAGTGCGCGAGCCCTCGGCGCGCCAGGCGTGCTCGCTGATCAGCACCTCTTCATTCATTTTCAGGCGGCCATCGCGCAGCGCGCTGAACACCACGTAGGCGCTCATGAGTTTCGTCAGGCTGGCCGGCTCGACGCGCTGGTCGGCGTAGTTTTCGGCCAGTGATTGCCCGGATGCGAAGTCGACCAGCACCCAGTTGCGCGCTTCGATCGCCGGAGGCGCGGCCATTGGCGGCGCCGCCGCGGGCCCTGCAGGCTGCGGCGCCGTCTGTCGCGACGCCGTCGGGCGCGACGCCGCATGTCGCGGTGCCGCCGCGGCGTACGCGGCCGCGAACACCATCAGGGCCGGGATTAGCAGTTTGCAGTAGCTCGACTTCATCAGCAGGTCTCCGGGAACGAGTTTTGTGTCAGCGGGTGCTGCGAGGCGGGCGCAGTGTAGCTTCGGACTTCAGTCATTGGCGAGCCGCGCCTCGGGAAANNGCGCCGCCAGCGCATCGAATTGCTCGACGGTGGCAATCGGGCCTATGCGTACTCGTCTGAGCGTGCGCCCAGAGCTGTCGTTGGCAACCGAAAATACCTGCGCGATCCCATTGGACTGCAGGCGGTCGAGCACGCGCTGTGCGTTGACCGGGTCGGCGAATGCGCCGATCTGGATGTACAGCGCAACGGTTGCGGGTTGCGATGAGTCAATGGTCGCTGCCGCGGCATCGGCCACCGCTGAGCCGGTCGGCGCGGACGACGCTGGTTGCACGGCTGGCGACATCGTCGTTGCGGCGGTGACCTGGATCGGCGGCGCCACGCCGCCATTGTCGCCGACACCGATGGTGCGCAGCTCGACGAAGGCCGTGCCGGTNNCGATCGTTGATGCGCACCACGACGCTGCGGCCATTGCTGAGATTGGTCACGCGTGCGTAACAGGGTATCGGCAGCGTGCGGTGCGCCGCCGTCATTGCATACATGTCGTAAATCTCGCCGCTCGAGGTGCTGTGCCCGTGAAAGTCGGGACCGTACCAGGAAGCCACGCCCCGCTCGACGAAATTGTCGGCGCTGGCGAGCACCTCGTAGCGCTGGCCGTTGACGTTATAGAAAGGCGGATTGCCGTGGCTGCTGCGCGGTTCGGCGCGCGGCACCGCGTCGGGCACCCCTGCTTGCGGCGGCGCTGGGTTGGGCCGCGACGCTGCGCGGCGCGGCGTGCTCACGCAGGCGGTGAGCAGAATCGCCACGGTGGCCGCAGTGAAGACGCGCGCTGCGTGCATCAGGGTGCGTCCGGCGCCAGCACGCGCGCGCTGATGGCCTGTGCCAGGTCGTTCACCGCCATGGCGTACAGCGGGCTGTGGTTGTAGCGGGTGATCACATAGAAATTGCGGAAGCCGACCCGATAGCTCATGGCCCCGCTCAATGGCGCGGAAATCGTCAGGCAGGGCGTTGCATCGTCGAGCAGGCTCGTCACCTGCATGCCACGGGTGCGCAGCGCGCCGAGCGTTTCATTCAGCGTTGTGCTGGCCGGCGTGGCTGGCTCGGGAGCGGTGCCGAGCGTCGCCTCGGCAAGCACCGGCTGGCCATATTCCCAGCCGTGCTGCGCAAGGTAGTTGGCCACGCTCGCGAAGATGTCAGCCCAGTCGGTCCACAGGTCGCGGCGCCCGGTGCCGCTCTCGTCCACGGCGTAAGTCTGGAAACTCGAGGGCATGAACTGCGCAGCGCCCATCGCGCCGGCGTAGGAGCCGAGCACGACTTGCGGATCAAGCTCGCCGCTCCTGGTCAGCAACAGGAACTGCTCGAGCTCCTTCTGGAAGAATTCCGCGCGTGCCGGATAATCGAAAGCCAGTGTGGTGAGCGCATCGAGCACACGGTAGCGGCCCATGATGCGACCGAAATACGTCTCCACGCCGATGATGCCGAGCAGGTATTCGGGTTGCACATGGCGCTGCATGGCGATCGCGTCAAGCAGTTCGCGATGCTCGCGCCACAGCCGCGCGCCAGCGTCAATGCGTTCATTGGTCAGGAAGCGCGCGCGGTATTCCCACCAGGCGAGCGACTTCTCCGCGGGCCGGTTCATGGCGTCGATGATCTTCGGTTGCGGCTCGGCCTTCGCCAGCACCGCAAACACGGCCGCACGCGTAAACCCCTTGGCGCTCAGGCGATCGACGAAGGCGCCGATGTCGGCGCGGGCCAGGTCGAAGCGCGTATGGCCGGCCAGCACGCGTTCTGTCGGCGCCGGCTCTGCCGGCAATGCGGGCTCGGTCGGCGCAGCCGCGTCAACCGGCGCTGCGGCTGCAGCAGGCGTTCCGGGCGCTGGCGCGGTCGAGGGCGCGTCGGCGGCGGGCGCTGCCAGCGGCAACAGCCACAGCGCAAGCAGCAGCGTGCAATGCGGGTACAGGCCGCGCGGCTTCACGAGTTGACGAGTTTCCGGTGGGAATACAGGCCCATCAGAATACCGAACCCGGCTAGCAGGGTCACAACTGACGTGCCGCCGTAGCTGATCAACGGCAGCGGTACGCCGACCACGGGCAGCAAGCCAGTTACCATGCCGGCGTTGATGAACACGTACACGAAAAAAGTCAGCGCCAGGCTCAGGCCCAGGAGCCGCGCGAACGTGCCGCTCGCCTGCGTCGCAAGGAACACGGCGCGCGACACGATGAACAGGTACAGCAGCATGAGCACGATCAGGCCGAGCAGCCCGAATTCCTCGCCAATCACGGCGAAAATAAAATCCGTGGAACGCTCGGGAAGAAAATCGAGCTGCGCCTGGCTGCCGTTCATCCAGCCCTTGCCGAACAGGCCGCCGGAGCCGATGGCAATCTGTGATTGGTTGATGTGATAGCCCGAGCCCAGCGGATCGGACTGCGGGTCGAGAAAGATGCGAATCCGCTGCTGCTGGTAGTCGTGCATGAAGTGCCAGCCCACCACCGCACCGATGCCGGCGATGACGATTAGCCCGACAATGATTTGCCACTGCAGCCCCGCCATCAGTACCAGCAGGATGCCGGCGGCGGCAATCAGCATGGCGGTGCCGAGGTCGGGCTGCAGTGCCACCAGTGCCACCGGGAACATCACGATCACCACCAGCACCAGCAGCGCCCGCCAGTCCGGCGGCAACGGACGTTCGTGCAGGAACGCGGCCGCCGCCATCGGTACCGCGAGTTTCATGATCTCGGAAGGCTGGAAGCGGATCAGCCCGAGATCGAGCCAGCGCTGCGCGCCCTTGCCGACATAGCCGATCGCATCGACCACCAGCAGCAGCACGATGCCGACGCCGTACAGCCATGGCGCCAGGCTGCGAAGGAAGTTGGGACTGCTGTGCGCCAGCGCGATCATCGCGAAGGCGCCGATGCCGATGCGCATCGCGGTGCGCAGGATGGTCTCCAGGCTCTGTCCCGAGGCGCTGTACTGCACGACCAGCGCGTACACCGACAGCAGCCCAAGGCCAACCAGCAGAGGCCCGTCCAACTTCAACGCTGAAAGCAGGCGCGCTGTCGCCGAGAAGGTGCGGCGCGCGGCCGAATCGCGATTGTCGTCGAGGATCATGGCAGGTGGGTTCCAGCCGAGGTTGCGCCGCCGACGGTTGCATTGGCGTTGGCGCCAGCGTTGCCGCTACCGTTGGCACTATCCGTGGCGGCGACCGGTCCGTCGAGCAGGTACGCGTCCATCACGCGGCGCGCGATTGGCGCGGCGGCGCTCGCGCCGAACCCGCCTTTCTCGACCAGCACGCAGATGGCGATGCGCGGCGCATCCGCCGGCGCGAACGCGATGAACCAGGCGTGGTCGCGNNGAACACCTGCGCGGTGCCGGTCTTGCCCGCGATGCTATAGGGCGCACCCTTGCCGATCGCGGCCGCGGTGCCATAGGTGGTTGCGCCGATCATGCCGCGCAGCACCAGCGCCCAATCCGTGTCGCTGATGCCGCTGGCTCCGCGCATGCTGACTGGCGCAGTGCGAACGATCGCACCGCGGGCGTCGCGCGTGCCCATCACAACCCGCGGCCGGAAACTCTTGCCGCGCTCGGCCAGTTCCGCGGCCATGTGCGCGAGCTGCAAGGGCGTGACCAGCAGGTATCCCTGGCCAACGCCGAAATTGACGGTCTCGCCTGGAAACCAGATCTGGTCCTGCGGCCGCTTGAAGAACTGCCGTTTCCACTCGGGCGTGGGCAATAAGCCCGGCTTCTCGCCACTGATGTCGATGCCGGTCAGTGAGCCGATGCCGAACTGCGAAGCGAAGGCAGCGATGCGATCGACGCCGAGCTGCGCGGCGAGACCGTAGAAATACACGTCGCAGGAACGCGCCACCGCGTCGACCAGATTGATGAAGCCGTGACGGCCGGTCTTGCCCTCGCGGTAAAGATGCGAACTGCCCGGCAGGTGAAAGGTGCCATTGCAGAATTCCTTCCGCTCCGGATCGACGGCCTTGTAGGTGAGGCCCGCGAGCGCCATGACCGGTTTGAAGGTCGAGCCGGAAGGGTAGGCGCCGCGCAGCGCGCGATTGAGCAGCGGCTTGTCCTCGTTGTTGGTCAGCAGCGAATACTCGCTGCGCGTCAGGCCGCGGCTGAACAGGCTCGGATCGAACCCCGGGTGACTCACCAACGCGAGCACATCGCCATTGGCAGGGTCGAGTGCGACGACCGCACCGCGCCGGTCACCCAGTGCGGCTTCTGCGGCCTGCTGCGTCGGCAGGTCGAGCGCCAGCACCAGGTCGTGCCCGGCGACCGGCGCCTGGGCCCGCAGATCCGGCTGATAGGCGCCCTGGAATTTCACCGAGCGTCCCTGCGCGTTCACGAGGATCTGCTGGTAGCCGTTGAGGCCATGGAGCTGCGTTTCGTAGGCGCTCTCCACGCCCAGCTTGCCGATCAGCGTCGTGCCCTGGTAGCCAGGCTTGTCGATGCGATCGAGATCATCCTCGCTCACCGCCGCGACGTAGCCCAGCGCATGCACGCCCAGCTCGCCGTACGGGTAATGGCGGGTCTGCCGCGCACGCAGCTCTACGCCTTCGAACTCATAGCGGTGCACGGCGAAGCGGCCGATTTCCTCCTCGGTGAGCCGCAATCGAATCGGCACACTGTCGAAGACGCGGCGCGAATGGATGATGCGCTTGAGTGGATCGATGTCTTCCTTGTTGATCAGGGCCAGACCCGCGAGCCGCTGCAGCGTACCGGCCAGGTCGGGGGTCTGTTCCGGGATCAGCTCGAGCTGGAATGCCGGTTCGTTGTCGACCAGCACGCGCCCGCGCCGGTCGAGAATCAGGCCGCGGCTGGCTGGAATCGGATCCTGGCGCACACGATTGCCCTGCGAAAGTTCAAGGTAGTAGTCGTGGCGGACGATCTGCAGGTAGGCGAGCTTGCCGAGCAGCGCGAGACTCAACAGGCCGATGATCAGGAGCGCGGCAAACGTGCGGCTCGAGTAAATCCGCTGTTCGTTCCACTGATCCTTGATGCGCACGTGCCGGGCCTAGCGCGTCGAGTGAAAGCGGCCCAGCACGCCGACCACGAGCGGCCAGATCAGCGCCCCGGTAAACACGTGGATCCAGCGCAGCGGGCTCGAGAGCGACCGCCCGGTCCAGCCATCAATGACCCACAGCAGCGATTCATAGGCGAGCAACGCCACCAGCACGTACAACGATTGCTCGAAGATCGGCTTGGCGCGCATCAGCAGGTTGAGCCGCAACGCCAGGTAAGTCAGGAACGACAGCACCAGCGCGTGCTCGCCCAGGAGCGAGCCCTGGAATACATCAAGAGCCAGGCCGCCCAGGAATCCGAGCGCCATGCCGGCAACGAACGGCGCCATCGTCGACCAGTAGAGCACGGCCAATACCAGGAACGCTGGCCGGATCGCCGACAGCCAGGCCGGCAGCGGCAGGATGTTCAGCACCAGCGCCACGAAGGACGTGAACAGGATGACCAGCAGGTTCTCGCGGCTGCTCATGGCTCGCCGGGCGCCGATGCCGCTGCCGGTGCCGGAGCCGCCGGATTCGCCGGATTGAATTCGATCAGCATCACTTCGCGCGCACGATCGATGCCGGCCTGCGGCGCGGCGCGCACCTGCGCCAGCAGCTGATTGGCCTCGCGCCGTACGCCGGTGATATGCCCGACGGGGTAGCCCGCAGGGAACACGCCGCCCAGGCCTGAGCTGACCAGCACGTCGCCGCTTTTCACGTCCGAGTTCGCGGCGAGATACGTGAGCAGCAGCTCGTCGGCGTTGCCGGAACCCACCGCGATGGTGCGCAGGCCCGTGCGCGTGATCTGCACCGGCAGCGCGTGCTCCGGGTCGGTGATCAGAATCACCTCGGAGCTCCACGGCCCTACGTGCGCCACCTGGCCCAGCACGCCAGCGCCATCGACCACCGGCTGGTTGACGTGCACGCCGTCGCGCAATCCCTTGTTGATGATGAGCCGCTGCCGCAGCGTGCCGGATTCAACGCCGATGACTTCGGCGACCAGCCATTTCTTTACCAGCGGCGGCAGCGTGGCGTGCAACTCGCGCAGCTGCGCATTTTCCTGTTCGAGCGCGTGCTGGCGCAGCAGCTCGAGCTGGAGTGATTGCACCTGGGTGTGCAGCTGCAGATTCTGGGCTTGCAGGCTGGTGCGTGTGGCGAGGCTCCCGGTCAGCCAGTGCCAGGCCGCGGCCGGCGAGTTCACGGCCACCTGCACCGGATAGGCCGCCCCCTGCAGGCCATAGCGCAGCCGCTCCGACCAGCCGGCGCGCTGGTCGAGGTACATCAACAGCAGTGAAAGCAGGCCGTAGACAGTGAAACGCAGGCCCGGGGAAGGCCCGCGGCCATAGATGGGTCGCCCGCCAGTTGTGCCGAAAGCAGGCACTCAGCTGTTTACTCCAGTCCGAAGTGACCGGGGCCCAGTTCGTCCATGAGTTCGAGAATGCGGCCGCCACCACGCGCTACGCAGGTGAGCGGATCGTCGGCGATGACCACTGGGAGCCCGGTCTCTTCCATCAGCAGCTTGTCGATGTCGCGCAGCAGCGCGCCGCCGCCTGTCAGCACGATGCCCCGCTCGGCGACATCGGCGCCCAGTTCCGGTGGCGTCTGTTCGAGCGCCTGCTTGACTGCGCCGACGATGCCCTGCAGCGGTTCCTGCAGCGCTTCGAGTATTTCGTTGCTGTTGAGCGTAAAGCTGCGCGGCACGCCCTCGGAAAGATTGCGGCCCTTGACCGAGAGTTCGCGCACCTGCTGGCCAGGATAAGCCGAGCCGATTTCGATCTTGATGCGCTCGGCGGTCGCCTCGCCGATCAGGATGCCGTAGTTGCGGCGCACGTAGTTCATGATCGCGTCATCGAAGCGGTCGCCGCCGATGCGCGCCGAATTCGCGTACACGATGCCGTTGAGCGAGAGCACTGCGACCTCGCTGGTGCCGCCGCCGATGTCGAGCACCATCGAGCCGCGCGCTTCCTGCACCGGGAGCCCTGAACCCACCGCGGCCGCCATCGGTTCACTGACGATGGCGACGTTGCGCGCGCCGGCGCCTTCGGCCGATTCGCGGATCGCGCGGCGCTCGACCTGGGTCGA
>PMNQ01000124.1:574-737 GCA_003162555.1 Gammaproteobacteria bacterium | reverse complement strand
GGCTCGTTGAGCACGATGCCCTTGTCGCGGACGTAGATGAGCGTGTTGGCTGTGCCCAGGTCGATCGACAGGTCGCTGGAAAAATAGCCGCGCAGGCGTTTGAACATGGGTCGGGCGTAGCCTCTGGGTGGGCGGGTGCGAAAGCGCCCGGTAATCTAGCAAC
>PMNQ01000124.1:412-563 GCA_003162555.1 Gammaproteobacteria bacterium | reverse complement strand
TCGAGCCCATGTCGCACCCGCTGGCAGGTCTGAAACAGCGGCTGCGCGCCGATGTGGTCACCGACACCGACCAGCACGAGCACTATCAGCGCAACGCGCCGCAGGTGATGGCCGGGCTGTACCTCGTTCCCAAGGTCATCGAGTAGCCCTG
>PMNQ01000124.1:0-266 GCA_003162555.1 Gammaproteobacteria bacterium | reverse complement strand
GGCAAGACCAACATGGACGAGTTCGCGATGGGCTCGTCGAACGAGACCAGTTACTTCGGACCGGTGCGCAACCCCTGGGATCGCACCCGCGTGCCCGGCGGTTCTTCTGGCGGCTCGGCGGCGGCCGTGGCTGCACGGTTGGTGCCGGCTGCAACCGCCACTGACACGGGCGGTTCGATTCGCCAGCCCGCCGCGCTTTGCGGCATCACCGGCATCAAGCCCACTTACGGGCGCGTGTCGCGTTACGGCATCGTCGCCTTCGCCTC
>PMNQ01000183.1 GCA_003162555.1 Gammaproteobacteria bacterium | reverse complement strand
TCAACAAAGCGAGTTACGGGGAGCGACTTGAAAGATCCCCCGTGCCCCGCCCGCTCCGTTTTTTTTATTTCCCGGTCTTCGTCTTCGGTCCCGAGAGGTCCTTCAACAGCATGTACCAGAACTGCAGGCCTTCGTAGAACGACGCCACCGGTTCGCGCTCATTGAGGCCGTGGGCGAAGTAATCGCTGGGTTTGATGAAAGACTCGAAGGTCCCGTAGGTGGGGATGCCGGCGGCGCGGGTCACGATGTTCTCGCTGGCCCCGGAATCCTGCCGCGGCACGATCGGAATGCCCGGGTGCAGCGTGTGGACCGTGCGCGTCAGCGCATCCAGCACATCCGCGCGGAGCGGCGAAGCATCGCTCCAGAAGGGCGTACCAACCGTGGTGACTTCGACCCCAGGAGAAACGATTTCGGCGAGCGTCTTTTTGATGGCAGCGGGGTCGATGCCCGGAAATATCCGGCAGTTGACGTTAGCAGTGGCTGATTCGGGCAGCGCATTGTCCGCGTGGCCGCCCCGCAGCGTTGTCGGAACGCAGGTCGTACGCAGCATGCCGACATAGTGCGGGTCTTTCGACAGGAACTGCGCAGCCGCGGCATCATGTGGGTCGGCGGCGAATTTTCGCATTGCCGCGCCGAGCGGACCCGGAGCGAGCGCGGCGCTACCCGCGAAGAAAACACGCGTGGTCTCGCTCGACATCACCGGGAACTGGTAGGCCTGGAGCTTCGCGAGCGCCGCCGCCAGTTCGTAGATCGCATTGTCGGCGCGTGGCTCAGAACTATGGCCGCCCGGGTTGCGCACCGTCAGTTCGTAGTTGGCGTAAGTCTTTTCCGCGGTCTCGAAGCCGTAGATTATTGCGCGGCCCGTGGTTTCATCGAGGTCCGCGGACCCCGAGTCCGGATTGAGAGCGAATTCGGCGTCAACGAGCTCGCGATGGTTCGCCATCACGTCGCGTGCAGTATTCATCGTGGTTTCTTCATCACCCGTCAGCAACAGGATCAGGTCGCGCCTGGGCACGAAGCCTTCGGCTTTGAAACGCAGCAAGGTCGCAACCAGACAGGTCAGGCTCTCCTTGATATCGAAGCTGCCGCGGCCGTAGAAGAAGCCATTCTCCTCGGTGAGCGTGTACGGATCGCGCTGCCAGTCCTCGCGCTTCGCGGTCACGACATCCATGTGCGAGAGCAGCAGGATCGGCTTGCCGCCGCTGCCGTCGCCGCGATAGCGGATCACAAGTGATGTGGTGTCCTCGAGCGGCAGCATATGAATGTCGGATTCGGAGAAACCCGCGGCGCGGAATTCCCCGGCGAGATATTCGGCCATCGCCGGCACCTGCCCCAGGCCGACCGAGGTCTTGAATGCGATCACGCGTGCAAAGATCGCGCGCGCGCGCAGCTCGTTCGACGTGCGTGTCGCCGCTGCGGCCGGCGACGCGCCTGCGGCGGTTGCACCCGCGGCGCCGACGGCGGCGTGCATCGTCACGCCCAGCAGTGCGCACACGAGCAGCGCGCAGGTCTTGCGTCCGGTCCGGTACATCAACGATTCCTCAGGGCTGACTGATGATACGCCCGGCTGCCATCACGAAGCTCACCTGCTTCATGGCGCCAATATCCGCCAGCGGATCGGCGTCCACGGCAATGATGTCCGCAGACTTGCCGGTCTCGATGGCCCCGGTCTCGGATTCGAGTCCGAGCAGGCGCGCGCCATTGACCGTCGCGGCCTGCACCGCCGCCAGCGGCGTCATGCCGCCTTTGACCAGCGCAGCGAACTCGGGACCGACGCGCTGCGCTTCGTCGTCATCGCCGAAGGCGATGTTCAGATGGTGCTTCAGCGCCAGCGCAAAGGCCGGCTGCTGGTACTGCAGGATGTCGCGCAACTTGCGCAGCATCACCGCATCCATGCCGGCTGCGGTCCCGGGCTCGATCTGAAAGGTGGCCAGCGTCGGCACCAGCCAGATGCCCTTCGCCGCCATCATCGTCGCGCTCTCCTCATCGAGCATCGTGCCGTGCTCGATCGAGTCGACGCCGGCGCGCACCGCGGCGCGGATCCCGGCGGTGCCTTCGGCATGCGCCATCACGCGGCGGCCGGCCCGGTGCGCCAGCTCGACCGCGGCGACCATCTGCTCTTCGCTCAATTCCTGCGAGCGGAAGTCGCTGTACAGGTCGGAGACGCCGCCGCTCGCCATCAGCTTGATCCAGTCGGCGCCGTACTTGAGATCGCGCCGCACGGCGACGCGCAGTTCATCGACGGTATCGGCAATGTTCGGACGTTTCGGCAAGCCGAAGTCCACCGCCGTCGTGTCATCGTCGCTATGGCCGCCGGACACCGAGATCAGCATGCCGGCGCACAGCATCCGCGGCCCTTCAATCAGCCCTTTGGCAATGCTGTCGCGCAGCGCGAACTGCGGGTAGTAGACATTGGTCTCGCCGGCATCGCGCAGTGTGGTGACGCCGTGCATCAGATACTGGTGCACCTTGTATGCGCCGTTGAGCGCCGACTGCGCCGCCGAGACGCGCATGCGGGTGGCAGCTGAGTGATCGAACAGGTCATCGCCCGTATGCACGTGCACGTCGATGATGCCCGGCATCACCACTTTGGACGACAGGTCGACGATATGCGCTCCGGCCGGTGCGCTCGCGCCAAGCGCGGTGATCCGTCCCTGCTCGACCGTGATGTACACATCGCTGCGGTACTGGCCCGTGCGCACGTCGAGCAGCCGGCCAGCCTTGATCGCGATCACCGTGGCCGGAAGTGGCGCCGGCGGTGCGATCGGCCCGTCGGCCGCCATTGCCGTCAACGCCGTCAGCACAGCAGCCGCGGCGACGGCCACGGACGCCGCGGTTCGGCATGTGCCCCGGCGCATCAAGGATATTTGTGCTCGACCACGCCGCGCACGGGATGCGTGTCGTAGACCAGCACGATCGACTGGATGTGTCCGGTGCTCGGATCGAAGTTGAACACGTCGGCGCAATCAAACGAAACGCGCGAACCGTCCTTGAGCCGCCAGTCGTAGTTGTAATAGGCAACCGCGCGCAGGTGCCCTTCCGCGCTCACCAGTACGTCGTGCACCGTGAGCTTGGTGCCACTCGATGAGTCGGCAACCTTCTTGACGAACTGCCGCACCGGCATGCGCCCCAGGAATGGCGATTGCACCCAGCCCTCCGGGATAAACAGCGCCCCTGCCCGGTTGGCATCGCCTGCCTCGAGCGCCTTGAGATAGCTGTGCACGACCTTTTGCATGGCCCTTCCCCCGTATTCAGTGCCCCGACATCATAGTGTCCGGTGGCCGCCTTGGCTAACCTGGGGCCTGCCGGCCGCTGCGGTCAATCGCCCGGGCCAGCAGGTATGAGGCCTGCAGCAACGGCAGCTCCACCCTAAGCTGCGCGGCCTTGCCGGCCGCGTATCCCAGCGTTTCTTCGACTTCGAGCGGCCGGCCAGCCTGCAAGTCCTGCAGTGTGGACATGCGGTGCCTGGGCGCCCGCAGCTTCAGCTGCTCTCCGAGCGCCTGGATGGCGCGCACGGCCTCTGCTTCCGAACCGCGGCACAGGCTGGCCACGGGCATCATCGATTGGTCGGTGAGCGTCACGCCGCAGGCCGTCGCCAGCGCGCCCACCTCGCGCACCAGTTTCGCCAGCAGTGCCGCTGCATCCGGGTCGCTCATGTAACGCCAGGTCTCGGTGCGCATCGTGATCGACAGCACCATCAACGCGGCCCANNCCCGCCTCGGCGTTGAGCTGGGTCGCAAGTGCCGACGCGGCGCCGAACCGGTCGATCGCCTGCGCGATCGCGCGGACGCGCTCGCTTAAAGCCCCGGACAGCTCGCCGACGCAAAGCTGCTCGTTGCGCGTGAACAGCACTTCACCGGTGGGCAGCACCTCGCCGCTGGTATTGGCGATCGCACCGAGCACGCGTTCCGCGCCAAACGCCGCTGCCAGCTGCTCGTTCTTCATGAGGCCGTTCTGAAACGACAACGCCGCGCCGATGTGCGCATGGCGGAGCGGCGCCAGCGCCGCCTCCATGCTGTAGGTCTTGGTGGTGACGATCAGGTATTGCGCACCGGCAAACGCGGCGGCGTCGGTCTGCACTGGCAATCGCTGGTCAAATTCCGCCAGCCCCCGGATGCGCAGCCCCTGTTCGGCGACCTGCTGCGCGCGTGCGCCGCGCGCCAGCAGCAGCACCGAACGGCCGGCGCGCGCCAGGTGTGCGCCGATAACCGAGCCCAGCACTCCGGCGCCGAGTATCGCGAACTCGGGCACGGGAGCCGCGTGGTCTGTCCTGCTCAGGATCGGCGATCTCCCTGCAGGGAAAGTCGAAAGATCATCCGGTGGTGGTACGGCTTGCCCGGATCGACCCGCGCGGAAATGAACTGTGGCTGATTGGGCGCATCGGGAAATTTCTGCGGCTCGAGCGCGATGCCATCCCCCATCCGGTAGAGATGGCCGGCCTTCCCGACCCGCGTGCCGTCGAGGAAGTTTCCGGTATAGACCTGAAGCCCGGGTTCAGTCGACAGGACCTCGAGCACGCGGCCGCTGCCGGGCTCCTCCAGCCGGGCGACGACCTTTGGCTGCGGCGTCTGTCCTGCGTCGAGAACAAAATTGTGGTCGTAGCCCCGGCCGATCACGATCTGCGGATCGGTGCCGTCCCGCAGGCCTTGCGAGATGACCCGGCCACGCCTGAAGTCGAATTCCGTCCCAGCCACGTCTCGCAACTCACCGCTGGGGATGAGCGCGGCATTGACCGGTGTGTACCTGCTTGCAGGCACCTGCAAGCGGTGGCCAGGCACGCCACCGGCTGAGCCCTCACCCGCAAGATTGAAGATTGCGTGATTCGTCAGATTGATGATCGTGGGCGCGCTGGTTGTGGCGTCGAAGTCGATCGTGAGCGAGCCCGCGTCATCGAGCGCGTAAGTGACCCGCACGTCGACTGTGCCCGGATACCCCTGGTCTCCGTCCGCACTGGTCAACGACAGCGACACGCTGGCGGTTGCACCGTCCCGAACGGATACGATCGACCAGAGCCGCTTGTCGAAACCGACCTCGCCGCCGTGCAGCGAATTTGTCTTGTCATTGAGTGTCAGTTGATAACGCTTGCCGTCGAGCGAGAACTGACCGCCGGCGATTCGGTTCGCGTAGCGGCCAATCGTGGCTCCAAAGTAGTTTGGTTTATCGACGTAGCTTGCGAGGTCGTCGTAGCCAAGCACCACGTCGGCGACTGTCCCGTTCCGGTCGGGCGATTTCAACGCTTGCAGAGTCGCGCCATAGGCGATGATGCGGGCGCTGAAGCCCTTGCTGTTGCTCAGTGTCACGGATTCGACCACGGCGCCGTCCGCCAGGGTGCCGAACGGTTCGCGTTTCGCGCTCGCGGCTTGCGTGCTGCCCGCGACGCCGAGAACGGCCACCAACATCCCGGCGGCTACGAACAAATGACCAACAGTCATGCCACGTGCAGTTGTCATGTTACCTGCGACTCGCCAATTCAATTTGACGGTAATATATACTCATAAAAGATGCCAGCGATGGCACAGTCGCCTCATTCCCGAGGAATTTTCCGTGACCGGATCTTTGCGACCAGCGACGGATACTGGCGGCGCGCCGCAGCCGACCCACGCAACGACGTTGCGGCTGCTCGCCAGCCTGTTCTTCATGTGGGGCTTCATCACGGTCATCAACAACACGTTGCTCCCGCATCTGCGCAGCGTGTTCGACCTTGACTACACCAGGACGACGCTCATCGAGTCGGTCTGGTTCATTGCCTATTTTGTTGCATCGATCCCGTCGGCGAAATTCATCGAGCGGGTCGGCTATCGTTCGGCGCTGGTGACCGGGCTGCTCATCATGGCGGTCGGCGCTGCAGGCATGATCCCGGCGGCCCGGATTCCATCCTACGGACTCACGCTGCTGGCGCTGTTCGTCATCGCCAGCGGCATCACGCTGCTGCAGGTGGCCGCGAATCCCTATGTCGCGGTGGTCGGTCCGCCCGCGACCGCCTCATCGCGATTGAATCTGGTGCAGGCATTCAACTCTCTGGGCACGACACTGGCGCCGCTGTTCGGCGGGTATCTCATTCTCGGTCGATCGACGTCGGGGACCGCGGTGGCGGGCACCCTGCAGACTCCCGCCGGGCGACTCGCCGACGCCCAGTCGGTGCAGCTTCCGTATCTGATCGTGGCGGCCGTGCTGATTGCGCTGGCCATCGTCATCGCGCGCTTCCCGCTGCCCGACATGGGCGCGGCAACGCGCCGCGCGTCGGCCGAGCGTCGCCGCGGTCATTCGTTGTGGCGCCACCGAAACCTGGTGCTGGGGATCCCCGCGATTTTCATCTACCTGATCGCGGAAATCGGCGTTGCCAACCTGTTCATCAACTTCGTGGCGCAGCCGGACATCGCGAATCTGACGCACGAGCAGGGGGCGCACTACCTGTTCCTGTTGTGGGGCGGAATGATGGTCGGGCGCTTTGCGGGCAGCTACCTGATGCGCTTCATGCCCGCCGAGCGCGTGCTCGCGGCGTTTTCAATCGGGGCATTCGCGGTCATCCTGCTCGCGGTGGTCGCGAGCGGGCCGCTTGCCATGTGGGCGCTGATCCTGGTTGGACTGTTCCATTCGATCATGTTCCCGACGATCTTCACGCTGGGCATCCGCCGTCTTGGTCCGCTGACCGAGGAAGGCTCGGGACTGTTGATCATGGCCATTGCCGGTGGCGCCCTGGTGGTGGTGCAAGGATGGCTCGCCGATCGTTACGGTCTGCAGCTCTCGTTCCTGTTGACCGCGGCATGTGAGTTGTACGTGCTGTTTTATGCGCTGTGGGGTTCCCGGCCAGTCGCCAGCGGTGGCGACAGTGTCGTCGATGACACGCGCGTAGCCTGAGCACGATCTACGATGAGAATGTCGCTGCTGCAATTTCGGGCGCCGGATGGCCGCCGCGGCGTGGCGGCGCTGGTCGATGATCGCGAGGCGCGCATCGTTGCCGGCGTGGAATCCACACGGTTGCTAGCGACGGCGGCCATTGCGAGCGGGCAATCGCTCACCGAGGCTGTAACGGCAGCCGGCGATGGCGGAGCGATTGATCTCGCCAGCGTGCAATTGCTGCCACCGATTGACCATGTAGATCCCGCCCACCTGCTGCTCACCGGCACCGGTCTCACGCACCTGGGCTCCGCCGAGGGTCGCGACCAGATGCACCGCAAACTGGCGGATGCGGCGCAGCAGACCGACTCGATGAAGATGTTCCTGCTTGGCGTCGCGGGCGGAAAACCGGCCGGCGCGGCGATCGGCGTGCAGCCCGAGTGGTTCTACAAGGGCACCGGCGCATCGCTCGTTGCCCCCGGGGCGCCGTTGCCGTCACCGGACTTCGCGCTCGATGCAGGCGAGGAACCAGAGATTGCCGGCATATACCTGATCGCCGACGACGGTACGCCAGTGCGCCTCGGGTTCTCACTGGCGAACGAATTCTCCGATCACGTTACCGAACGCAGCAACTACCTGTGGCTTGCGCATTCCAAGCTACGGCCGGCGGCGCTCGGACCCGAGCTGTTGCTGGGACCACTGCCGCAGCATGTTGACGGTGTGAGTCGGATCCTGCGCGATGGCGCCGTGATCTGGGAGCAGGCGTTCGCCTCGGGCGAGGCGAACATGTCGCACAGCATCGCCAACCTCGAGCACCATCACTTCAAGTACGCCTTGTTCCGGCGACCGGCGGACGTCCACGTGCATTTCTTTGGCACCGCGACGCTGTCGTTCAGCGACGGCGTGCGCACCCGCCCCGGCGATGTGTTCGAAATCGAGGCGAGCCCGTTCCGACTGCCGCTCCGCAACCCGATCGCCTCGACTCCAACCGCAACAGCAACCGTCAGTGTGCGAACCCTCTAACGAGGCGGTTGCATTTGAATGAGCTGTCCTCGCAGCCCGATTCAACAAAGCGAGTTACGGGGAGCGACTTGAATCGGGCTGCGAGGACAGCCCGTTCAAATGCGCCCGCCGTCTTACCCTGCTGCGCTCTCTTCTTCGCCGACTGGCGTGTTGGTCTCCTCGGTCTCCGTCATGCTGGCGCCGACGTCCATGAAGCCGCGCGGCTCCGTGGCGTCGTTCTTCAGCCGCCGGTGGGCGTGGGCCGCGAAGCCCGTGCCCGCCGGAATCAGCCGGCCGACGATGACGTTTTCCTTCANNCGCGTGGTCTCCTGGAACGAGGCTGCCGAGATGAACGACTCGGTCGCCAGCGAGGCCTTGGTGATGCCCAGCAGCACCGGCTGGAGGCGCGCGGCTTCCTTGCCGCCGCTGGTCGTGCGATCGTTGATCGCCAGTGCGCGCGACCGGTCGAGCTGCTCGCCACGGAGCAGCGCGGTGTCGCCGATCGCCATGACCTCGGTCTTGCGCAGCATCTGCCGGATGATCACCTCGATGTGCTTGTCGTTGATCTTCACGCCCTGCAGGCGGTAGACGTCCTGGATCTCGCGCACGAGATAATTGGCCAGCGGCTCGACGCCCTGCAGGCGCAGGATGTCGTGCGGGTTCGGCTCGCCGTCGGCGATAACCTCACCGCGCTCGACCTGCTCGCCCTCGAACACGTTGAGCTGGCGCCACTTCGGAATCAGCTCTTCGTACTTCTCGCTGTGCTCGTCGGTGATCACCAGGCGCCGCTTGCCCTTGGTTTCCTTGCCGAAGCTCACAGTGCCGGTCTTCTCGGCGAGGATCGCCGGGTCCTTCGGCTTGCGGGCCTCGAACAGGTCAGCGACGCGCGGCAGACCGCCGGTGATGTCGCGCGTCTTCGATGATTCCTGCGGGATGCGCGCGATGATGTCGCCGACCGACACCTTGGCGCCGTCAGTGAGGTTCACCAATGCGCCAGGTGGCAGGTTGTAGACCGCGGGGATCACAGTGTTCGCGAAGGTCAGTTCCTTGCCCTTCGAGGACAGCAGCTTGATCGTCGGCCGCAGTTCCTTGCCGCCGCGCTGCTTGGAATCGAGCACCACGGTGCTCGACAGGCCCGTCACCTCATCGACCTGCGTGGCGACGGTGAGACCGTCGACGAAGTCGGTGAAGCGCATGTTGCCCGCGACTTCGGTGACCACCGGATGGGTATGCGGATCCCAGGTGGCGACCACCTGTCCGCCGACCACCTTGGCGCCTTCCTTCGAATTAATGGTCGCGCCGTAGGGGATCTTGTAGCGCTCGCGCTCGCG
>PMNQ01000152.1 GCA_003162555.1 Gammaproteobacteria bacterium | reverse complement strand
TTTTGAGCGCAACCCTCCGGGGCCGGCTTGGGTTTGCGCCGGGCGGCGTTGCTCCTCCCTCATGTATATTCAATACACTTCGGTCGTCGCGCCTTGCCTGGCGCAAACCCAAGCACGGCCGCATCGACGTTCTATATGCCAACAGGCCCTAGCGCTTGAGAATGCCGCGGATGTTCGCCTCGACGGCGCGGCTGGCACTCTGGTACATGTTTGGCGTCGCGGTCGGCGTCAGCGCGCTGCTCGGCAGCGCCTACCTGTTCACGCAGCGCGCGATGGAGAAGCAGGTCGACCTGGTGATCGACACCGAGATCGAATCACTGCGCGAGGATTATCGCGGCGGCGGGCTCAAGCGCCTGATCAGCGTGCTCGACCAGCGCGATGACGACTGGGGGCGCCTTGGCGCCGCCTACATGCTGGTCGACCGCCAGGGCGCGCCGCTCGGCGGCAACCTGTCAGTGTGGCCGAAGTCCTTCACCACCAACGGACGCTGGCTCGAATTCGACATCACCGCCGTCGAACAGGGACATGCGGTGGATCATCCGGTGCGCGCCGGAGTGGTGACGCTCGACGGGAATCGCCTGCTGGTGGGAACGGATGTCTCGGAGCGTCGGCGCTTCGCACGCCGGATGCGCGAGACGACGTACTGGGGCATGGGCCTCACCGGCGCTTTCATGGTGCTCACCGCGTGGTGGTTCAGCCGTCGCGTCGCCGCGCGCGTGCGGGCGGTGGCGCAGGCCTGCGAGAGCATCATCTCGGGCGATTTGAGCCGCCGGCTGCCGATCGAGAACAACGCCGACGAGTTCGACCAGCTGGCCGGCACCGTGAACGGCATGCTCGATCGCATCGAACAGCAGACCGCCGCAGTGCGCGTCACGTTCAACAGCGCCGCACACGATCTGCGGGCGCCGCTGCAGCGGGTGCGGGGACGGCTCGAGAACGCGCTGCTGAGCGCAAAAGCCGGTGATGCCACCGATGTCGCCCTGCACGCGGTGCTCGAGGATCTGGAGCGGGTGCAGCGCACGCTGGCGGTGTTGCTGCAGATCGCGCAGGCGGAAGGCGGCGGCGCCGGCATGCCGCCCGAACGCGTCGACCTGACGCGCATGGCCCACGAACTGGGCGAGCTGTACGCGCCGGAGGCGCAATCGCGGAAGCTCTCACTGCGCGTGATCGCCGATGATGACGCCAACGTCAGCGGGCACCAGCAGCTGCTCGCACAACTGCTGACCAACTTGCTGGAGAACAGCATCAAGTACGTGCCCGCGGGCGGCACCGTCGAGCTGGCGGTGAAGAAGGAACGCGGCGAGGTCAACGTCAGCATCACCGACAACGGGCCCGGCATCCCGACGCGCTCGCATGCCGCCATGCTGCTGCCGTTTCGCCGCCTGGATCGGGACGCCGCATTGCCGGGCAGCGGGCTGGGCCTGAGCCTGGTCGCCGCCGTGGTACGGCTCCATCACGGCAGGCTGGAGCTGCGCGAGCTGTCGCCGGGACTGTGTGTGAGCTGCAGCTTTGCCGCCGCGGACCCAGGCGTATGACCAGCGCATGAACAGAATTCTGCCCTGCATCCTGATGTGCGCCATCGCGAACGCCGCAATGGCGGTAATCGCGGAAGCACCGGCTTCAGCTGCTGCCGCGTCGACGTGGCAGCTGCGCGATGACGAAGGCCGTCTGCTGACGCTGGCGGCGCCGCCGCAGCGCATCGTCAGTCTCTCGCCAGGCGCAACGGCCATGCTGTTCGCGGCCGGCGGCGGGGCGCGAGTCGTCGGCACGCCCGAGTTTTCGGAAGAACCCGCGGCGGCGCGCGGCATCACGCGCATTGGCGACAGCCACGGTTTCGATCTGGAGCGAATCCTCGCGCTCCATCCGGACGTCGTGATAGCCTGGACCGGCGCGTTTTCCGCGGCGCAGCTGCTGCAGTTCGAGCGTGCGGGACTGCCCGTGTACCGGCATCGCGTCGTGCGCCTGGATGATCTGCCGGTGGCGCTGCGGCGGCTCGGCGCGCTGCTCGACACGGCTGCGGTTGCCGATGCGGCGGCCGATGCCCTGCAGGCGCGCATCGCCGCGCTGCGCGCGCATTACCGGCGCGCGCTCGCGCCGCGCGTGCTGCTGCAGGTCTGGGATCGGCCCGTGTACACGCTCGGCGGCGAGCAGCTGATCTCCGATGCGATCGAGGCCTGCGGATATCGCAATCTCTATGCGGAATTGCGTGCTGCGGCGCCGGCCGTGTCGCTGGAATCGGTCGCGGCGCGCGATCCCGAAGTGATCGTGGCGCTGGCAACGGACATGCACAGCGCGCAGGACTGGCTGAATCAGTGGCGCACGTTGCCACTGCTCAGCGCCGTGAGTCACGGTCGGCTCCTTGCCTTCGTCGATGCGCGTCTCAGCCGCCTCGGGCCCGAGGCCGTCAGCGCCACCGAGGCCTTGTGCGCGCAGCTCGCCGCGAACGAGCAGTCCGCGACTCAGTAAGCGGGCGCCGGGAAGCGGTCGGCCCCGGCAGGCCCATCTTGCCGCTGCAGGTCATGTCGCCGTAAAACGCCCCCAGTTTTTCGTAGCCCGGGTTCATCTTTCGCATCCCTTGACGCCCGCCGCGGGCTGTCGCCATACTGGCTCGGTATGCACGAGATTGCCCAGTCTGCCGCGATCCGCTGGTGGTGGCGCTGCTCCTAGAACGGAGTGGGCCCTGGGCTGTATTTCGACCAATTCCTAAATTTTCGAACGAACACCAGACCCATCTCCGGCAAGCACCGGGATGGGTCTTTTTTTGGATGCAAGTTATTGAATGAAAGCGCCTTTTGACATCGCAGGCGATCTCGACACGCCGGTTTCCGCGTACGCGAAGCTGGCGGCCTTCCGGCCGCGCTTCCTGCTCGAGAGCGTTGAAGGCGGCGAGCGGCTGGGACGCTATTCGTTCATCGGTTTCGGCGAGGCGCTCGAGGTGCGGCTCGATCCGCGCCGCTTCACGATCGGCGCGCGCTCGCTCCCCGTGCCGCGCAATGCGCAGGAGTTGCTGGCGGGCCTGCGCAGTGCGTTGGCGGCGGCGCCGCGGCCGTTGCCGGAACTCGGCACTGTGCCGCTGGCAGGTGGACTCGTCGGCTACACCTCGTACGACGTGGTGCGATATTTCGAACGGCTCCCTGAGCGCGCCGCGCCACTGCCCAACGCGCCGCCGCTGCTGCACTACGTCGCCCCGCATTCGATGCTGGTGTTCGATCACCTGACGCGCGCGATCGCGCTGCTCCATGCCGGCAGCGAAGCAGAGCGCGTCGCGCTGCGGCGCGAGGTGATCCAGGCGCTGCGCGGACCGATGCCGGTGCGGCGCGCGCAGCGCGGGAGCCATCAGCCGCCGGTCGCGGCGCTTGGCCGTGACGCTTACCTCGCTGGCGTGCGGCGCGCGCAGGAATACATTGCGGCGGGCGATGTGTACCAGCTGGTGCTGTCCTCGCGCTTCGCCGGTCGGCATGATCTCGATCCGTTCCAGGCCTATCGCGCGCTGCGGCTCGTGAACCCGTCGCCGTACATGTTCTATTGCGAGCTCGGCGATATCACGGTGGTGGGCTCTTCGCCGGAGGCGCTGGTCAAGCTCAGCGCCGGCCGCGCTGAATTGCGGCCGATCGCCGGCACGCGGCCGCGCTCGGGTGAAGCGGAACTCGACGCTGCGCGCGCGGCCGAATTGCTCGCCGATCCGAAGGAAAATGCGGAACATGTCATGCTCGTTGACCTCGCGAGGAACGACCTCGGCCGTGTCGCCACTGCCGGGAGCGTGCGCGTCGAGCCGTTCCGCGCCATCGAGCGCTACAGCCACGTGATGCATATCGTCAGCGGCGTGCACGGGCAGCTGGCCGCGGGTCGCGACGCCTTCGATCTGTTCGCCGCGGCTTTTCCCGCCGGCACGCTGGTCGGCGCGCCCAAGGTGCGCGCGATGGAGATCATCGAGGAGCTCGAGCCTGTGCGGCGAGGACTCTACGGTGGCACTGTTGGATACTTCGGGGCTCGAGGCGACATGGACCAGGCCATAACGATCCGCACGCTCGTTTTCCATGGCGACGAATACAGCTACCAGGCAGGCGCCGGCATCGTGGCCGACAGCCAGCCCGAAACTGAACACGACGAAATACTGCAGAAGAGCGCGGCGGCCGTGCAGGCGCTGCAGCTGGCGGAGGATGGGCTGTGAGCGCGCGATTGCTGCTGATCGACAACTACGATTCTTTCACCTACAACCTGGTGCAGGCTTTCATGGTGCTGGGCGCGGAAGTGATCGTGCACCGTAACGATGCGCTGACGGTGGAGCAGGCGCGCTCGCTCGCGCCGACGCACCTGTGCATCTCGCCGGGACCGGGAACGCCGCAACAGGCGGGCGTGTCGATCGCGATGATCCGCGCATTCGCCGGACATGTCCCGGTGTTCGGCGTGTGCCTCGGGCACCAGTCAATCACCGAGGCCTTCGGCGGGCACGTAGTGCGCGCGCCGCGGCTGATGCACGGCAAGACCTCGCCAATCGAGCACGACGGGCGCGGCGTGTACGCAGGTATTCCCAGCCCTTGCGAAGTCGGCCGTTACCACTCGCTGATCTCGGAAGCGGCCTCGCTCCCGGCCGAGCTGGTGGTCACGGCGCGCACAGCGGAGGGTGAGATCATGGGGCTGCGGCACACGCAGCTCAATATTGAGGGCGTGCAGTTCCATCCCGAGAGCGTGCTGACGCCACAGGGCCCGGCGATGATGAAAAATTTTCTGGCGCTGAGTGGCGCGCGCGCCAGCGTAGCCGCTGCGCAGAGCCGAAGCCAATGACCGACGCCGCGCTCAATGCGACGCTCGACCGGCTGCTCGACGGCCAGAATCTCACCGAGCGCGAGGCCGGCAACCTGCTGTCCGCACTCACCGCACCTGAGCTTGCGCCGGCGATGGCCGGCGCGGTGCTCGCCGCGTTGCGGCTCAAGGGCGTCACGGCCGCCGAGCTGCGCGGTTTCGCCGTGGCGATGCGCGCGCTGGCGCGCAAGCCAGAATTGCCAACGCCATTGCGTGCGGTCGACATCGTCGGCACCGGAGGCGACAAGTCCGGGAGCCTGAATCTGTCAACCGGTGCGGCACTGTTGACCGCGGCCTGCGGGGTGCCCGTGGTCAAGCACGGCAACCGCTCGATCTCGAGCCGCGCCGGCAGCGCCGATGTGCTCGCGGCGCTGGGACTCGCGCTGCCGCTGGACGAGCGACGCGCAGCGGAGTGTTTTGCCGCCACGGGTTTCACTTTCCTGTTTGCGCCGCACTACCACCCGGCGATGAAATCGCTGGCCGCCGTGCGTGCGACACTCGGCGTGCGCACCGTGTTCAACATCCTCGGTCCGCTGACCAATCCGGCCGAGCCGCCGTTTCACGTGATCGGCGCCTACGACCTGCCGACCGCCGAGCTGATGGCGCAGGCGCTGGCCGGCATGAACCTCGAGCGCGCCATGGTCGTGCACGGCGCGGCCGGCTGGGACGAGCCCACGCCGGTGGGACCCTTCGAACTGTTCGACGTGCGCGCCGGTGAAGTGCGCCGCGAGCAGCGCGATCCGGCTGACTACGGTCTGGCGCCATGCACCGTCGAGGATCTGGCCGGCGGCGATGCGGAGCAGAATGCGCTCGCGCTGCGTCGGGTGCTGTCAGGCGAGCAGCACGGTCCGCAGCGTGACGCGCTGCTGCTGGGAACAGCGCTCGCGCTCGAAGTGACGGGCACCGAGCCCGCACCAAAACTGGCGATGGCGCGCGCGGCGCAGGCGATCGATTCCGGCGCCGCGGCTGCGTTGCTGGCGCGGTTGACAGCCATCACGGCCAGCGCCGGGCCCGCGGAGGCGCCGCGTGGCTGAAATCACCGGTGGTGAAGATTTTCTGGCAGGCATGGCCGCGAGCAGCCGCCAGCGCGTCGAGGCAGCGCGCGCGCAGCTCCCCGAGGCCGAGTTGCGCGCCCGTGCCGCCGATTCGCCGCTGCCGCCGGCGCTGCAGCTTTCGGCGCGCCGCTTCGATGTCATTGCCGAAGTAAAATTTCGCTCGCCCGCGGGTGGCAAACTGCGTGACGGGAGCGAGGACAGCGTCATGGCGCGGGTCGCGGGCTACGCCGAAGCGGGTGCCGCTGCCGTGTCGGTGCTGACCGAACCCAGCCGCTTCGATGGATCGATGGCACATCTTGCGACCGCGGTGCGTGCGCTTGGCGGCAGCATCCCCGCGATGCGCAAGGATTTCCTGGTCGATCCCTACCAGGTGTACGAGGCGCGGCTGGCCGGCGCTGGTGGCGTGCTGCTGATCCTGCGCATGCTCGATCCGGCCGCGATCCGCGCGATGATCGAGTGCGCCGCACGTCTCAAGCTGTTCGTGCTGCTCGAAGCATTCGATGCGGCGGACATCGAGCGCGCCGCGGAGCTGGTGAAGCACTATTCCAGCGTGGCTTCGCTCCTGGTCGGCGTGAACTGCCGCGATCTGGTGAGCCTCGAAGTGGTGCCCGGCAGACTCGAGGAACTGGTGCGTGCGCTGCCGGATACGGTGCCGCGCGTCGCGGAGAGCGGCGTAGCCACGGCCGCTGACGCCGGACGCATCGCGATCGCCGGCTACGATGTCGCGTTGGTGGGCAGCGCGTTGATGGCTGCGCTGGAACCTCACCAGCTGGTGCGGGCAATGATTTCAGCTGGTCGTACGGAGCGGGCGCGCAGATCATGAATCACTTTGGCAAGTCATGGACACGCGTCGCGTTCCCCTGGTTCGGGAACGCCGTAAACCCATCCATGGGGGCTCCGGCCGCGCCGTCCATGGCGCGGACGGTCCCGAACCAGGGGAACGCGACGCATGCCCATGACCTCGACGAAGGCGGGCCGGATCGGCGCGCGCTCTCCATATGAGTGGGTGGATAAAGGTGTGCGGGATGACCACGGCGGAGGGGGTCGCAGCCGCAGCGGCGGCTGGAGTGGATGCGATCGGGTTCGTGTTTGCGGCGTCGCCGCGGCGGGTGAGCGCGGAGCGCGCGTTGGAGCTGGCGCGGCCGGTGCGGCAGCAACTGAGCTGTGTCGCGGTCACGCAGCATCCCTCGCAGTTTGAGGTGGACCAGATCGTGCGCGAGTTTCACCCGGAGATGCTGCAGACGGATCTCGACGATTTCATCGCGTTGCATCTGCCGCAGCGGCTGGCGAGGCTGCCGGTGCTGCGCACCGGTGTGGCGCTCCCGGCCGAGTGTCCGCCGCGGTTGCTGTTCGAAGGCGCGCGCAGCGGGAGCGGTGAACTCAGTGACTGGCAACAGGCTGCGGTGCTGGCGCGGCGCACGCGGCTGGTGCTGGCGGGAGGCCTCAACG
The DNA here is from genome assembly GCA_003162555.1 of Gammaproteobacteria bacterium. GTDB lineage: Bacteria > Pseudomonadota > Gammaproteobacteria > Steroidobacterales > Steroidobacteraceae > FEN-1191. Next base: position 476 of record PMNQ01000152.1, on the reverse strand, counting down.
CGGACAACGTAACCGCGGCGATCCGTACGGTGCGCCCGTTCGGCGTCGATGCCTCGAGCAGCCTCGAATCGCGTCCCGGCTACAAGGACGCGGCGAAGATTGCGGAATTCGTGCGGGCCGCGCGCGCGGCATTCAAAGAGATCGAAGCATGAGCGACAACAAACCAACTGCCGCCGAACGTGAACAACTGCTGGCGCAGACGCTGGCTGGTGCATTCCCCGACTCCCACGGTCGCTACGGGCCTTTCGGCGGGCGCTACGTGCCTGAGACACTGGTGCCCGCGCATGAACGCCTCGAGCAGGGAGTGAGGCGTTGGCTGCGAGATGCGGATTTCCAGCGCGAGTACCAGCAGCAACTGAAAACCTGGGTGGGACGGCCGACCGCGCTCAGCCACGCGCCGCGGCTGTCGCAACGCTGGGGCGCTGATGTCTGGCTCAAGCGCGAGGATCTCGCGCACACCGGCGCGCACAAGATCA
>PMNQ01000241.1 GCA_003162555.1 Gammaproteobacteria bacterium | reverse complement strand
CCGAGCGCATGGTCAAGCAGGTGCGCGCCAAAGGCTTCCCGGTCACGGCCGTCGGGCCCGATGAGCACGGCTTGTATCGGGTGCGCAGCGCCCCCACATCAGAACGTGCTTCAGCGCTCGCTTTGCAGGCGAAAATGCAGGCCCGGGGCCTCAAACCGATCGTCAATACCGTGCCATGAGACCTGTGCAGGGCCGTTGCGGGCGCGGTACTGGTAGAATTGACGGGCTCGGATGCAGGTAGCAGCTCAGGAACAGGTTTTCTATGAATTGGACAGATTACGCAATCATCGCAGTACTGGCGGCTTCGTGCGTCATCGGGCTGGTGCGTGGACTGCTGCGCGAAGTGGTCTCGCTGATCACCTGGATATTGGCCGTGTGGCTCGCATGGACCTACGCCGACGTGCTCGAGCCGCACCTGGGCGGTGCGCTGAGCGATGCCGCTGTGCGTCCGTGGGCGGCGCGCACAATTATTTTCGTGCTGGTGCTGCTGGCGGGCGCCGGCATCGGCGCGGTCGTTTCGTATTTCGTGCGACTTTCCATCTTCAACAGTCTCGACCGCCTGCTCGGCCTGGTGTTCGGCCTGCTGCGCGGCGCAGTCGTTGTCGGTTTGCTGGCGATACTGTGCCACGCAGTTCGCCTGAACGAGGAAAGCTGGTATCGCGAATCGACGCTGGTGCCTTACGCGGAGCACGCCGGTAATTTTCTGCGCGGTCTGGTCGGAGAGCGTAAGATCCCCGCCTCGCCGATGACCGCCTAGGATGATTGACTAGGATGATCGACTAGAGGTCCGGCAACAGATCCTGGCGGAGGCACGCGCTTCATGTGTGGCATTGTCGGCATCGTCGGCACCAGTCCAGTCAACCAGCGCATCTACGACGCGCTCACGGTGCTGCAACATCGCGGCCAGGATTCGGCCGGCATCATGACGGCCGATGCCGGTGAACTGTGCGTACGCAAGGGCGCAGGCCTGGTGCGCGACGTGTTCCAGCAGCACCACATGCTTGAACTGCGCGGCAATGCCGGCATCGGCCACGTGCGCTATCCGACCGCGGGTTGCGACAGCGCCTCCGAGGCCCAGCCCTTTTACGTCAACGCTCCGTACGGCATCTGCCTGGCGCACAACGGCAATCTGACCAATGCCGCCGAACTTGCCGATGTGCTGACGCGCGAAGAACGCCGTCACCTCAACAGCGAATCCGATTCCGAGGTGCTGCTGAACGTGCTGGCTTCCGAGCTGCAGCGGGTCGGCACGCCGCGTGTGACGCCGGCGGATATTTTCGCCGCCACCAGCGCCGTGTATCGCCGCTGCCGCGGCGGTTACGCGGTGGTGGTGATGGTCATCGGACACGGCGTGCTCGGCTTCCGTGATCCGCACGGCATTCGCCCGTTGGTGCTCGGCGAGCGGCGTACTGCGCGTGGCACGGAATACATGCTCGCTTCCGAAAACGTGGCGCTCGACATGCTGGGCTTCGATCTGGTGCGCGATGTGGCGCCGGGCGAGGCCGTGTTCATCGACGAGCAGGGCCGGCTCCATTCGCAGCAATGCGTGGCCACGATGCGGCACACGCCCTGCATTTTTGAATACGTCTACTTCGCCCGCCCCGACTCGATCATCGACAACATCTCCGTGTACCGCGCCCGCATGCGCATGGGCGAGCGGCTGGCGGACAAGATCCGCCGCACGCACCCGGACCACGATATCGACGTGGTGATCCCGATCCCGGACACCAGCCGCACCAGCGCGCTGCAGATGGCGCAGAAGCTGCGCATCAAGTACCGCGAGGGCTTCAACAAGAACCGCTACATCGGCCGCACCTTCATCATGCCCGGGCAGGAAATGCGCGAGAAGTCGGTGCGCCGCAAGCTCAATGCCATCGACCTGGAATTCCGCGGCAAGAACGTGCTGCTGGTTGATGACTCGATCGTGCGCGGCACCACCTCGGCGCAGATCATCGAGCTGGCGCGCGAGGCCGGAGCGCGCAAGGTGTACTTCGCATCCGCCGCGCCCCCGGTGCGCTACCCCAACGTCTACGGAATCGACATGCCCGCCGCGAGCGAGCTGGTCGCCGCGGGACGGAGCGAGGAAGAGGTCGCACGGCTGATCGGCGCGGACTGGCTCGTCTACCAGGACCTGACCGATCTGGTGGCGGCCTGCCAGCACGACAACGCCAAGATCAGCGAATTCGACACCTCGTGTTTTTCGGGCGAATACGTCACCGGCGATGTGACGCCCGAGTACCTCACGCAACTGCAGCGCGACCGGTCGGATGCCGCGCGCAGCCGTCGCCGTGCGCTCACGCCGGGCCAGCTCCGCGTCGTCAGCGGCGCCTAGGGCCTGAGTGTGAACTGGCCCTGGTGAATTTTGGCGCCATGCGGGCGCAACCCGGCGCAGACGGCTTGCAGCGCGCACGCGGGCTGCTGCTCGAGGCCCTTGCCGCAGCAGCAGCCGCAGCGGACATGAACGCCTGGCCGCAGCTGCTGCGCGAGGCTGCCGACGCCCAGGGCGTCGCTTTGCTCTGGCGCGGCCTGCTGAGCGATCCGCCCTCGACCGCAGCGGTGCGCGTGGCGCACGCGCTCGAGATGGGACCGGCGGGGCTGCAGGCCTGGTACGCCGCATGGCCAACGGAGGGCGCGCAGCCACCGCTCGAATTCGCCGCCGCCGCAGCAGGCCTGGTGGCCGGACGTGATCCGCTGCTGGTGCTGGCCGCGCCGATGGACAGTGCGGGCGGCGAGAGTGGCGCTCTGGTTGACGGCGAATCCTGCTCGCGCATGATGGTGGCGGGGTTCGATCCGGAGACGGAGACGCGACTCGGCAACTGTGCCGAGCTGCTCGCGAGCGCCGGCGATCTGGTGAATGTGTCCGTGCAGTCCGGCAGTGGGGCCGCGACGCCGCAATTTCTGATACTTGGGCTTAAATGGCATGCGCCTGCTGGCGATTGAACAGGAACCGCGAATCCAGGCTCTGATTCGCCATCACGCCAGCTGCCGTTGGCCGGCTGTGAACGTGGTCGCCTATCCGCCGCTGGAACGCGGCCCGATCCCGCCCGAATTTCTCGCGCAGGGGTTCGATGCCGTGCTGCTGGCTCAGTCCTGGTCCGGCGGCGAAGGGCTGGAATGGCTGCGCGACCTGGCGAATCGCGAGGGTTTCGCACCGGTCATCTTCATGCTCGACAGCGAGGATGCGAGCGCGCGCGAGGCTGCACAGGGCTGGGGCGCTTTCGCAGTGGTCAGCAAGAATCGCTTTGCGCACGCAGCGCTCCTCGATGCGATCGATCAGGCCAGCCACAAGCACCGGCTGGCGATGGCCGAGTGGCGCGTCTCGACGGCCGCGCGCGAGTCGCATCGCTTTGGCGATGCGCGCATTCCGGGCTACAGGCGCGCACGGCTGCTGGCTCGCGGCTCGGTGTCGCACCTCTACATCGCCGAGAGCGAGAAGGCCGAAGGCCTGGTGGTGCTCAAGGTGACGCCCTCGCAGCGCGATGACTCCGGCATTGACCAATCCTTTGAGCGCTTCCTGCAGGAATACGAGATCGCCGAGCGCATCCGCCATCCCAACATCGTGCACCTGCACGAACTGGGCATTGCCGACGATCATGCCTACCTGGCGATGGAATACTTCCCGCTCGGCGACCTGCGCCGGCGCATGAAGGCGGGGCTGTCACCCGCCGAGTCGCTCCGATACGCCGCGCAACTGGCCGACGTGCTGGGCGCGATCCACGAGGCCGGAATCCTGCATCGCGACCTCAAGCCCGGCAACGTGATGCTGCGCACGGCCGAGCAACTGGCACTGATCGATTTCGGCATGGCCAAGCAGGCCGCCCTGCAGCTGGATTTGACTGACAAGGGCCTGATCTTCGGCACGCCGCACTACATGAGCCCGGAACAGGGCCACGGCCAGCGCCTCGATGCGCGCAGCGACCTGTACAGCCTGGGCGTGGTGCTGTTCGAACTGCTGACTGGCGAAAAGCCGTACCGCGCGGACAATCCGATGACCGTTCTGTACATGCACCGCAACACGCCGATCCCGCGGCTCGACCCACGCTTCGCGCAGCTCCAGCCCTTGATGGACCGGCTGCTCGCCAAGGAACCTGAAGATCGTTATGCCAATGCCGCGGCCACCGCCGCGGCGATCACGGCGGCGCGCGTGCAGTGGCTGGCGGAGCCCCCCGACGCGTGAACCTGGCAGCGCTGATTTCACCTACTCCGCCACGTTGGCTGGATGCGGCTTGTGAACGCTGGCAGGAATTGCTGCTCGATCACGCCAACTGCGAGAAGAAGGCGGCCTCGACTGCGCTGGCGCTGATTTTCGCGTACCCGGAATGCGCCGCGCAGAACCTCGCGCTGGCGCGCCTGGCGCGCGAGGAACTGCGACACTTCGAGCAGGTGACACGCATGCTGGAGCGGCTCGCGGTGCCGTTCCAGCGCCTGAGTCCCAGCCGCTACGCCGCGGGCTTGCGCGCCGCGCTGCGCACCCATGAGCCGCAACGCCGGCTGGATCTGCTGCTGAGCGGAGCGATCATCGAGGCGCGTTCCTGCGAGCGCTTTCAACTGCTGGCCGCACGGCTCCCCGAGCCGCTGGGCGCCTTCTACGCTGAGCTTGAACGCGCCGAGGCGCGCCACACCGGCCTGTACCTGGAGCTGGCGGCCGAGGCGGCCAGCGATTTCCGGCCGCGGCTGAATGAACTGCTGGCTGTGGAAGCCGGCCTGATTGAAGGCGAGGACCTGCTGCTACGCTTTCACTCAGGGCCACCGCCGCTGCCGCCGGCCGCGGACGGCAGCCGCGGCAAGGTGAGCAGCTCGTAGCGCCCTGGTGCGCAGCGCAGGTAGCTGCCCTGCTCGTACCACGCGCCGAGCACATAACGGCGCGCAGCGGCACCGTCGAGCGCGAATTCATGTACGCCGGGCCGGTGAGTGTGTCCGTGGACGAGCGTGCGCAGGCCAGTCTCGCGCAGCACCGCGGCAACCGCCGCTTCGCTGGCATCCATGATCTCGGGCGCAACCACTGCGGTGTGAGCCCGGCTGCCCTGGCGCGCTGCATGGCTAAGTTGCTTGCGCGTGGCCAGCGGCAGGCGCAGAAACCGCCGCTGCCACGACGCGGTGCGCACCACGCTGCGCAGCCGCTGGTAGGCGTGATCAGCGGTGCACAGCGCATCGCCATGCGTCAGCAGCACCCGCTCGCCGTACAGGTCGACGATGGTCGGATCCGTGATGACGCGGCAACCGCTGCGCTGCTCGAAGCCCGCGGCCAGCAGGAAATCGCGGTTGCCGTGGCAGGCGTAACAGGCAACGCCGCTGTCGCCGAACGAGCGCAACGCCGCGCAGACCCGCTCGCTCGCGGGATCGTCGTCATCGTCGCCCACCCAGCTCTCGAACAGGTCGCCCAGGATGTAGAGCGCGTCGGCGCCGCGCGCCGGCCCGAGCAGAAACTCCTCGAACTGCGAAATCGCCGCCGGCAGCGCGGCGTCAAGGTGCAGATCGGAGACGAACAGCGTGGCCATACCGTACCATTGTAAGGATGAACGCCGCGCCCGTAGTAACCCGTTTTGCGCCGAGCCCCACGGGCGAGCTGCACCTGGGCAACGTGCGCACGGCGTTGTTCAATCTGCTGTTGGCGCGGCACCTCGGCGGGCGCTATGTGCTGCGCATCGAGGACACGGACGCCGCGCGCACCACCGAGGCGCATGTCGAGGGTCTGGCAGCCGATTTGCGCTGGCTCGGACTCGACTGGGACGAGGGCATAGGCGCGGGTGGTCCGAACGGCCCCTATCGACAGTCTCAGCGCCTGGATATCTATGCGCCAATGTTGCGCCGCCTTGAGGACGGGGATCGCGCCTACCCCTGCTACTGCACGAACGCAGAACTCGATCTGAGCCGGCGCGCACAGCTTGCCTCCGGCCGCCCGCCGCGCTACGCCGGCACCTGCGCACAGCTGGACGCGGCCGCGCGCTCGGCGCGCGTTGCGAGCGGTGTGCGCGCGGCGCTCCGGTTTCGCATTCCCGCCGGCCGTTCACTCCAGTTCGACGATCTGGTGCACGGCCCGCAGCAGGTGGACTGCTCGCTCATCGGCGATTTCGTGATCCGCCGTGACGATGGCACGCCGGCTTTCTTCTTTGCCAACGCGGTCGACGATTCGCTGATGCAGGTGACGCAGGTGCTGCGCGGTGAGGATCACCTCGCCAATACGCCGCGCCAGCTGCTGGTGCTGGAAGCGCTCGGGTTAAGTGCGCCGCGCTACGGGCATCTGCCGCTGCTGACCGGCGCCGATGGCGTGCCGCTGTCCAAGCGCAACGGCGCGCAGTCGGTGCGCGAGCTGCGCGAAGCGGGGTACGGTGCGCTGGCCATCTGCAACCAGCTGTTCCGGCTCGGCCATTCCTGTGCGGACAATGACAGCCTGACGCTTGAGGGCATGGCGACGCGCTTCGATCCTGCGCGCCTGCAGCGGGCCAGTGCGCATTTCGATCCGGTGCAGCTGCGCCACTGGCAGGGGTTGTGGGCGCGCTCCCTGTCGCCGCCCGAGGCGCAGGCGTGGCTGGCGCCGTTCATGCCCGCGGATGTGCCACCGGCGCAGCGCGCCGCGGTGGTGGCNNTGCCGAATATCGTGGCGGCAGGCGAGGTGGCTGACTGGCTGCCGGTCGTGTTCGGCGGCGAGTTGCGCTGGGAACCCGCGGCGCGGGCTGCCGCCGAAGGGGCGGGCGAAGTTTTTTTCCGTGCCGTGGCCGCAGCCGTGACCGACAACACGGAACTGGCGTTGCTTCGTGCCGCCAGCGGCCGCAAGGGCGCAGAGTTCTTTGCACCGCTCCGGGCGGCGCTGACCGGGCGGTTGCACGGACCGGAGCTCGCGCCATTGCTCAAGGCGATGCCCTCGACGCTGGTGCGCTCGCGGCTCGCGGCCTGGATCCGCTGAGCGTTACCCCGAGAGGTCTGGCAAGCGTGCTGAAAATTCACAACTCCCTGAGCGGCGAAAAGGAAGTCTTCACGCCGATCATTCCTGGCCGGGTCGGCATGTACGTCTGCGGCGTGACGGTATATGACTACTGCCACATCGGTCACGCGCGCTTTCTCGTGGTGTTTGACATGGTGCGCCGCTATCTGCGCCATCGCGGCTACGCGGTCAACTACGTGCGCAACATCACCGACATCGACGACAAGATCATCCAGCGCGCTGCCAGCAATGGCGAGCCGATCGGCGCGCTGACCGAGCGTTTCATCCAGGCGATGGACGAGGACTGCGCCGCGCTCGGCTGCGAACGCCCGGATCATGAGCCGCGCGCGACGGCCCACATGCCCACCATGGTGGCGCTTATCCAGGAGTTGATCCGACGCGAACTGGCCTACGTCACCGTGGAGGGCGATGTCTGCTACGCGGTGGCGCGTTTCCCCGCCTACGGCAGGCTGTCGGGCAAGCGGCTCGAGGATCTGCGCGCCGGCGCGCGCGTCGATGTCGACGCGGGCAAACGCGATCCGCTCGACTTCGTGCTGTGGAAGCGCGCCAAGCCGGGCGAACCGTCCTGGGCCTCGCCCTGGGGCGAGGGGCGTCCGGGCTGGCACATCGAGTGTTCGGCGATGTCGGGTGCGCTGCTCGGCGATCACTTCGACATCCACGGCGGCGGCATGGA
>PMNQ01000167.1:13253-13607 GCA_003162555.1 Gammaproteobacteria bacterium | reverse complement strand
CACGCTGGTGGGCACAGGGATGCGCGTGGCATCGACATGGTGCAGGTCGATGGACTCCGACAGGCACAGAAATGCTTCGGGCAGGTAGCGGCTTGCATAGTCACGACCGCGCGCAAACAGGTATTCCTCCACAGGAAAACTGAACCGGCCGTCGACGCGCTGAGGCGCTGCGCTGAAACGCGCGGAAAATTCCTCGGCAGTGCGATAGGTCGCCATCGCCAGGGCGCGCGCCAGTTGCAGGCCGGCGGCGGCGTCGCGCTGTTGGATCGCAAAGCGCACGGTGCGACGCTGCACGCAGCGCCACGCAGTCGCCATCGGGTGCGAGCGGTCGGCCGCCGAGATCACGATCAGGCG
>PMNQ01000167.1:0-13213 GCA_003162555.1 Gammaproteobacteria bacterium | reverse complement strand
CCACCTCATGCCACCAGCCACTGCGCGGCTCGCTGGCGTCGAAAACACAGCGATGGCCGGAAATTCCGCCAATGGCGATCACCGTTGGGGTACCGGGCTTGCCCGCCAGTCGCCAGGCGAGTCGCGCCGCCGGCAGGCTACCGCCATGGTGGAGCCCGAATGGCGCCGGCAATTCCAGCACGCCTTCGGCATAACCCGCACTTGGAAGAACTGAAATCACTGCTGCTCCGTACGACTGGTACCCATGGCCCACAGGCGCTCATCGGCACTCTGGCGCAGCACGCGTCGTCAAGACGCATCGGCACTGCCCACGGCAGCGCCTCATGCTCGCTCATCTGCCGGCCGCGAAGCCGCAGGAGTTGGCACCATGTCGGGTTTCCGACGGTTGCCCCGGCGTCGAAGGGCCTTATCCCTCAGCCGGTCTCGATGAGTGCTGGCAGTCTAGAGGCGCAGCGGCAAACCGGTCAAGTCAGCGGCCTTCCGCGGCAATCACTTGCAGGTGGCGGGCGCCTATGATAATGTATTAACGCATTAGTACATTGGATCACGGATGAAGACCCACACCAACGTCACCCGGCGCCAGGAAGCGCAGGCCGAGCGGCACCTCATCGAGGCGCTGGCCAGCCTGCGTGGCGCGGAAGAAATCCGGCTGTTCCTGCGCGATCTGTGTACTCCGGCGGAATTGCAGGCCATGGCCGATCGCTGGGCAGCCGTGGAATACCTGAAGCGCGGCCTGCCCTACCGCGAAGTTCACCGGCTCACCGGTGTCAGCGTCACCACCATCGGACGCGTGGCGCGCTATCTGGCATCTGGCAATGGTGGCTATGGACTGGCGGCACAACGCATCGAGGATCGACAGCATGGATAGGGAAACACGCCTGCGCCTGGCGGTGCAGAAATCCGGACGCCTGACCGAGCCGTCGCTCGATCTGCTGACGCGCTGCGGACTAAAGTTGTCGCGTGGCAAGGACCAGCTGATGGGCTTCGGCGAGAACATGCCGCTGGATGTGCTGTTCGTCCGCGATGACGACATCCCGGACCTGGTGCAGGAAGACGTCTGCGACCTGGGACTGGTGGGCCTGAACGTGCTCGAGGAGCGACAGCTGGAGTTGATCGCGCGCGGCACGGCCGCCCGCTTCGAGAAACTCCGCGACCTCGACTTCGGCCGCTGCCGTCTTTCGATCGCAGCGCCCAACGAGACTCGCTTCGAAGGCGCCGAGTCGCTGCGCGGCAAGCGCATCGCGACCACCTATCCCTACATGCTCGATCGCTTTCTGAAGAGCATGCAGATCAACGCCGAGATCGTCACCTTGTCAGGCGCGGTCGAGATTGCGCCGCGCCTGGGCCGCGCCGACCTGATCTGCGATCTCGTGTCCACGGGCTCGACCCTGCAGGCGAATCATTTGCGCGAAGTGTTGACCGTGGCCGAAAGCCACGCGGTGCTGATCCGCACTCCAGTGCCGCTGGTTGAGTTCAAGGCCGCGTGGGTAGAACGGATGCTGCTGCGTATCGACGGCGTCGAGCGCGTCAAGGAGAGCAAGTACATCATGTTGCACGCGCCACGGGCCGCACTGCCCGCGATCCGCAAGCTACTTCCCGGGAGCGAATCGCCAACGATCATTCCGCTTGAGGGATTTCCGGAACGGGTGGTGGTGCATGCAGTCTGCCGCGAAAACGTGTTCTGGGAAACGCTCGAGAACCTGAAGCAGGCCGGCGCGAGCGCCGTGCTGGTGCTGCCGGTCGAGAAGATGCTGGCTTAGGGTCTGAATACGCCTATGCAGATCCTCGAATGGCAAGACCTGGACGCCACCGGCCGGCACGCGGCGCTGGCGCGGGCGCCGGCAGCAGCGAACGAGGCCGTATTGAAGCAAGCGCAAACAATCATCGCCACGGTGCGGCGTGACGGCGATGCCGCGCTGCGCGCTTACGCGCGCGAATTCGACGGTATCGAACTGGGCCCGCTGCAGGTGACCCCCGATGAATTCGCGCAAGGCCAGGCCAGCGTGCCCGCGGATGCGCTGGCCGCGATTCGTACCGCCATCGACAACGTGCGCACTTTCCATCGCGCGCAACTGCCAGCCGCAATCGCACTCGACACGCAGCCGGGTGTGCGCTGCGAGCGGATCTGGCGGCCGCTCCGCTCCGTGGGCCTGTACGTCCCGGCCGGTACGGCGCCGCTCCCATCGACCGCCATCATGTTGGCCGTGCCGGCCGCGCTCGCGGGCTGTCCGCAACGGATCCTGTGCACGCCGGCGCGCGCCGACGGCCGCGCCGATCCCGGCGTGCTCGCCGCCGCGCAACTGTGCGGGATCGAAACCGTGTTCAAGATCGGCGGCGCGCAGGCGATCGCCGCGCTGGCCTATGGCACCGCGACCATCCCCAAGGTCGCGAAGATTTTCGGCCCGGGAAACCGCTGGGTGACCGCGGCCAAGCAGCTGGTTGCGGCCGACGCAGACGGCGCGGCGCTCGACCTGCCGGCCGGCCCCTCGGAGGTCTGCGTGATTGCCGACGATTCGGCCAACGCCGATTACGTCGCAGCGGACCTGCTGGCGCAGGCGGAGCACGACACGCTCGCGCAGGCGATCCTGCTAACCGACTCCGCGGCGCTGGCGCAGCGGGTCTACGCTCGCATCGGCGCGCGCATCCCATCGCTTTCGCGCCAGCGCATACTCGCCGCCTCGCTTGATCACATCAGACTGATCGTCGTGGCCAACCTGGCGACGGCGGTCGAGGTCGCCGAACTGTACGCACCCGAACACCTGCTGATCCAGACGTGCGCGCCACGTGCGCTGCTCACCGCCATCAGCACCGCCGGCGCGGTGTTCCTCGGGCCGTGGTCGCCAGAGCCGATGGGCGATTACTGCTCAGGCACGAATCACGTTTTGCCCACCTACGGCCATGCCCGCGCCTGCAGCGGGCTGTCGGTCACCGACTTCATGCGCAGCATGAGCGTGCAGGAACTCAGCGCCGATGGACTGCGCGGGCTCGGACCGGTCGCCGTGACGCTGGCGCGCCTGGAGGGACTCGACGCGCACGCGGCCGCTGTGGAGGCACGCCTGACTTCGCTCGCCGCCGGAGCAGCCGCGTGAGCTGGATCACCGAGATCGCGCGACCAGACATCCAGGCGCTGGCGCCCTACCAGCACGCCGTGTGGGAGCCCGGTCTCGTGCGGCTGCACGCCAACGAACTACCATGGCGTGCCGCGGCGGACGGGAGCGAAGCGGGACTGAACCGCTACCCTGAGCCACATCCGCAAGCACTTGCCGGGAGATTGGCGCTGCACTATCTGGTGAACGCCGACGCAGTGCTGCCCTGTCGCGGGAGCGATGAGGCCATCGATCTGCTGACGCGCTGCTACGCACGCTGCGGCCGCGATGCGGTGGTAATCACGCCGCCAACCTTCGGCATGTACGCGCTGTGCGCGCGCGTACAGGGCGCGGCGGTCATCGAAGTGCCGCTGCGCCGCGAATCCGGTTACGGCGTGGATGTGCCCGCGTTGCTGAAGGCGGTCACCTCGGCCGTAAAGCTGGTGTACCTGTGCTCGCCCAACAACCCGACCGGCAATCGGATCGACCGCGCCACGGTGCTCGCGCTGGCCGGCGCACTCGCCGGGCGCGCGCTGCTGGTCATCGATGAAGCCTATGTTGAATTCTCCGGGGCGCCATCGCTGAGCGCCGACCTGCAGGCCCTCCCCGGCCTGGTCGTGTTGCGCACTTTATCCAAAGCCCATGGCCTCGCCGGCGCGCGCTGCGGAGCCGTGCTGGCTGACCCGCAGATCATTGCTCTGCTGCGGCGGGTCATCCAGCCCTATGCCGTGACGCAATTGACGATCGAGGCGGTATTCCGCGCCCTCGAGCCCGCGGCGCTGGACGAGGCGCGCGCGCGCGTGAGCCTGGTGATCAGCGAGCGCACGCGCCTGGCCGCCGCACTCGCCGCGCGCAGCACGGTCCGGCACGTGTGGCCGAGCGCGGCGAATTTCCTGCTGGTCGAGTTTGCGGATGCGGGCGCGGCGCTGCAGCGCTGCCATGCGGCTGGGCTGCTGGTCCGCGACCTGCGCCACCTGCCCTCGCTCGGACAGTCACTGCGCCTGAGCATCGGCACGGCCGAGCAAAACGACCGCCTGTTGCAGGCCCTGCCGTGAGTCAGCACATGAACGCGCCGCTCCCCACGCTGTTCATCGATCGCGACGGCACGCTGGTCGAGGAGCCCGCCGACGAGCAGGTCGATGCGCTCGACAAGATCCGTTTCCTGCCTGGTGTGTTCGCCGCGCTCGCCGAACTGCGGCAGGCGGGTTACCGCTTCGTCATGGTCAGCAATCAGGACGGACTCGGCACCGCTTCGTTCCCGCGCGCCGATTTCGAACGCTGCCAGGATTTCATCCTGCGCAGCTTTTCCTCCCAGGGGATCGATTTCGACGCGGTGTGCATTTGCCCGCATCGCGCCAGCGATGGATGCAGTTGCCGCAAACCGCAAGCGGGCCTGCTGCGCGAATGGCTCACCGGCAATGCCTTCGATGCCGCGCACAGTGCGGTGATCGGTGATCGCGACACCGACCTGGAATTTGCCGCCAATCTGGGCGTGCGGGCCTTGCGCGTGCGCCATCCTGCGCTTGCCGGCGCCGGTGAAAGCTGGCCCGAGGTGGTGCGCGCGCTACTGGCGCGGCGTGCCTGCGTCGAACGCCGCACGCGCGAAACTTCGATCACGGCCGAGGTCGAACTCGACGGCCAGGGAGATATTCAGATCAGCACCGGCATCGGCTTCTTCGATCACATGCTCGAGCAGCTCGCACGTCACGGCGGCTTTGGCCTGCGGCTGCAATGCCAGGGAGACCTGCACATCGATGAGCACCACACGGTCGAGGATTGCGCACTCTCGCTCGGTGAGGCACTGCGGCGCGCGCTTGGTGACAAGGCCGGCATCGGCCGCTACGGATTCCTGCTGGCGATGGACGAGGCGGAGGCACAGGTCGCGATCGACCTGTCGGGCCGCGCCTATTTCACCTTTGCCGGCAGCTTTGGCCGCAGCCAGGTGGGCGCGTTGCCGACCGAACTTGTGCCGCATTTCTTCCGTTCGCTGAGCGATGCACTGGGCTGTGCGCTGCACCTCACGGTGCGCGGCGAGAACACCCATCACATGATCGAGGCCTGCTTCAAGGGCGTGGGCCGCGCCCTGCGCCCGGCGCTGCGGCGCGAAGGGCACGATCTGCCGAGCACCAAGGGCGTGCTGTGAGCGGCGCGGACGTGGTCATCATCAATAGCGGCGGCGCCAATCTCGCCTCACTCCGCTTTGCGCTCGAGCGCCTTGGCGCGCGCAGCGAAGTCAGTGCCGACCCGCACGTGGTATCGGCCGCGCCGCGCCTGCTGCTGCCGGGCGTGGGCGCCGCGGCAGATGCGATGGCGCGGCTGCGGGCAGCGGGCCTCATCGATGCAATTCGCGCGCTGCAGCAGCCGCTGCTCGGCATTTGTCTTGGCATGCAGTTGCTATACGAGCGCTCGGAAGAAGGCGCCGCACCCTGCCTCGGACTGCTCGAAGGCGAGGTGCAGCGCATTTCGCCCGCAGCCGGCAGGCCCGTGCCCCACATGGGCTGGAACACCTGCAAGCTGCAGCGACCCGACCCGTTGCTCGCAGGACTTGGCGACGGCGACCACTTCTACTTCCTGCACAGCTACGCGGCGCCGGCCACGGAGCGCAGCAGCGCCACGGTCGACTACGGCGCCCCGTTGTGCGCGGTATCGGCGCGTGGCAATTTCCACGGCGTGCAGTTCCACCCCGAGCGCTCTGGCCCCGCCGGTGCGCGCGTGCTGCGCAATTTCCTGGAGCTGTGATGCTGTTGATGCCGGCAATCGACTTGCGTGGCGGAATGTGCGTGCGCCTGCGCCAGGGCGATTTTGCCGCCGAGACGCGCTACCCGCATGAACCCTTGCAACTGCTGCAGCGCTATCGGACCCTGGGCGCACCCTGGCTGCACATCGTGGACCTCGACGGCGCGCGTGACGGTGTGCAGTCGAACCGCGCGACGATCGCGCGGCTCGCCGCCGAATCCGGCATCGCGCTGCAGGTCGGCGGCGGTGTGCGCACGCGCCAGGTGGTCGCCGAACTGCTGGCGCTTGGCGTTGCGCGCGTGGTCATCGGCAGTGCTGCAGTGGAGACTCCGGCTGAAGTCGCACGCTGGTTCGATGAGTTTGGCGCGGAACGGATCTGCCTGGCCTTCGACGTGCGGCATGACGCGAGTGGTTCGCCGATGCTGCGCACCCGCGGCTGGCAGCGAGACGGCGCATGCTCCCTGTGGGACGGAGTCGAACGCCACCTCGCCTCCGGCCTGTGTCACGTGCTGTGCACCGATATCGAACGCGATGGCGCACGCGGCGGTCCGCACGTGGAGCTGTACCGCTCGGCCGCGCATCGCTATCCAGACCTGCTCTGGCAGGCTTCTGGCGGAATTACCGGCATCGACGACCTGCACGCACTCGCTGCGGCCGGTGCGGCGGCGGCGATCAGCGGCACCGCGCTGCTCGAGGATCGCTTAAGGTTTGAGGATTTGCAGCCATTCTTGCGCGCCGCATAATTCCCTGCCTCGACGTGCGCGACGGCCAGGTGGTCAAGGGCGTGCGCTTTCGTGACCACCGCGTGGTCGGCGACATCCTCGAACTGGCGAGGCGCTATCGCGATGCGGGCGCCGATGAGCTGGTGTTCTACGACATCACGGCCAGCCCTGAAGGGCGCTCGGTCGACCGAGCCTGGGTCGGCGCAGTGGCGCGATTGCTCGACATCCCTTTCTGCGTAGCCGGCGGCATCGGCAGCGTGGCGGATGCGGAGGCGGTGCTGGCCGCGGGTGCCGACAAGGTGTCGGTGAATTCACCGGCACTGCAACGACCGGAACTCATCGACGAGCTGGCGCGGCGCTTTGGCACCCAGTGCGTGGTCGTGGGCATCGACAGCATGGCCGCGGACGGCGACTACCGCGCGCAGCTGAACACTGGCGATGCCACGCGTTCGCGTGACAGTGGCCGTGCCAGCTTCGATTGGATGAGCGAAGCGCAACAACGCGGCGCCGGCGAGATCGTCCTCAACTGCATGGCCGCCGATGGAGTGCGCGCCGGCTACGACATCGAACAGTTGCGCTCGGCGCGCACGCTTTGCACCGTGCCGCTGGTCGCATCGGGCGGCGCGGGGAGCGCCGAGCACTTCGCGGCCGCGTTCAATGACGCGGGCGTCGATGCGGCGCTGGCCGCGAGCGTGTTCCACTCCGCGCAGCTGGATATCACCACACTCAAATCGTACCTGCGCTCGCAGGGCGTGGAGGTGCGCACATGACCCTTCAGGCGGCAGACATCGACGGACTGGCATGGGACAAGCAGGACGGCCTGCTGCCCGCGATCGTGCAACACGCCACCAGCGGCGCGGTGCTGATGCTGGCCTACATGAGCCGCGAGGCACTGCGCGCCACGCTCGATCGCGGACGCGCCGTGTTCTACAGCCGCTCACGGCAGCAACTGTGGGAGAAGGGCGAGACCTCGGGCAACAGCCTGCGTGTCACCGGCATCCACTTCGACTGCGACCGCGACACTCTGCTGGTGACGGCGCTGCCCGCCGGCCCCGTGTGCCACCAGGGCACAGCCAGCTGCTTCGGCGATGAGCCGATGAGTGCAGCCGAGGGCCTCGCATTCCTGCCGGAACTCGAGCAGATCATCGACGCGCGCATCGCCGGCAATCCCGAGGGCAGCTATACCGCGAGCCTGTACGCCAAGGGCATGCGCCACGTGGCGCAGAAGGTCGGCGAGGAAGGCCTGGAGGTGGCGCTCGCCGCCGTAGGCGAATCCGATGCGCGCCTGGCCAGCGAATCGGCCGACCTGCTGTTCCACCTGCTGGTGCTGTTGCGTACCCGCGGCATTGGTATGCGGGAGCTGACCGCTGAGCTGCGTGCCCGGCACGCAGACCGGAGCGCCGCCGGCCCTCGAAACACGCGTGGCGCACAGCGGATTCTGTAAACTCAAGGCGCGCTGATGCAGGCCGTTAACCGCTGTCATGGGAATCTCGCCGCCACCGAATCGAAACAACATGCGCCCTCGCCGCCTGCCTGCGCGGCACGCGCTTGTATGGGCAGCTTGCGCGGGCGGAGTCGCGGGCCTGTACGCCGCCGATTCTGGCGCGCCGCTCCAGGTCAGCGCCACGGTCAGTCCCATCGCCCGCCTCGAGCAACTGCCGCCGGACCCGTTGCTGATCAGCGCCGCGGATCTGGCGCGCGGCTATGTCGATGCGCCGCAGGCGCTGCGGCTGCGCGTCTACAGCAACAGCCGCGCGGGTTTTGTGCTCGACGTGACCACGCAGAGTCTGTGGTTTACGGCCGTCGCGATCGATGGTCTCGACGCGGGCGTGACGCTGGGCGCCGAGGGCGGCGCGATCGTGCAACGCTGGCCAGGCGCACCCGCGCGCGACTTGCGCCTGCACATGCGCTTCAACCTGGCCGCGGGTCTGGCGCCCGGCCTGTACGCCTGGCCGCTGCAGCTGCGCGCGCGGCCACTTTAGGCTCGCTCAATAGGCGGCTCAACAGGCCGTTCGATTGGCCGCTCAATATGTGATCGTGACGACGATCGTGTCGGCATAGGCTCCTGCGGCCACGTCCTGGCCGGCTGGGATGCGGCCATAGATCGTGCCGCTGGCCGTCTGCGTGGGATTCGCCGCTGTCAGATTCAGCGTCGCGCCACCAGTGGCCGAGCCGCCGGTGCCATTGCCGCGGATCGATGTGTAGGCAGCGTCGAAGAAAAGATTGTAGTTCAGCTTGTTCGCGCCCGAGAGCATCGTGCGCATGGCATAGCTGCCGCTCGCGCCGGTGCTGTAGCTCGACACCAGCGTTACTGTGGTCGCACCGCCGCTCAACAATGTGCAGACCACCTGCACGTCGCCGTTCGCGTACGTGGGCGTGGCGCTGAGCGGATTGTAAACGCCGAAGGCCGTGCTGGTGGACGAAGCCGTGCAGGTCACGGCCGCTGTGGCCAGCGCAGGCAGCAGCAATGTGCAAGCCGCCAGCCACGCCATTGCAGCATTGCGCCGGCTCATGGTGCGCCGGCTCATGGCCGCTGCTCCAGGCCGGCCAGCGGACGGCAGATGATCGTTCCCATGTCCGGCAGCGGATCATTCTCGGGCGGCGGATCGAGCCGGAAGCCGCAACGCCCGCCGTCCCATTGCGCCGAGCCAGCGGTACCGTGGTCGAAACCTGTTACGTATGTCACTCCGTCATAGGTTACCGGAAAGACCGCGTCCATGAAGCGCACGCTGGCGCCAGCCGGAATCGGCGAACCCTTCGGCGTCACCAGGCGGAAAGTGCCGCCGCGCACACGCTCGACCGGAAACTTCACGACCACGCCGCTGCGATAGCGCGGCGTCACGGTCAGCGTGTTCGCGCCAATGCTGGTGTCGAGCGGCAATTCCACCGGTTCGATGTTGACCCGATTTGCCTCGTAGGGCAGCAGATCCGGGAGCAGCGCATGGCCCTGCTGGTCGGTGTGCGCCACCAGCTGGTGATCCAGGTATACGGGGACATTGGCAATGCCCGCGATGTCCACCATGGCAAAGCTGCCGATCACCTGCCGCGTGGCGCGCAGCTCGCCGTCGAGCAGGGTGGCCGCGCCGCTCCAGAATGCGCTTTCGCCGCTGACGCCGTGGTTGCGCGCCGCCAGCAGCTGCAAATCGCCGACATTCCACTGCTCGCGCAGTTCGCCGTCGTAGTTGCCGCGGCTCGAACCGCCCAGGCGCCAGCCCTGTCCGGGACCGCGCGGCGGATTCTGGATATAGGTTGCGTACAGCTCGTCGTCCGGCGCTCCCGCTCCGCTGCCGCTGCTGGCCGTGATCACGGCCGCTCGCCGCTCGGCCAGCGCGATTGTGAAGCCGAGGAACAGGCTGCGGCCAACATCGCCGCCCTGGCTGCTGCGCGTCGCAGTCAGGTTCAAGGAGCCGCGTTCGGTGATGGTTCGGTTGTAGGTCAGGCTCGCAGTCTGGTTGGTGGGCAGGGTCGCAAAGGTCTGCCGCACGATTACCGCCGACAGCGAACCAAAGCGCTGCAGGTTCAATCCCACCTGCGCCAGGTCGCGCCGGCGGAACTGGAGTGCTGCCACTTCCGCGGACGAGATCTGGCGGTAACCGTCGCTCGCCACCGAAGTGCTGGCAGCGAAGCTGATCCGATGGCCCTGCCGCTCAATGCCGAAGCCGTACAGCGATCCGGAGGTACCGGGCCCGCCGCCCGCGGCGGCCGTGAAATTCACAACCGCGAAATGTCCCAGCGACACGGCGCCGGCCGCACCGGCCGCCTGCGCCTTGTGCTCCAGGAATTCGGCGTGCGCTTCCAGTGTCAGCGAGTCGCTGAATCCGCGCCGGTAGCTGCCGGTGCCCATCAACTCGCCGTAGTGCGCGCTGGCGCTGGTGTAGTCACGGCGCACCTTGCCCAGATCCACCTCGTACTGGCTGAGTCCCGGTGCGAGCAGCTGCAGGCTGGAATAGAACGGCTGCGTCACCTGCTGCTCGCGGCCCAGCGCGTCGCGCACCACGACGCTCACCTGCCCGGCGCCGGTCACGACCGGCAGCTGGTCGATGATGAACGGGCCCGGTGGCAACGTCGCGCTCGAGACCTTCTGGTTGTTCACGTACACATCGACCGTCGACGGCACCAGCGCCGTTCCGGATGCGGTCAGCAGTGGTGCCGTGATCAGGTCCGGGCGCAACGAGAAATTGCGGCCCCAGCCTATTCCGGCGAAGCGCACCGCGCTTCCCCAGGTGCTGCCATCGCTGATCGCATCGCCAAAGGTCAGGCGTTCGATGCGCGAGGGAAAATCCATCGTGAAACTGGAATCGAGCCGCACCGCCTGCGTCTGCCCGTCGAGCGTGCGCACCACGCCCGAGTTCAGCAACACGCCCCTGGCCGCAAACGCGCCGAGCTCCGCGTAGGCGCCGGTCAGGTTCTCGCCCGCCACGCGTTGCGCGCTGAGTTGGTAATTGAGGAAGGCGCCGGGACTCGCGCCGCCAGTGGACGGCTCCGCATTGGGCGAAGCGCTCACGCGCGTGGCCGCAAATGCCGCCGGCGCGGCGTTCACGGCGATGGACTGCGCCGATTCGTCTAGTTCGATGCTGACACCCGGCACGGCCGCGAGCGGCAGGAAGTGCCGCCCCTGGTGGACAATGCCACTGCCGGGCGGCGTCAACAGGCGCAGGCGCGGAAAGTCGGCCGCGTCGATCCACAGCGCGCCGCTTGCATCGCGCAGCACGATCAGTGTTTCGCTTTGCGGCTGGCTGTTGACGTTGACGCTCATGACGGACTCGCGCATGCCATCATCGGGCGCCGGCGCCATATCGGCGTGGACGGCGGCGGCGAGGCCGAGCAGGCACAGGGGCCAGACTAGGTTAAACCGCCGCACCGAGAACCTGGGATATGGGCACATCGCGCCGCGCCCGGAATCTTAAGGACCCGCGAACGCGACGTCGGCCTGGAAATCTCCCTGATCGCTGGCGCCGCGGATGCTGATGGCGGCGTCGTGCGCGACGCCTGCCGGCGGCGCAATCTTCCAGGTCACAGTGCTGCCCGGCAGCACGTAGCGGCTGACCACGCCGCGCGCCAGCGCCTCGCTCCCGGCGAAATGCAGCGTGAAATCGCTGACCTGCTGGTGCGTCGATCCGTCGTTGGTGGCGCTCAGCGCCAGCCCCCCGCCGTCGGGTAGCCAATGCGCGCGCCAGTGGAGCGAGGCAGCGCCCACGCTGGCAGCTTTGACGAACACCGGGATGCTCAGGCGCAGCGCCACGCGCAGGCCGGTGAAATTCTTGTCAGCCGGCTGCGGCACTTCGGCCAGCAGCAGGCGGTAATCGAGTTCGCGCGTCGCATCCGGCTCGCGCCGCAGCGCGACGCGCACGATCTGCTCGCCGTTGGGCGGCAGCGTGAACACCGGCGGCGTCGCCAGCAGTTCACGGGTCGGCGCGTTGCTTTCCTCGCCGCCCGTCTGCGTCCAGTTCAGCGCCGAGACCTGTACCACCAGCGGCGCCGCGTCGTCATTGTGCACGGTGAGCACCGCGGTGCGCTGCGAGCCCTGCAGCTCGATGCGCACCGGCGCGATGCTGAATGTGCCCGCGGCGGCCGGACCGGCCGCCGCGAGCATCAGCATCCACGCAGTGACAGAACCGGCCATTGCCGGCCGCTGTTCGCTAGCGGGTCTCAAGGTGCACTGCAGTCAGTGGATCAATACGTGACCGTCACGTTGATCGTGTCGGAATACGCACCGGTCGAGACGTTCTGGTTGGTGGCATTGTCCGGCAGGCTTCCGAACACTGTCAGCGCAACCGCCGTGGCAATACCCGTGCCCGTGCCAGGCATCGTGCTGCCGGTCGTGCCGTCGCCGAACAGCGTGGCAAAGGCCGCGGTCGTGTACAGGTTGTACTGCAACGTGTCCGTGCCATTGCTCATCAGGCGCTGCGAGATCGTGCCGCCAGCGGTGGTACCGCCGTTCAGCGCCACGGTGAAGGTCGTGCCCTTCGTGCACTTGACGTTGACGGTCGTGTTGGCAGCCAGCGCGCCCGAGCCGGGCGTGTAGTTGCCGAAACCAAGCGGATTTGCCGCCACCGAACAGGTCTTGAGGACCGTAGCGGTAACGCCAAAAGTCGTGGTGGTGGTGGCGGCACTGGCGCTGCCGGCAGCGGCAACGGCCGCGGCCGCCATCGTTGCTGTGAGGATCTTACGCATAAGCACTCCTTGAGAAGACTGGATGACTTGCCTGTGGCAACGGGCCCGTGAAGGCCCGCTGTGGAGTGAATTCTTGCGATATGACACACAACGGCTGTGATGTCGTTCGCATTTGCGGCAAGGGGAGCTCAAGTCTGGCGTCAATCTGCCGACAGCGCCGCATTTTTCTACAGCACCAGTTCCACCGCCGGCGCACGCAGGTTGTAGCTGGAACTCATGGCGCGGCCGTAAGCGCCGGCATTGGCGATCAGCAGCACGTCGCCCTCGAGCGTGGGCGGCAGCAGGCGGNNAGTCGCTCGATTCGCAGATCGGGCCGACGATGTTGACCAGCTCAGTGGCGGCTTCATCGAGGCGGGTCAGGTTGACGATCTCATGCCAGGCGCCATACAAAGCCGGGCGGATCAGCGAATTCATGCCGGTGGCCACACCGACGTAGTGCACGTCTTCCTTGGACTTGGTCTGGGTGACGCGCGCCAGCAGCACGCCGGCGGCCGA
>PMNQ01000111.1 GCA_003162555.1 Gammaproteobacteria bacterium | reverse complement strand
CGCTGCAGGCCGCAGCAGGACTGCCCGGAATTGAAGTACGCACCATCGACGATGTTCTCGATCGCGTGCGCGAGATCAGCGTCTTGCCGCACATATACGGGATCACAGCCGCCGAGTTCCAGCCCCAGGCCGATGAATCGCCTGGCGGCGGCCTGCTGCACGGCGTGACCGCCGGCGACCGAACCGGTGAATGCCACAAAATCGATGCGCGCATCGCCGATGATGCGCTCGGTATCGGCATGCGCCATGTGCAGCACCTGGAACACGCCGGCTGGCAGCCCCGCCGCCTCAAGGCACTGGGCAAAACGCTCGGCACACAGCGGCGTCTGCGCCGAATGCTTGAGAATCACGGCATTGCCCGCCATCAGCGCCGGCACCACGCTGTTCACGGCAATCAGGTAGGGATAATTCCACGCCGCCACCGTGAGCACCACGCCCAGCGGCTCGCGGCGCATGAAGCGCTGGAAGCCCGCCTTGGATTCAGGCGTGACATCTGCAAGTGCATCCGGCGCAATCGCGATCATGTAGCGTGCGCGCTCCAGCATGCCGCGCACTTCATTGGGCGCGTAGCGGATCGGGCGGCCGATCTGCAGCGTCAGTTCGCGCGCAATCGCGACTGCATGCGCTTCGAAGGCATCGCAGAAGCGGCCGAGGATGGCAGCACGTTCCGTCAGCGGCACCATGCGCCACGCGCTCTGCGCCGCCTGCGCCCGCCCCAGGGCCGCGTCGATCTGCGCCTGTGATGCCAGTGGCCGCTCAACGACTACGCTGCCATCGACCGGACTGATGGTCTGCTGGATTGCCGTCATCGGGGAACCTTCAGGTCAGATGATTTCGAAGTAACGCGCCAGTTCCCAGTCGGTGACGGCGCGACGGAACTCGCGCTCCTCCCACTCACGACTGGCGGCAAAGTGTTCGACGAACGGTTCGCCGAACAGTTCGCGTGCCGGCTTTGATTTCGCCAGCCACTCCGCGGCCTCGGTCAGGGTGCGCGCCAACTGCCGCCGGGCCGGATGTTTGCGATCGTACGCATTGCCCTCGATGGCGGCATCGGGTTCGATCTGATGCTCGATGCCCCACAGCCCGGAACCAATCGCAGCCGCCAGCCCGAGGTAGGGATTGATGTCGGCCGCCGCGATGCGGTACTCGACGCGCTGGCTGTTCGCGCCGCCGGGAATCACCCGCAGCGCCGTGGTGCGATTCTCNNACGGTCGAAGCCACCATGGCCAGCACCTCGGGCATCAGCGCCTGCTGGCCACCGATGAACCAGCGCATCTCGCGTGAGATGCCCTGCGGTTGCGCCGCGTCGTAGAACACTGCTGCGCCGTCCTTGCGCTGTTGCAGCGAGACATGCAGGTGTCCACTCTGGCCCGGCCAGTCTTTTGACCACTTGGCCATGAAGGTCGCCATGTAGCCGCTGCGCTGCGCCAGCACCTTGGTGAAAGTCTTGAACAACGCGCCACGATCAGCGGCCTCGAGTGCTTCGGTGTACTGGATGGCCGCCTCGAGCACGCCCGGTCCGGTCTCGGTGTGCAGCCCTTCGAGCGGAAAGCGCATGTCTTCGCACATCTTCAGCAGCGCGTGATAGAACTCACTGTGAACCGAGCTGCGCAGCATGGAATAGCCGAAGTATCCGGGCGTCAGCGTCTGCAGGCCGCGATAGCCCTTGTCGCGCACGCTGTCCGGCGTCTCGCGGAACATGAAGAACTCGAACTCGGCCGCGGCGCTGACATTGAAGCCCAGCCCCGCCGCCCTGGCCAGCACCCGCCGCAGCACCGCGCGCGGACACACGCTCTCGGCGGCCTCGGCAAACTCGCCGAGGAACAACAGCATATTGCCCTCGAGCGGCAGCTANNAGCACCACGTCGCAGAAGCCGAAGCCCTTGTCGAGTGCCGCGAAGAACTTGTCGCGACCCATGTACTTGCCGCGCAGCACGCCATCGTTGTCGAACACGCCCACCTTGACGTGCATGAGTCCGCGCTCTTCGACGATGGCGCGCGCGTCGGCCGCGCTCCTGACCTGATCGGCTTGCATGCTGGAGCGGCGCGTCAGGCGGTTTCGCCGACTGCCTTCTCGGCCTCACGGATTTCCTGCATGCGGCTCTGGATCATCACACCCTGCGGTGGGCCCTTGAAGCGGCGCCGCTCGAAGCCGAACCAGACCACGCCTGTGAGTATCAGGAAGCCCACCGTGATGGGCAGCGCCTTGTCGTTCGGCGGCTGGATGCCCAGCGCGAAGATCAGCACCATCGACAGGAACACCAGCAGCGCAATGGCCTTGTAGGCGCCCTCGCCCATATTCCACGGCCCCATTTTGGTCCAGCTCTTGCCCCACGCGAAAAAGCCCAGGATGACGGGCAGGCCGTAGGAGATGAACAGGAAGATCACGCACACCGACACCACGGTGCTGTACACCGGCGTGTAGGTGGTGAACAGGATGCCGAGAATGGCGCCGGTCCAGATCGCGGCCACTGGCACCCGGAACTTGCTGTGCACGCGGCGCAATGCGCCGGAGCCGGGCAGCCCGCCATCACGCGCAAACGCAAAGATCATGCGCGAGCAGGAAGTCACGGTGGCCAGTCCGCACAGATACTGCGAGACCAGAATGCCGATGTTGATCGTCAGCAGCAGCCACGCCGGCAGCACTGCCTTGGTCACATCGAAGAACACATTCCAGCCACTGGTCGCGGCTGCGTCCATGTCCGGAATCGCCAGCACGAAGGGACTGAGCAAAAGCCAGCCGGCGAGCATCGAGATCACCACTGAGCGCACCATGCCGCGCGGCGCGGCACGCGAGGCATCCACCGTTTCTTCGGAGGTATGCGCCGACGCATCGAAGCCGGTGATGGTGTAGATGGGCCACATCAGCCCCAG
>PMNQ01000265.1 GCA_003162555.1 Gammaproteobacteria bacterium | reverse complement strand
CGCGGCTTTCGTGCGCGAGGTAATCGGCTGCATTGCGCGCCAGCGAATCTCCGGCGCCGCGGCTCCAGCCGGCCAGCGCTCCGACGGCGCGCGCCGCCAGGTGCGCGGGAATCCTGCCGATGACGCGGCCTGCGGCAGCCTCGGTATCCGGGCGCAGGAGCCGCGCGAGTTCCTGGAACTGCCGCATCAGGTCTTCATCCCCGCTGACGGCGACGTTGCCCTGCGCGAGCGCGACGTCGGAGTCGCCGCGTGCGAGCGCCAGCAGGGCCAGCGGACTGCCGCTCACCGTCACATCGGCCGCCGTGGCCGCCGCGGCCGAAGCGCTGCCCGAGTACTGCAGTGCGCCGCCAGTTGCGGTCAGCAATAGCGGGCCCGGGAAACCAGCGATGTTGAGCTCAATGCGGCGGCCCTCAAGCGCGACACACAGCTCGCGCGCGCGCGGCGAGTCTTCGAGCGCACGCGCCAGGTAGCCGTTGATCTGCGCCTCGAACATCGCGCGAGCCCTAGAGCCGGTAGCCGCGATGCACGGCGACGATGCCGCCCATCAGATTGTGATAACGGCATTCCGCCAGACCCGCGTCGCGCAGCATGGCCAGTAGCGTTTCCTGATCCGGATGGCGGCGGATCGATTCGGCCAGATAGCGGTAACTGTCGGCGTCGCCGGCGACGACACGGCCGAGCATCGGGAGCAGCTTGAATGAATAGGCGTCGTACAGAGCCTGCAATGAAGGTGTAGTAGGTCTGGAGAATTCCAGCACCAGCAGCTGGCCGCCGGGTTTCAGCACGCGCCGCATCGAGGCGAGCGCCCGCGCCTTGTCGGTGACGTTGCGCAGCCCAAATCCGATCGTCACGCAGTCAAAGCTGCCATCGGCGAACGGGAGCGCCTCGGCGTCCGCCTGCGCACACAGCACGTTGCCGACCAGGCCGGCGTCGATCAGCCGGTCGCGGCCGGCGCCCAGCATCGCGGCGTTGATGTCTGTAAGCATCACCAGACCGGAGCGTCCCACCTGTCGCGCCAGTCCAACAGCCAGATCGCCGGTGCCCCCCGCCACATCGAGCACCCGGCCACCCAGCTTAAGCCCAGTCAGCGACAGCGCGAACTGCTTCCAGAGCCGGTGCGCACCGCCCGACATCAGGTCGTTCATCAGGTCGTAGCGGTTCGCGACGGAATCGAAAACCGCGCGCACTCGGCTCGCTTTGTCCTCTTTCCGTACCTGTTCGAAGCCGAAATCAGTGGTCTGTGATTCGCCTGGACTCAATCGTGAACTCCGCTGCGAGAATCGATTCTATTGACCTTAATGAACGCGATCTTTGCGGCCAAAAATTGTATGCGCTGCAGTAAGAAAACTATTTTCGCGCGCCTGTATCATTTTGGCTGCAGTTGTTTAAAATCCCCGTCCGGTTGGTAACCCAAAGGGGCCAATCAGTGGGGGTCTTGTCAGGAATTGGCCGGGTGAATAACCCGGCCTTTCTTTTTCTGTGGAGGCTCCTGCCCATCGCCACCTGCAACACCCGCGTTCGCCACTCGCTGCAGATAGCTGCGCCAGCGCGCTTCGCGCTGCGTGCCGAGTTCGTGCAGGTATTTCCACGTGTACAGTCCGGTGGCGTGCCCGTCGTCGAAAACCAGGCGCACCGCGTAGTGACCAATCGGCTCCACCGCGCGAATCCCGACCTGCTGCTTGCCGGTGACGAGCACACCTTCACCCGCGCCATGCCCCTGCACCTCCGCCGACGGCGAGTGCACGCGCAGGTACTCGGCCGGCAACTCGAAGCGCGCACCATCGTCAAACGACACTTCGAGCAGGCGCGAGCGCGTGTGCAGGCGAATCTCGACAGGGGCGGGTACACTCATCACTCACTCTCGCCCAAAAGCGGGTGTTTTGCCATACACAGCGGCCAATGAACCCTACCGATACCACAAATCCTGACCATTATCATCGTGTTGTAGATTGCCAGTGGGCCTGTCCCGCGCACACCGACGTGCCCGAGTACATCCGCCTGATCTCGCAGGGACGTCATACCGACGCCTACCTGCTGAACCGCGAATCCAACGTATTTCCAGGCATCCTGGGCAGAGTCTGCGACCGTCCCTGCGAGCCGGCCTGCCGGCGCGGACGCGTCGAGGAAAAACCGGTCGCGATCTGCCGCCTGAAACGCGTCGCGGCGGATCTGAAAGGCGAACTCACCGGACGCGTGCCGCGTGGTCCCTTTGAGCGCAATGGCAAGCGCGTCGCCTGTGTCGGCGCCGGCCCCGCTTCGCTCACGCTCGCAAACGATCTGGCGCCGCTCGGCTACGAAGTGGTGATCTTCGAGCGGCTCGGCACGCCAGGCGGACTGATGCGCAGCAATATTCCCTCATTCCGGTTGCCGGCGACCGTCATCGATGAGGAGATCGGCTTGATCCTCGACCTGGGCGTCGAGCTCAAGCTGGACAGTCCGGTGGCGAGCATGCGTGAGCTGCTGGAAAAGCAGGGGTTCGATGCGGTATTCGTGGGTTCGGGCGCTCCCAAGGGCAAGGAGCTGGACCTGCCGGGCCGGCGCGATACCGACCGCATTCACATCGGCATCGACTGGCTCGAGTCGGTGGCCTTCGAACACGTCGATAAAATCGGCGAGCGTGTACTGATCATCGGTGTCGGCAACACCGCGATGGATTGCTGCCGCACTTCGCTCCGTCTCGGCGCGAAAAACGTCAAGGTCATGGCGCGCAAGCCGCGCGGCTTCTTCAAGGCCTCCGACTGGGAGCTCGAGGATGCCGAGGCCGAGAACGTCGAGATCGTCATCAACCGTGCGCCGAAACGTTTCGTCATCGAGAACGGCAAGCTCACCGGCATGCTGTTCGAAAAGATGGAGTACGAACTCAAGGACGGACGCATCACCGCCGAGCGCGTCGTGGGCGAAGAGCTGCTGCCCTGCGACGACGTGATCCTGGCGATCGGCCAGGAGAATGCGTTTCCCTGGATCGAACGCGACCTCGGCATCGAGTTCGACAAGTGGAGCGTGCCGAAGGTTGACGCTGGCACTTTTCAATCGACGCGCAAGGAAGTGTTCTTCGGCGGCGACTCGGCTTTCGGTCCGAAGAACATCATCTGGGCGGTCGAGCACGGCCATCAGGCTGCGATTTCCGTGCACAGCTTCCTGCAGGGAAAACCGTTGAGCGAGCGGCCCGCGGCCACAGTCAAGCTCAGCAGCGTCAAGATGGGCGTGCACGAGTGGGCCTACAGCAATGACTATGCGTCGCTTGAGCGGCGCCTGGTGCCGCACGTCTCGCTCAAGGAGCGGTTCAAGAAGGTCAACATCGAGGTCGAGCTGGGTTTCAACCCTCAGCAGGCTGCGCAGGAAGCGCAACGCTGCCTCAACTGCGATGTGCAGACCGTGTTCGAAGCGAAGCTGTGCATCGAGTGCGACGCCTGCATTGATATCTGCCCGGTCGACTGCCTGACGATTACCGCTGGCGGCGAGGAAGCGGAGCTGCGCACCCGGTTGCACGCGCCGGCCAAGGTGCTGACGCAGCCCCTGTACGTGTCGCAGGCGCTCAAGCAAACCGGCCGCGTCATGGTCAAGGACGAGAACCTGTGCGTGCACTGTGGATTGTGCGCGGAGCGCTGCCCGACGGCGGCCTGGGACATGCAGAAATCCACGATCCATTGGCCCCACGCAGGAGACGGTGAGCCCGCATGCCATTCGCAGCGCCAAATCGCGTAAACGATTTCGTCATCAAGATCGGCACCGTCAACGGCACCGGCTCGGCCAGTGCCAACGGCCTGCTGATGAAAGCCGTGTTCCGCAGCGGCGTGCCCGTGGTGGGCAAGAATTATTTTCCGTCGAACATCCAGGGCCTGCCGACCTGGTACGAGATCCGCGTGACGCGCGACGGCCACCGTGCACGGAGCGGTGCGGTCGACATGATGGTGGCGCTGAATTCCGAGACCTACGCGCGCGACCTGCAGGAGGTCAGCTCGGGCGGTTATTTCCTCTACGACTCGACCTGGCCACGGCCCGCGCTGCTGCAGATGCGCGATGACGTGACGGTGCTGGGCGCGCCACTGGCGCGCATGTGCAACGAGAATTTCAATGGTGCGCGCACGCGTATCCTGATGAAGAACATCTGCTA